>JAJUGZ010000065.1 GCA_029265715.1 Bacteroidota bacterium
AATCATAGCCCTTGAGAGTCATACTTGAAATGAATCTGGTAAATTCTCTTAAGATACTGATTCTCAGGGGTTTTGCCAAACAAAAATCAAGTTATTTTGTTGATTATCAATTATTTAACACAACTCTTAACGGAGTGTTGTATAATGATAAGTATAACAATAATTGGAACCATGCGATGATGAACCGGAAATACGTAACCCGTTTTCACGCAGCCATTTTAGCTCCTGATGCAAAAAAATGACCGGATCAAGGCCATAAACAACCTGCAAGGTCACCAAATCGTTATGCCAGCCTATTTCAAAACCATATTCATCCTGCATGGTTTTCAAAGTTGGTAGAATAGCCGGGTTGTGCTTCGACACATCCAGTGCGTCCTGCAAATAATAACTGGCTGTATGCAATATATAATAGGTTGAACGAAACCCCAGTTGTCGTTCGGTCTGGCTAAACCCGAATGCCTTGTTCAGATCGACATCTACATCGTGCCTCAACCCTATTACAACTTTATTCTTATCGTGCACTCTTCTGAACTCATTGATCGGTACAACAATGTACCTGCTGGTATCAGAAACCTGGGACAAAAACCAGGCGTAGTTTTCGTAAGTAAATTCGTTATCGGCAAAAGAAGAGCCAAGCAGATATTTGTTCCAGCCCGACCCAAGTGTATCGTTGCCCAGCGCCGAACGATGAAAAAAAGGAACCTGCCCCGCATTGTCAAGCGACTTAAAAAAATTGGACTTCGGAAGCACATCCCCTTGTTTGTTTGCTTTAGGCAGCAAATCTTTATGGCCGCTTACAACAAACCCGGCCACAAACAACAGAACGCAAGAAGACAAAATGAATGAAAAACGGAGAACCTTATGCATCATAAACCCTTATCCAAACGAATTTGACCCTTTTTTACTTCAGTTTTCCGGAACGAAATCAGCATACATCCATTTCAGAAAGTGCTGTGAATTTAAGTCAGAAATACATCCGTTCTTATCTGTTTTAAAAATATTTCGTACTTTTGCCATCCGCCTTCGGGCACGTGTACTTGGTAACCACGTAAAAAACAAGAAATTATGAGACGAGAAGTATCTGTATTATTCATGCTTGCGGGCATCCTGTTTGCCACCTGCCTGCTCATTTCAAACATCCTTGCGGCAAAAATTCTTCTAATCGGCCCCTGGGCTGCGCCAGCCGGAGTGCTTATTTTCCCGATTGCCTATATCCTGAACGATGTAATCACAGAAGTCTGGGGTTTCTCGAAAGCCCGGCTCATCATCTGGACCGGATTTGTTGTCAATGTTTTGGCGGCTGTATTTTTTTCGCTTGGTATCACAATTCCCGGAGCGCCATTCTGGGAAGGGCAAAAAGCCTTTCAATCAGTACTTGGCAATGCGCCGCGAATTGTAGCTGCCAGCTTAAGCGCTTATCTGGCAGGGTCGTTCCTGAATGCATATGTCATGAGCCGGATGAAGGTAAAAACCCAGGGACGGGGCTTTTCGGCCCGTGCCATTCTTTCAACGCTGCTGGGCGAAAGCGCCGACTCGCTGATTTTCATCACAGTTGCTTTTGCCGGAATATTCCCGGTGCCTGTTCTGGCTACCATGATCCTGACCCAGGCTACCATGAAAACCATTTATGAGATCCTGGTTCTTCCGGTAACCATCCAGATTGTAAAATACATTAAACGGATTGAAGGTATCGACACATTCGACACCGAGCTATCTTACAGTCCATTCCGGCTAAACGAGATTTAATATGGATAAAAAAGCGCTGGTTGTTTTTTCCGGAGGACAGGACTCGACAACCTGTCTGTTCTGGGCCAAACAACAGTTTGACGAAGTAAAAGCCATTGGGTTCGACTATGGCCAACGCCATCGCTCCGAATTGGAAGCTGCCCGCAACATTGCCGAATTGGCCGACGTACCATACAAACTGATTGAAGTTGACATCTTCCGGAAAATTACCCACAATGCGCTAACCAGTTCCGACATGGAAGTGGAAGAACAAAAGCCGGACAACCGCCCGCCCAACACACTGGTTGAAGGGCGGAATATGATTTTCCTGACTTATGCCGCGATTTATGCCAAAAGTCTGGGGATCCGGAGTTTGGTCACCGGAGTTGGGCAGGCCGATTATAGCGGCTACCCGGATTGCCGCAACGAATTTATCCGGTCGCTGAACCAAACCCTAAACTTGTCGATGGACTATGAATATACCATTCACACGCCATTGATGTGGAAATCGAAACGCGACATTTGGGAGCTCTCGGATCAGTTGGGCGTGCTCGACTTGGTCCGCACACAAACAGTAACTTGCTACAATGGCATCCCCGGCGACGGATGCGGCCATTGTCCTTCGTGCCAGCTCCGGCGTAAGGGTCTAGAAAGTTATCTGGCAAATAAGTAACTTTAAGAATTGTCTTTAATCAAGTTGAGATGAACGATTTTAAAAAACTGGGAAAAGCAACCAATTATTCGTTCGAATATACCCCTGATGTACTGGAAAGCTTTGCGAACAAACATCCGGAGCGCGACTACATGGTCAAATTCAATTGCCCCGAATTTACGAGCTTGTGCCCAATAACCGGACAGCCCGACTTTGCAACAATTTACATCAGTTACATTCCTGACGACAAACTGGTTGAAAGCAAAAGCCTAAAATTGTATTTGTTCAGTTTCCGCAACCACGGGGCGTTTCACGAAGATTGCATGAACATTATCCTGAAAGACCTGGTTGCTTTGATGAACCCGAAATACATCGAGGTGTGGGGAAAATTTCTGCCCCGTGGCGGCCTCAGCATCGATCCCTACTGCAATTATGGAAAACCCGGAACCCGGTACGAACAAATGGCAGAACACCGGATGCTGAACCATGATCTCTATCCGGAACGAATCGACAACCGATAAAATCGCGAGAAACTGGCTGAGGGCAGAGGTTTTTTATTTTGCAGAGATTAAAAGCGTAATCCGATAATCTTTCGGATCAATCGATTCGGAAGATTTTCGGCTTTCCGGAAAAACCGATACGAACTGAACCCCAATGCCTTCCGGGAGTGTTTGCAGATTGGTAACAACAGAATGAAGCTGAATGGTTTGATCGTTTTTCCCGGTTTCTTTCCAGGTTCCGGTCAATGAAACTTCACCCGACCATACGCAAACCACATCGCTGGGGCAACGGGAATCATTCACATCAGTAAATATCAGCCCATAACGGCCATCTTGTGAAAAATACCAGCGATTCATCTGAAACGTATATTCTTTCCCAAGGGTGAAGCCCTTTTCCTCCACATCATCTATGCATGATGCAGAAACCATCAATAGTAAGCCAATCAACAAAGTTACTGTTTTCATTGTTATCTCTTCTTAAAACATCAATCACAACGTCGATTGACAAATACCGGAATTGTTCCTAATATTGCAACCACTTTGAATTGACGTAAAAAATAACCTTTTGGTTGCGTTGCGCTTAAATTATTCACGATGAAGATTGGGCATATTGAGTTGGGTGAAATACCATTGTTTTTGGCGCCGATGGAAGACGTGACATACAAGTCGTTCCGGTATATGTGCAAAAAGTACGGAGCCGATGTGATGTACACCGAGTTTGTATCGTCGGAAGCCTTGATTCGCGATGTGCAAAAAACCAAACAAAAAATGACCTTGTTTGATTTCGACCGCCCGGCAGCCATCCAGATTTACGGACACGACATTGATTCGATGGTCGAAGCAGCACAAATTGCAGAAGAAGCCGGCCCCGATTTTATCGACATCAACTACGGGTGCCCAATGAAAAAAATTGTACGGAAAGGGGCTGGATCGGGAATGCTGCAAGATCCTGATAAGATGCAACGAATGACCGAAGCCATCGTGAAAGCCGTAAAAATTCCGGTAACCGCCAAAACCCGTTTAGGTTGGGACGAAAACAGTAAAATCATTGTCGACGTGGCCGAACGGTTGCAGGATGCCGGTGTGGTAGCACTGGCCATTCACGGTCGTACCCGCGCCCAGCTTTACACCGGAGAGGCCGACTGGTCACTAATTGCCGAGGTAAAAAAGAACCCCCGGATGCGCATCCCGATCATTGGGAATGGCGACATTAACGGACCGGAAAAAGCCAAAGCATTTCTCGATCAAAGCGGAGTAGATGCCCTGATGATTGGTCGCGGCTCAATCGGGCGCCCATGGATCTTTCAGGAAGTAAAACACTATTTACAAACCGGCGAAATTCTGCCAGCTCCTACCGTGGCCGAAATTGTACAAAACGTTCGCGACCAGTTGAACATGTCGATTGAATGGAAAGATAACGTGCGAAGCGGTATCCTGATGATGCGCCGGCACTTTGCCAAATACTTCCCTTCGCTGCCTAATTTCCGGGAACATCGCATCCGGTTGCTCCAGGCCGATGCATTGGAAGATGTTCAGAAAGCTCTTGATTTGATCGAATCTCAATATGGCGATTACCGGGTTGATTACGCCAATGTCAGTTTGAAATAAATCATCTCCTTTTGATTTTTGCGACAGAAGCTACCCGCATAAAAGTCTATTTGCCATATCATGCACAACTGACTGATTATCTTAATAATACAACTAACAAATCCCCAGGATTCAATAAAAAACGTATCGGGGAACTGCCAATTGACAAGCTTCTGGCATTATTTTTGAAAGCCATTGAATGAAAACAATTAGCCTCAACGCCATGAAGAAAGTGATATTTGCAGGGTTAATCAGCATGTTGTTATTGCTGATCAATCCATCGGAAAGCAGATCGCAGGTTGTGGTACCGCAAAAACCGGTTCCTCCGGTCGAGCGGATCAAAACACCACCCTCGCCCGGGAGTGGATATGTTTTGATACCTGCCCACTGGATGTGGCACCGCCCCACAAAAACTTACGTTTGGGTAGGCCCGGTATGGGTGCCGGCCAAACCAGGAAAAATCTGGGTTCCGGGCGAATGGCGACAGGTTAAAAATGGATGGAAGTGGATCCCCGGATACTGGAAAAAAGAACCCCCGAAGTTTGCAATGTTTAGTTAGATCGGAAGTATATATGCCAATTTTGTAGTTTGAAGGCCGGATTTTCCCCCCGGCCTTTTTTATTTGCCTTCGATGCAACACCCAGCCTGAACGATTGTTTTTGTTTCGTTTTTTAATTCCTGAAAATCAAGATCTGCCTAAATCCGCTAATTATCCTATTTTTGCCTGACAAAATAAAAACCGGCAGATGACTGATTTAATACAGGGATTAAACCTCTCGGTTGTTCAATGGGCTTTGATAGCCCTGAGCGGCCTGCTGATTGGCATGTCGAAGGTCGGGGTTCCGGGAGTATCGCAGGTGGTCATTCCCTTACTGGCCATGTCGTTTGGAGGAAAGCAATCGACCGGTGTTTTGCTGCCCATCCTGATGATGGCCGACGTTTTTGCCGTAGCTTATTATCGCCGCCATGCCGAATGGAAATATCTGGTCCAAATACTGCCCTGGGCATTTGCAGGCCTGCTGATTGCCCTTTGGATTGGCAACTTAGTTAACGACGAACAATTTAAAAGCCTTATCGCCATACTGGTTTTTCTCAGTGTCGGGCTTATGCTTTGGAAAGATGCCCGGAAAGGCGAACAGCTTATTCCGAAAGGCTGGTGGTTTGCTGCATTCATGGGCATGCTGGGCGGCTTTGCTACCATGATCGGCAATGTAGCAGGTCCGGTTTTTGCCATATACCTATTGTCGATGCGCCTTCCCAAAAACTCATTCATCGGGACCAGCGCCTGGTTCTTCCTGATCCTGAACTTCTCCAAGTTCCCGCTGCAATATTTTGTCTGGAAAAATATCGCCCCGGATGTTTTATTAACCGACCTAATGGCTCTTCCGGCCATTGCGCTCGGTGCTCTTTCCGGAATTAAGCTGGTAAAAATCCTTCCGGAGAAGGTATACCGGACAGCAGTTATTATCATCACCGTTTTATCTGCCTTTCTGCTCCTGATCTAACCAGAAATTCCGGTTACATTTTCTGTAATAATCGCCCTTTTGTACCTGCTTCCGGATAGAAGATAACTTTTTTCATTGAGCTCCAGAGTCGGCCTCATTGTTATGCTTTTTACTTTTTTGTAACAATTTTTTTGCATCAACATAAAGCCAAAATCACAACAAGAACCAACAAACAAACTCATTATGAGAAAAATAAACATATCATAAAAAATCAAGCTTCTGTAAAAATTAATCGTTTTGTAATACTTCTGCAATTGCGATGTAATCTGATAGTTGGAGTTTTGTAACGGCTTAAAATGTTACAAAATCTTAATCTTAAGTATAAAAATGGGAAAGTCAGTTTTAATAACTGTCGTGATGCTTGTCACGACGCTTTTAGGTATGTCGCAAGAAACAACAGAAAGTTTTAAACCCTACGGGAAGCCATTTGCAAGGGTGTTCAGCAATATGAACACAAAGTTCTCAGATGGAAAGTCTGTTTCGGCATTCGAAATTACCCGAGCATACCTCGGCTATGAATACTTCTTTAGTGAAAAATTTTCCGGAAAACTAAACTTCGACATTGGCAACCCCGGAGTTGGCAGCTTGCAGATGACAGCCTATATTAAAAATGCCTATTTACAATATCAGGAAAAAAACCTGACGGTCAATTTCGGGATGATCACAACTACCCAATTTAAGGTTCAGGAAGATAATTGGGCAAACCGCTACATTGAAAAAGTGTTTCAGGATTTATACGGCATTGCATCGAGCGCCGACCTGGGAATTAGTTTTGCATACAAGGTTAACAATGTTCTGAGCGCCGACCTGGCTATTACCAATGGCGAAGGCTACAAAAAACTCCAAGCCGACAGCGCCGTAAGAACTGCCGTTGGCCTGACTATTAAACCTGTTAAACAACTGACTCTCCGCGGTATGGTCGATTTCATGGGAAGCGAAAATACCCAATCAACTTATGCCGGGTCCGTTGGCTACACATCTGATAAATTTAGCCTGTCGGCCGAATACAATTACCAGAAAAATATGGGAATGATTAATGGGAAAGATCTTTTCGGACCGTCGGTTTATACCAATATGAGCATATCGAAAAAACTGAAAGTCTTCGGGCGTTACGATAATCTGAGTTCAAACAAGCTATCCGGCCAGACTGCCGATTGGAATACCCTGAAAGATGGAGAACTGATCATGGCCGGACTGGAATTCGCCCCGGTAAAAGGAGTGAAAATTGCCCCAAACTACCAGGGATGGAACCCTAAAAATGCATCAAAACATTATGTGTCAACACTAATGGTTAACTGCGAATTGAAATTCTAATACCAAATAACATTAAACAAATTGATCATGAAAAAACTACTTGCAATGGCTCTGGCTGTTATCCTGTTTACAGCATGCCAAAACGCAAACAAAAAAAATAGTCCTGACCAGAAAAGCGGATCGGTTGCCCTGACCGCAGCAGGAGCTACATTCCCGATGCCTTATTACAACATGGTTTTTAAAAACTACACCGAAAAAACCGGTATATTGCTAACCTACGGAGGGATTGGCTCTGGTGGCGGTATTCGCAGTTTGACCGACAAAGTAGTTGACTTTGGCGCGACCGATGCTTTCCTGGAAGACAATAAGATGGCCGAGATGCCAGCCCCGATTGTCCACATCCCTACCTGCATGGGAGCTGTGGTGATCGCATATAACCTGCCCGGAGTTGACGGTTTGCAACTGACCAACGAACTGCTCGAAAAAATCTTCTTAGGCGAAATCACCAAATGGAACGACGCCGCCATTAAAACAAACAACCCGGGAGTTAAGCTTCCTGACATGGCAATCTCGGTTGTTTATCGCTCCGACGGCAGCGGAACAACACAGATATTCAGCGACTTCATGACCAAAATCAGCAAAAAGTGGGCTGAAAAAGTAGGTGCCGGGAAATCACTGAACTGGCCGGTTGGTATGGGCGCTAAAGGAAATCCGGGTGTCGCCGGAACCATCAGCCAAACCCAGGGCGCCATCGGTTATATCGGCTCTGAATATGCATTTGCACAGCAGATACAAATTGCCAAAGTCCAGAACAATGCCGGGAACTACGTGCTGCCGACCATCGAATCAATCAGCGCGGCCGCCAAAGGCGATATCCCGGATGATACCCGCATCATGCTGACAAACTCAAATGATCCGGATTCGTACCCCATTTCAGGGTTTACCTGGATTATCCTGTACAAAGAACAATCGTACAACAATCGTTCGAAAGAACAGGCTCTGGCAACCGTTCAATTCCTCGATTGGTTAGTAAGCCCCGAAGCTCAAAACCAGGCTGCTACTGTCGACTATGCCCCACTTCCGGAGAAAGCAGTTGAAAAAGCAAAAGCCATTCTCCGCACAGTGACTTACAACGGCGAAGCGCTTTTGAAATAATTCGATCAGATATCAGCAGTGTGACAACGTTTTTGAGATCCGTTATTCTATGCTCAACGATATTGTCGCACTGCTTCACGCTTAAAAAAACCGAATGAACACCGACAAGGTCACCCGAATTGTATTAATCTCAGTTTCCGTACTGATACTCATCGTGGCAGGAGGCATGGTTTTCGCCCTGGTTGGAGGCGCCATACCCTCCTTTAGTCATTTCGGGCTGGGCTTTATAACTTCTGCAACCTGGGACCCGACCGAAGGTAAAGAAAGTTACGGAGCGCTGCCTTTTATTGCCGGAACGTTAATTACATCGCTTGCTGCATTGGTTATCAGCCTCCCGTTGTCGTTTTCTACAGCCTTGTTCCTGGGAGAATATTTCCGAAAATCGCGCGCGTCGAAAATCATCGGGATGATGGTCGACCTACTGGCCGGAATCCCATCCATTGTTTATGGACTGTGGGGATTTTATGTGCTACGTCCGTTCCTGGTCGACATGGGGTTCGAAAATCAAGGATTTGGCGTTTTCACGGCAAGCCTGATCCTGGCGATCATGATCATCCCTTATGCCACCTCATTAAGCAACGAAATTATCATGATGGTCCCCAACGACCTGAAAGAAGCAGCCTACTCGCTGGGTGCAACACGGCTCGAAGTAATTACGCATGTTACCATTCCGGCCGCACGCTCCGGGATCATTGCCGGCTACATCCTTTCGTTCGGCCGCGCACTGGGCGAAACCATGGCAGTAACCATGCTCATCGGCAATGCAAACATCGTCCCGACCAGCTTTACCTCGACCGGGAATACCATGGCCTCGGTCATTGCCAACCAATTTGGCGAAGCCGATGGGTTAAAACTCAGCTCCCTCATTGCAATCGGCCTTCTGTTGTTCCTTATAACCGGAATCGTTAATGCCATCGGGAAACTAATTATAAAAAAAATGGCCTGACCATGAACGCATTAAACGAAACAGACAATACACGATCCCGGATACTGAAGGATAAAATCGTACTAGGGATTGTTATCTTTTTTTCGCTCCTGACAATCTCTCCTATCGTATTGATTATCGGGAAACTCATTGCCAAAGGATACAAGCAGCTCAGCTTCGGGTTCATTGTCGAAAACACGCCAAGCACATTCGAAGCGATGACCGCGATCAGCAACCACGAAACCATTCCGGGAGGCATCGCCAACGGGCTTGTCGGGACGCTCCTGATGGTGGCCATGGCCGCTGCAATTGCCATCCCGGTCGGGATTATCGCCGGAATTTACCTCTACGAAACGCCCGGCAAATTTTTGCCCAACCTGATCCGGAATGTCTCCGATATCCTGCAAGGCGTTCCGTCAATCGTACTGGGCCTGATTTCGTACATGTGGGTGGTGAAACATGTTACCAACGGTTTTTCAGCGTTGGCCGGAAGCGTTTCGCTGGCCATCATGATGCTGCCCATGATTGTACGTTCGACCGAAGAAACATTTAAGATGATCCCGCAATCGCTAAAAGAAGCAGCACTGGCACTGGGGGTTCCCTACTATAAAGTAATACTGAAAGTAATGATCCCAACCGGGTTCAGCGGGCTGTTGACCGGAATTCTGCTGGCCATCGGCCGTGTGATGGGCGAAACAGCCCCATTGATGCTTACGGCACTTGGCAGCTCGGTGATCAACCTGAACATTGCAAAACCCACCAGCGCCGTTCCGCTGCTGATCTGGGAATTTTACAACGACCCCAACATGGTTGACCTGATCTGGAGCTCGTCGTTGTTACTGATGATTATTGTGCTGTCGCTGAATGTCATTTCCAAACAAATTGCGGCGGGCCGAAAATAAACAAAGTATATGAACCCAAATATTGTTACCATAAAAGACCCGATCCTGACCATCGAAGACCTTTCGATTGCCTACGATAAAAAAGTAGCGGTAAAAAACGTGACGGTCGGGATAAAAAAGAACAGCGTGACGGCCATTATGGGACCGTCGGGCTGCGGAAAAAGTACCCTGCTACGCGCCCTGAACCGGATGCACGAGCTGTACGAAAACATCACAACAACTGGCTCGGTCAGGCTAAACGATGAAGATATTTTCAAGATGTCGACCATCCGTTTGCGCCGGAAAATGGGCATGGTGTTCCAACGGCCCAACCCGTTCCCGACCATGAGTATTTACGAAAACGTGATTGCCGGATACAAACTTAATGGGAACTCTATCAAGAAAAAAGAGAAGGATGAAATTGTTGAACGTTCGCTGCGCGATGTGGCGCTTTGGGACGAAGTGAAAGACTCGCTGAACAAGAAAGGGACCTTCCTCTCAGGCGGACAGCAACAACGCCTTTGCATAGCGCGGGCCCTGGCTTTTGGCCCCGAAGTAATCCTGCTCGACGAACCAACTTCGGCGCTCGATCCGATTGCTACCTCAAAAATCGAAGACCTGCTCATCAAACTGAAAGAACATTACACAATTGTCCTGGTTACACACAACATGTCGCAGGCTGCCCGTATTTCAGACTATTCCATGTTTATGTACCTGGGAGAACTGGTTGAATACGGAAAGACCAAGAACATGTTTACCAACCCGCAGGATAAACGCACGGAGGAATACCTTACCGGGAAATTTGGTTAATCAATCGTACCGGGAATTCCGGAGAAAAACCGGCTACTTGTTTTATCACAAATTAGGTTAATTTTAGTAACGTAAACGCAACAAGACATGTCAATCAAAAAAGACGAAGCAATACAAGGTATACTCACCGATTTTGAAGGGTTCGGGAACCTGATCCTTCAACAGCTCGACCTGTTGGAAGATATTGTAAACTCAGGTGAACTGGCCATACCGGAAGAAACGGCCATCCGGATTTTGGAAAACGAGAAACATGTGAACAAAATCGAGGTAAAACTGAGCGAAAAAGTTGTAAATGCCATTGTCCTTTATCAACCGATGGCATCCGAGGTCCGCAAACTGTTTGCCACCTACCGGATTGTGATCAGCCTGGAGCGGATCAGCGACCATGTTGTGAAAATCACCGAGATTATGGGTAAGATCAAAAACAGGGAAATATACAATTTCTTGTCAGAAACCATTTCGAACATGGTACTGTTGAGTGTGAAAATGGTAAAAACCTCACTCGTATCGTTTACCACCAACGACATGGAACTGGCCGGATGGACGATAAAAACCGACCCGCTGATTTCTGAATTCAGCCAGAAACTGTTGAAAAAAGCAGCTTCGAAAGCCAAAGAAATCGACGACAAAAAAAGCATCCTGATGAGCTTCATCAACATCCGCGAAATGATCTCGAACATCGAACGGATTGCCGACCACTCGACCAACATTGCCGAAGCTGCCATTTATGCCTGTGAAGGAAAAGACATTAGGCACCACAAGTTGACCGAACCCGAAGACGAATCAAAATACCACAACCATGAATGACGAATACAGAATATTAGTCGTCGACGACGAAAAAGACCTGTGCGAAATCCTTCAATTCAACCTTTCGAGCGAAGGCTGGGAAATTGAAGTAGCCCATTCGGCCGAAGAGGCCCTGACCAAATCGCCGGAAAGTTTCGACCTGATCCTGCTCGACGTCATGATGGGCGGCATGTCGGGATTTAAACTGGCCGATAAACTCCGCAAAGAAATGAACCTGAGCGTCCCGATTATTTTCCTGACTGCCCGCGAATCGGAAAACGATATGCTCACCGGCTTTAATGTCGGGGGTGATGATTACATTACCAAACCATTCTCGATTAAAGAAGTGGTGGCGCGTACCCGGGCCGTATTACGCCGCGGAAGAAATGCCGAAAATAAGCAACAGCTCATCGCTATTGACGAGATGGAAATTGACCTGTACCGGAAGATAGTTTCCATTTCCGGAGAAGCCATCAGCCTGACCCGAAAAGAATTTGAAATACTGACCATGCTGGTTTCAAACCGTGGCAAGTTTATCAGCCGCCAGGAAATCCTGGACCGCATCTGGAGCAACGACGTAATTGTTACCGAACGCAACGTTGATGTCAACATCGCCCGCCTTCGGAAAAAAATCGGCGACTACGGCAACCTGATCAAAGGACGCTCGGGTTACGGATATTGCTTTGAATATTAAAAATCGGATATGATGCATTACTGCGGGGATATCCCGCCTATGACACTGAACCCTTAAATGCAAAAACTGTGATTTTTCAACGAACATACCGCCGCCGCATTTTCCTGAGTTTCTTTGCTGTGTTCAGCATTTTTACCATTGCGGTTTTCATTTACCAGTTCGATCGCGAAAAAGAGTACCGCATCGGACAGCTCGAAAACAAGCTCGACAACATCAGCGAAACAGCTCATCAATACATTGAGCATTACCACATTTTTGAGAACAAGAATTTTCACCTGCTCGACTCGCTGAAAAACATCCTGCCCCTTTCGAATACACGCCTGACCATCATCGATCCGAAAGGCGTTGTCATGTACGATAGTTTTGTCTCGGATTACGAGTACATGGAAAACCACCTGCAACGCCCGGAAGTCCAGAAATCAATTTATTCGGGGAAAGGGTCGAGTATCCGCAGATCGGCCACCACCAGCCAGGATTTTTATTATTATTCGCGCTATTACCAGAACTATTTTATCCGGACAGCCGTGGTTTACAACATCGAGGTCCGCAAATTCCTGAAGACCGAGCACATTTTCATCGTGTTCATCGTTTTCCTGTTTTCCCTGATGTGGCTCATCCTGCACCTGATCACCCGGCGCCTGAGCGACTTCATCACCAAACTGAAAGATTTTGCCGTTAAAGCCGGACGCGACGAAGACATCAGCCTCAACACCAAATTTCAGGATAATGAACTGGGCGTAATCCGGAAACAGATTATAACCATTTACAACAACCTGAAAAAAGCCAAAGACGACCTGACCCTTGAACACGAAAAGCTGTACAACCACCTCAATGTGTTGAACGAGGGAATCGCCATCTTCAACGCCAACCGCGAGAAGATACTGGCGAACAGCCATTTTATCCAATTCATCAATGTGGTTTCTGACCAGTCGACCATCACGGCTGAAAACATTTTCAGTATCCCTGAATTTCAGAAAGTATTCGAGTTCACCGACAAATACATCCACTCGAAAGAACCAATCACCAGCAAAAACCTGCCCCAATTCGAGTGCACCATCTCGAAAGGAGAAACCTATTTCCAGGTGAAAAGCATTGTGTTTGCCGACCGCAGCTTCGAGATCCTGATCAGCGATATTTCAAGGCTCGAAAAGCGCCGGTTGTTGAAGCAGCAGCTGACCTCGAACATTGCCCACGAACTGAAAACACCACTGGCCTCCATTAAGGGCTACCTTGAAACCTTGCTCCACAACCATCGTGTCCCGGAAGAAAAGAAACGCTATTTTATCGAAAAAGCATACGGACAAGCCGAGCGCCTGACCGAACTGCTCAACGACATTTCGCTTCTGAACAACATCGAAGATGCCGGCGAACTGTTCGAAATCAAGCCTGTAACCGTCCGGACAGTCATTAACGAAGTGATCGAAAACCTGGCCTCACGGTTGGAAGAAAACAAGATCAATTGTGTAATTGATGTCGATGAATCAGTCCGTGTAAATGGGAACGAATCGCTGCTGTTCTCAGTCTTCCAAAACTTTATGGAAAACACCATCCGATATGCCGGGAAAGGGGTAACCGTCACCATCCGGAAATACCACGAAGACGAGAAATTCTGCTATTTCTCGTATGCCGACAACGGAACCGGCATCCCGGAAGAACATTTGCCGCGTATTTTCGAACGTTTCTACCGGATCGACCACGGGCGCACCCGCGAAACCGGCGGAACCGGACTGGGACTATCGATCGTAAAAAATGCCATTCAACTTCACAAAGGCGAAATTTCGGCCCGCAACCACCCCAAAGGGGGCCTGGAGTTTTTGTTCTCGCTGGCCAAATAGCAAAACAAAAAAGATCATTTTTCTTTTAAATAAATTCCAACCAAGACATAACCTCCGGACAAATTCGCCGGAGGTTTTTTAGTTCTCACGAATCCTACCTTCCGGTAAGATCAGCCCAAAAGTATCCTACAAAAATGTAAGATTTTTTAATCACCAAAACCAGCAAGATGCTGATTAACAGATAAAAGATCATTTCGGCACATTGATTGACCATAGTCTGGCACCGATATCTTTTTTTTCAATAACGGAAAAACCAGATTCCGGATAAATGCAGCCTTCCGGATCTAATAAATATGGAAACGATGAACATTCAACTAAGCGCCAAAAATGTCCTGGTCGGGAAAATCACCGAAATCAGGGCCGGACTTGTTACCGCAAGCGTCAAAATCGACCTGGGGAACGGACAAACCATCAGTTCAGTCATTTCGAAAGAAAGCGTTGACGAACTAGGACTTAAAGTGGGCGAAGAGGCCTATGCGATCATCAAATCAACTAAAGTAATTGTCGGGAAATAGCCGATGGAAAATAAAAGGACCGGACGATCGTGCCCTTTTGAAGTGGGCGGACAAGTTTGGCTGGAAAAAGACGGTGAAGTATTTTTTCACCAGTTGACTGTTGAATTGCTGGAAGGCATCCAAAAGCATGGATCCATCGCGCAGGCAGCCAAAGAGCTTGACCTTTCCTATCAAAAGGCTTGGACGCTGATTGACCGGGCTAACCGGAACGCCAGGCTCCCATTGGTCCAACGCTCGCGTGGAGGAACCGATGGCGGCGGCGCCCGCGTGACCCGCGAAGGCGAACGGATCATCGGCGAATTTCGACAACTGCTTGCTCTCTTCGAGCGCTTCGTGGCAAACAGCCTGGAGACTTTCGACTATTAAACCGGATTCTTGTGCCTGGCGTTATCTGAAAAAAAGATATCGGGAAATCAAAAAATCAGAAAACGCACAGACTCCTTCAGCCAGGAGTGGCGTGAGCTGTTGAACCTGTTTCAGGAGGTTTTACCTGAAAGCAAACAACTAAAAATTATCTTTATGAAACGACTTGTATTACTTTTTATCATAGGAATTATCTCCCTCCCGGCCTGGTCCCAGATTACCATTTCCGGAGAAATAAGGCCCCGGACCGAATTCCGCGACGGCTACAAAAGCCTGAACAGCGAAACCACCAATGCCGCCTTTTTTACCAGCCAGCGCAGCCGCCTGAACCTGGAATATAAAAGCGACAAGTACACCGCATTTTTATCCGTTCAGGATGTCCGGGTCTGGGGCGACGAAAAGTTCGGTTCCGATGTCGCAGCACTGGCCCTGCAGGAAGCCTGGATCAAATTCCGGGTGGCCGACAGCCTTTCGCTGAAGGGCGGGCGGCAAGTCATCAACTACGGCGACGGACGGTTATTCGGGGCCGCCAATTGGTCTCAAACTTCTAAAAAACACGATGCCCTGATCCTGAACTACAAATCCGGACCATGGGACATCGACCTGGGAAATGCATTCAACCAACTGGCCGAAAACATCTTCGGTACCGACTACACCAACGTCCAGGGCAATTACAAATACCTGAGTTACCTGTGGGCAACCCACACAACCCAGGCATTATCGCTCGCCGCCCTGTTTATTGCCGATGGCTACCAGTATGCCGTTGATACCGTTTACTCGCGGCTAACCTGGGGAGCTTTGGCAAGCTATACAAAAAAGAGATTGACCCTGAACGCCAAATATCATGGACAGGGCGGGAAAACCCCGACCGGGCAGAAAATTGCAGCCTCGCTCCTGAATGCCGAGCTGTGCTACAAGATGGGCAAGTTTGAACCAACACTGGGATTCGAGCGGCAATCGGGAACCGATTACACCAAAACCAATGGCAAGTACGGAGCATTCAACACGCTTTACGGCGCCAAACATTACCTGAACGGCACGATGGATTATTTCACCGGGACCAGCGATACAAAGAACACCGGGTTACTGGACATCTACCTGAAAACCAAGTGCAAAATTGGCAAAAAATCAACCCTGATGGCCGACTACCACTACTTTGCAACGGCTGAAGATTACTACAACAAGGCCACTAAAGCCGTGATGGACCGCTATCTGGCCTCGGAAGTCGACCTGTATGTGCGTACGGCCATTTCGAAAGACATCAAGCTTGAATATGGCTGCTCCGGACTGGTGGGCAGCCAAACCCTGGCAGCCATGAAATCCGGAGAAAACGGCAAACTCAACAGCTGGATGTATGTGATGGTCTGTTTCAGCCCGGTATTCTTCAAAAGTAAATAGTAATATCCGTGACCATTTTACTCAATACTCGCGACTCGCAACTCACTATTCAATAAATTATTATTTTTAACCTCAATACCATTTTTATGGAACTAAAATTCATTTCAGGAAAACATTCTGGTTTAATCATACTCCTTGTCGGATTACTCCTGACGGGGCAGATATCCAGCGGCCAGACCATCCGGATTACAGCCGCAGCCGACCTTCGGTATGCGCTTGCCGAGGTTGTTGAAAACTATAAAAAATCAAATCCCGATGTTAAAATTGATGTGGCTTATGGTTCGTCGGGCAATGCATTTACGCAAATTTGCAACAACGCACCGTTCGACATTTATTTCTCGGCCGACATCTCATACCCGCAAAAATTAAAGGATTTGGGACTGACCATTTCAGAACCAAAACTTTATGCAATCGGAAGGATTGTCTTGTGGAGCAATTCGATTGACGTAAGCAAAGGGCCCGAAATCCTGACTGGTAAATCAATCACAAAAGTTGCCATTGCAAACCCCGAACATGCCCCCTATGGCAAACGGGCCGAAGAAAGTTTGAAATACTACAAACTGTACGACCAGGTAAAACCCAAACTAATCCTGGGAGAAAATGTGTCGCAAGCGGCCCAGTTTATTACGACCGGGAACGCCGAAGCCGGGATCATTGCCCTTTCGCTTGCCCTATCACCTTCGCTCAGGGAAAAAGGAAGTTACTTCCTGATCGACAATTCGAGCCATCAACCACTCGAACAGGCTTATGTTATTTTAAAACAGGCACAAGGCAACCAGGCTGTTCATAAATTTGCCGAGTATGTTTCAACGGCTCCCGCCCGCAATGTCCTGAAAAAATATGGTTTTGTTTTACCAGGCGAAATAAATTAGCTATGAACCGGTTTCATGGAAAAATAACAGCCATCACCTCCTCCGGAAACATTTCGCTCGTCGATGCCGAGGTGGCGGGAAAACCCATGTCGGCCATCGTGATCGGAACCCCGGAAAACACTGCTTATCTGAGAGCTGAGAGGGATATTATCCTGCTCTTTAAAGAGTCGGAAGTTTCGATCGGGAAAAACCTGCAGGGACAGATCAGTCTGCGTAACCAACTTGACGGCGTGATTACTGAAATTATAAGCGGGCAGATTTTCTCGAAAATCACGCTCGATATTGGCAACGGCCCGCTGGTTGCCCTGGTCACAACCCGCGCGGCACAGCGCCTGCAACTACAAGTTGGCGACCAGGTGACCGCTTTTATAAAAGCCAACGAAGTCATTTTAATGGATCCCGAAAATGGATAGAGAATTTATAGAAACCCTGTTGCTGACACTAAAGCTGGCCGGAATCACCTCCGTATTCCTGCTGATAATCAGCATTCCGATGGCCGCATGGCTGGCCTTTGGCAAATCGAAAATCAGGGCATTGGCCGAAACGCTGATCACCATGCCGATGGTCCTGCCCCCATCGGTGCTGGGTTATTATCTGCTGGTAGCTTATAGCCCCTCCCATTTCCCCGGGAGCTGGCTCAAACAATTATTCGATATCCAGCTGGCATTTACCTTCCCCGGATTAGTTGTCGGCTCGGTCCTGTTCAGTCTGCCATTCATGATTTCGCCCGTACAGGCCGGGTTCCGGAACTTACCGGGTTCGCTACGGGAAGCTTCCTCTACACTTGGAAAATCGAAGTTTGTCACGCTTTTCAGGGTACTCCTTCCCAACATCAAACCATCGCTGGTTACCGCCATTGTGCTGAGCTTTGCCCACACCATCGGCGAATTTGGCGTGGTACTGATGATCGGCGGCAATATCCCCGGCATTACCCGCGTAGCTTCCATTGCCATTTACGACGAGGTACAGGCGCTCAACTTTCAACAGGCCGACCGATACGCGTTTATCCTGTTCATGGTCACCTTTGTTTTGCTCCTTGTCATCTTTGCGTTTAACCGAAAAAACAGCTCATGGAAACCGTTTTAATCGAAGCATCCTTCCGCAAAAAATTATTTACCGCAACCGGTGAGCTGACCCTCGACGTGAATTTTGCCGTTCAGCAAGGTGAAATGCTCTCGCTGTTTGGCCCTTCCGGGGTAGGAAAAACAACCATTCTGCGCATCTTGGCCGGATTGACCGAAGCTGACGAAGGTTTTCTGCGCGTTGGTAACGACGTTTGGTTCGACTCGGCGAAGAAGATCAACCTCCCGGCCCGAAAACGACCGGTTGGCTACATGTTCCAGGATTACGCCCTGTTTCCGAACATGACTGTCCGCGAGAACCTGCGCTTTGCCCAGCCCGCGCACGACATCCGGCATCTGGAAGAACTGCTTGAACTGTTCGACCTGACCACCCTGCAGCACCGCAAACCCGACGTACTTTCGGGCGGCCAGCGTCAGCGCGTGGCACTGGCCCGTGCGCTGGCCCGCAAACCGGAAATTCTTTTGCTCGACGAGCCCCTTTCGGCCATCGATCCCCAATTCAGGGCCAAACTTCAGGATGAAATTCTGGAAATGCACCGCCGGTTTGGCGTAACAACCCTGCTGGTCAGCCACGACCTTCCGGAGGTTTTCAAGCTGTGCAGCCGCGTGCTGATGCTCGAGGCCGGAAAGATCGTCAAACAGGGTAATCCGTACAACCTGTTCGGCGAAAACAAAATCAGCGGAAAGGTGCAACTGATGGCCGAAGTGCTGCGCGTTGAAAAGGAGGACATCGTTGGCATCCTGACCCTGATGGCCGGCAATACCCTGATGAAAGTGGCCGTTTGCGACCAGGAACGACAAAACTACCGCGTTGGCGATAAGGTGGTCATTATTTCAAAAGCCTTCAATCCGGTTATCCGGAAAATTTCTTAACCCTCCAGACAATATGATCTTTTTTACCGAACAAGATATCGATCGTTTAATCGAAGACGATGCGCCTCTGGGCGACCTGACCAGTTTTTCGATGGGAATTACCGGGAAGCAGGGGGCCATCAGTCTGCGCGCCCGCCACGAAATGGTGGCCTGTTGCACCGAAGAAGCTGCCCGCGTTTATGCCCGCGCCGGACTATCTGTTTTGAACTGCACCCCTTCTGGAGTCAAAGTTGCCGAAGGCGCGCTGCTGCTCGAGGCCCAAGGCGATGCAATGGCCATCCACACGGCATGGAAAGCCGGTTCTGTTCTCGTTGAGTTTGCTTCGGGCATAGCTACCCGAACCCGCTTTTTATTCGATGCCGCCCGATCGGTCAACCCACAGACTACCCTGGCAGGAACCCGGAAACATCCGCCATACCTAAAAAAAGTTGCCATGAAAGCCTTGATGGCCGGAGGCGGTGTGCCACATCGGACCGGCTTGTCGGATACGATCCTGATCTTTCGTGAACATCTGATCTTCGTCGGGGGAATGGGCAACATCAATCAGATAATTCTCAACCTGAAACAATGCCAGAAAGAAAAGAAAATTGTAGCCGAGGCACACACAACGGAAGAAGCGGTTGCTCTGGCAAAAGCCGGCGCCGACGCCATTCAGGTTGATAAAATGTCGCCCCGTGACTTTGCCAACTGCGTGAGAACCTGCAAATCCCTGTCGCCAGAAATCAAAATGCTGGCAGCCGGCGGCATTAACCCCGGAAATGCCCGCGAATATGCACAGGGCGGCGCCGATGTCCTGGTTTCGTCGTGGATGTATTTTGCCCCGCCCGCCGATATAACCGTGGAGATCCGGGCATCAGAATGACATTGCAGTTATTCTCTTCCGTGTAACTATAAATGGAAGCCCCTTTTTTTGATCTTTCCCCACAAATATTTAAAAAATGGTTGAAAAGAAATCTTTTCAGGGGAGATAAATGCCACCCCGGCTTCATTGTCTGACAGATAAAATCCCATTCTTTATAAACTTTCTACTTTGCCTCAAGACTATATTCTTCACCGGAAACTGGCTGCAACCAGACCACACTCCCTTTGTCTGTGTTTGGACTTATTGCGATATGAGTCAGGCTGCTTTCGGGCGCTGCGCCATGCCAATGCTCTGCAAACGGGGGTATTTTTATGACATCACCTTTTTTTATAACTTGAATTGGTTTACCCTTTTCCTGATAATACCCTTCACCATCAGTCACCAGAAGAATCTGGCCACCCGGATGTTTGTGCCAGTTAGTCCTGGCTCTTGGTTCAAAAGTCACATTGCCAATCGAAGTATGGTAAATGCTGTCGTTGTTCACCAGCATTTGCAGCCATGCTGTACCGGTAAAATTGTTGTTGGTAATTTTTTCACCTTTTGTAAAAACCACTTCTGCTATTTGTTCCTTCACTGTCCCGTTTCTATGACTGGTACACCCAACCAACAAAACCGTTATTGAAATGGCGATTACGACTACTATTCTTTGCATGCTGTTCTATTTTAATTTTTTGAAAATCAACGACATTGTTTCGGTATCCAAACTTTTCATGTCAACCAGCTTTAAGGATTTTATCATTTTGAGAGTAGAAGTCTTATAGTTCAGAAAATGCGGTGTTTTCAGATGCGCTTCATAGGCTGCCTGACTGGCATAAATCTCCACTAAACGTATTTGTGTTGGATTTTCTTTCTGGTACATGGGGAAAATTGCAATTACGCCTTGTTCCAATTTTACAGATGCGGCTGCTTCTTCTTTCAATATGGCTGAATATTCCTTCATAAATTCGGGAATGACCTCAATTTCAGCAATACGCACCATCATATCCGGTTCAATTACGGGGTTAATTGGTTGAGCTAATAATTTCCTTAACACATTGGTTTGCGTTCTGTTGATATGGGTTTCTATCAATCCCGCCACCTCCATCAATTTATTATCTGTAATGCCTGTATTTTTGCCTACCATAATTCTACTTTAACACATTTAAATTTTTAGATATGAGCTGTTTATGTCTCGTTGTCTGATAAGGTGTCGATTGTACATTTGGTCAAAGAATTGTTCTTCGGTCATTTCTTTATAAAGTTTAAAAACGAACCACTTCTTG
>JAJUGZ010000190.1 GCA_029265715.1 Bacteroidota bacterium
CCTAAAAATAATCAAGCGATGACAACACAACAAGAATCATCAACAATTTGCTGCCCTCCGTTTGAGCCAGCTCCGTGGGTCGACAAAATTTTTGAATGGGACCAAAAACAGTTCATCCGCGACCGGGTTTATACCCTGTTTTACATGCCCCTGAATTTCGGGAAAGTCATCAAACGCATGAACGAAAAAGTGGAGAAAGCCGGGGCTGCTATCCCCGACTGGCTTTGCCTTTCAGATCACACCTCGCGATGGAACATGGACCTGTTCCTGGCCGTCGACAAGGAAATTGACGGGGCACAAAACGTCAGGCTAAGCGGCAAATTCCTGAGTAACGTTTATGAGGGCCCATACAAAGACACCGGGAAATGGTGCAAAGACTTTGAAAAACTGGCCCAGACGAAAGGATTGACGATCAAAAAATGGTACATGTGGTACACCACCTGCCCGAAATGTGCCAAAAAGTATGGCAAAAACTATGTTGTAATCATCTCGCAGGTCGAATAATCAAAACCCCCGATAGGAAACAGCAACCCGAACGGCAACCGTCCTTCGGGTTTTGTTTTTTTAAGGCAGGCCGGGAAAGCACCAGACAATCAGGAATGATAAAATCATGAAATCAGAACCGGTAATATTTGTATTTTAGCCAGGCAAAAACAGAGCTTTTGGTGAAAGAAACAATTGCATATTCAGAAAACCAGTTGATTATAGCCGTGAGGGCAGGCGATGCGCAGGCATTCGACCAACTTTTCCGGCGGTATGGCAACCGCTTGTATTTCTTTTCCTTAGGCTACCTGAAATCGAAAACCGAAGCCGAAGAAGTTGTTCAGGAGGTGTTTCTGAAAATTTGGAATAACCGGAAATCGCTAAACCCCGACCTGTCTTTTAAAGCCTACATCTTTAAAATTGCCTTCCGCCATATTCAGGAGTTATTCCAGAAGATCAGCCGCGAACAGGCATACCGGCACGAGATATTGGATTCGTCGGTCGATTTTAACAATGAACTGGACGACCGGATGAATTATCAGTCGCTGCTGAACCTGGTCGACCGGGTAATTGACGAATTGCCGCCGCGTCAACGCGAGATCTTGGTCCGCCGACGAAAACTTGGCTTTTCGGTTAAAGAAATTGCCGAAGAACTGGGCATCGCTCCCAAAACAGTCGAAAACCACCTGACCGAAGCGCTCCGAACCATCAAGACCCGCTTATCACAGGAAAGTCCTGGAGGACTGTTGTTTTTCTATCTCTTTGTAAAATGAAAAATTTGCCTGTTAAAAAAAATTAAATTTTTCTACCATTCAACTGGGGGATTCTTCGTTCCGGTCCCTATATCTATTTAGTGACGGAAATCAGAAGCTCAAACTCAACATCGTTTTTAGAAATTTTTTATGCGAAATTACTCTGACATCGTAAAACGGTATTTCCAGGGAACGTATTCGCGCAGCGACTACCGCACCATGCACAATGCATTCCATGGAAAGGAAGAATTGCCTGAGATCCGCACTGCTATGGAGAATCACTGGCTGAATTTTGAAACAGGCAGTGCAGCATCGCCCGAAACCGATCAACTGCTCGATAAAATTCAGCACCAGATCAGGCTCGACGAAAACAACCGGCGCCGGAACTTAAAAATATGGACGACGCTGCAACGAATTGCGGCAGCGCTCTTTGTTCCATTGCTGCTCGCGTTTTTAGCCTCCATCTACCTGGGGCGTGAGCACGTTCTCCCCGGACAAACAGCCTATGCCGAAATACAGTGCCCCTTGGGCGTGCGCACCCGCTTTGAATTACCCGATGGAACAACCGGATTTTTGAACAGTGGTTCGACATTGAAATATCCCGTCCAATTTACCGGGAACCGCCGGGTAAAACTTTCAGGCGAAGCTTATTTTGAAGTGTCCCACGATGCCAATTCTCCATTTCACGTAAAAACCAGAAACCTGGATATCAAGGTGATCGGAACGGTTTTCAACGTTATTGCTTACGACAATGAAAAAAACGAGGAAGTTATCCTTCAGGAGGGAAAAGTGGATGTATCGACCATCCGCGGCAAAAACTTATCGGAGCTGGCCCCCGACCAACGGCTTGTATTTAATTCAGACGACCATAAATTCCTGACCGAAAAGGTGATCGCTTCTCAATACGTCAGTTGGAAAGACGGGAAACTGGTATTCAGGAACGAACAGATGAACGAAGTAGCCGCAAGGCTAAGCCGCTGGTACAATGTAGAAGTAGAAGTCGCCGATAAACAGCTGGAAAATTACACATACCACGCCACATTTATCGACGAGCCGCTGGATGAAGTATTGAAATTGCTGGCGCTGACAACGCCGATCAGTTATGTCGATTTAAAGCGTGAAACATCAAAAGACGGAGTGTATGGCAAACGAAAGGTTATCCTGAAGATTAACCCGGAACGACTAAAGGAATTTAAATAGTTACCAAATAAACGACAGGAAAGCGCTACCAACACTTCCCTGTCAAAAAAATCAAGCAGTGTAACTCGTAATCAATGTTTAACTACTTAATGAGTCAAATTTATGAAAAAAGAATGGATTCATGACCCGGTCCTCAGGCCGGCGTCGGTCCACTTAATCAAACTGTGGAAAATTATGCGCTTAAGTGTGTTTTTTTCGCTCGTGTTTGCCATTCAAACATGGGCTACCGTAACTTACTCTCAACAAACAAAGCTAACGCTAAGCATGAACTCGGCACGGGTTATCGACGTGCTAAATGAGATTGAAAATCAAACAGATTTCTATTTTCTTTTCAACCAAAAGCTGGTTGACGTTGAACGCAAAGTCAACATCTCGGCAAAACAGGAACGCGTTGAAGAGATCTTGTCCCAGATTTTCAGCGACACCAATGTCAAATACGTGGTCATGGACCGCCAGATTGTCCTGACCACCGGCGGGGTTAACGAGAACACCGTAGCCCAGCAAACCAAAGGGGTTGCGGGAAAGGTAACCGACAAAACCGGCGAAGCATTGCCCGGGGTAAC
>JAJUGZ010000007.1 GCA_029265715.1 Bacteroidota bacterium
CAAATAGGCCTAGCATATTGATATTCTTCATTGTTGCTCTTTTTTGTACTGTAAAATAGGCAATCTAACCATATATCCCATGCTTAAAATATTAACAATTAAACAAATATATTAACATTGGGTTTTTAGAGATGCCCTTATTGCAGCCAAACCACTCTGCTCCCGCTGCCGTTGAGAATTAATAACCGATTTTAGCTAAAATCGAAGGCGTTTCGTATTTTTGCGGCCAAAATACATTCTCACGTTATGAAAGTACATAAAGCCGGCAATGGCATCATTAACATCGCGACCGCAATTGTAGCCGCGGTTATCATTTTAAGCTGGTTTTTAATCAGCACAACGGCTGTTAAACTGGCTATTTTGTTGCCACTCTTCGGAATATATTTTCTGGTTATCCAGTTCTTCCGTTATCCGGACCGTAGCATTACATTAAACGAACATGTCGTTCTCTCGCCTGCCGACGGAAAAATTTGTCAGATCCGGGAACATGTTGAAGTAGAATACTTAAAAAAGAAGTGCCTTCAGGTATCAATTTTTATGTCGCCTTTGAATGTACACATCAACTGGATTCCGGTCCCGGGGGAAGTCACCTATCTGAAACACAAAAACGGCGAGTTTTATGCAGCGTTTAAAGATAAATCGGCCGAAGAAAACGAACGGACAACCTCGGCCGTCAAAATGAAAGACGGACGTGAAATCGTAATCCGCCAGATTGCAGGCGCCATGGCGCGGCGAATTATAAACTATGTTTCTGTTGGACAAAAAGTTACACAAAAAGACGAACTTGGTTTTATCCGCTTCGGTTCACGGGTTGACTTATTTTTACCGCTCGATGCCAGGCTGAAAGTGAAACTTGGCGACAAAGTTACAGGTTCTCAGACCATTATAGCCGAACTATAACCAGGACCAGCACTTATAATCAATTCAAAACCTTTCTGATGAGCCGGATTTCGTCTTACTTTTTCTGGGTACCGAATACCATCACTGCCATGAACTTAGTATGCGGCAGCATGGCCGTTTTTTTTGGAATCGACGGCGAATTGGGTTGGGCATCCGTCTTTATTCTGGCTGCGGCGCTGTTCGATTTTATGGATGGCTTCTCGGCCCGGCTGTTAAAGGCATATTCCAACATCGGGAAAGAATTAGACTCCCTGGCCGATCTGGTTTCGTTCGGACTTGCTCCCGCAACAATCGTATTTACCCTGATGGAATACACTCTGTTTGGGAAGAATCAGCCTATTCAGGACATCGACACCGGGTATGCAAACTGGGTAACCTTACTATCAGCATTGGTTATCCCGGTAGCGGGCGCTTTCCGGTTAGCCAAGTTCAATACCGACGACCGGCAAACCGAACAATTTCTGGGAATGCCCATTCCGGCAAACGCCCTTTTCTTCGCTTCGTTGGGGCTGATTTTCGAACTGGGGACAAATCAGGCGCTGGCCCCGGTTATTTTGAACAAATATGTTTTGCTTGCTTCTGTTTTTATCTGCTCTTTCCTGATGGTTTCAGAAATTCCGATGTTCTCGTTGAAATTCAAAAACCTGAAATTAAAAGACAACGCTGTTCGTTTTCTGTTTTTGGCTGTTGTGTTTGTTTTGACAGCCACACTCAGGCTATATGCTTTCCCGTTGATTATTGTATGGTATGTGCTGTTGTCGGTCGTAACAGCCATCTCCACAAAAAAGTAAATCCGAAATCGTTATAACCGAAGCAGTTTTATCCGGCTTAAATGTCCTGATAAAACTGCTTCGGTTTTTTTATTGTTTTCTCACTCTCCGCCTGCAGGTTTTACCCGCTCGAATTAAATGTCAGTGTAATACCTGCTGGTAACTTGCCAATTCTGTCAGATTATTATTTTTGTACATATCACAATAACCAAATTAAACGTACCATTAAAATTAACTGATCATGAAGAAATTAATGCTACTAATAGCGCTTGGTTTTTTTTCGTTTTCGTTCAAACCAACGATGGGAAATAAGTCCTCAACAGATCAAGAGATTGAATCGAAAGTAGAACAACTGCTTTCAAAGATGACCTTAGCTGAAAAAATCGGACAGCTAAATCAGTATACCAGCCGATGGGAAATGACTGGCCCCGCCCCAAAAGGAAGCAGCGAACAGCAAATGCTCGAAATGATAAAAAAAGGGCAGGTAGGTTCGATGCTGAACGTAACCGGGGCAGTCGCAGTTCGCAATGCACAAAAACTGGCCGTTGAAAACACCCGGTTGCACATTCCGATGATTTTCGGATACGATGTCATCCACGGGTATCGCACGATGTTCCCCATTCCACTTGCAGAAGCGGCCAGCTGGGAGCCCGAACTGGCCCGAAAATCGTCGTCGGTTGCTGCGCTCGAAGCCTCAGCGTCCGGCTTACAATGGACCTTTGCTCCAATGGTCGACATCGCACGCGACGCCCGCTGGGGCCGGATCATGGAAGGAGCCGGAGAAGACCCTTACCTTGGAAGCCAGTTTGCAGCAGCGCGGGTAAAAGGCTTTCAGGGCGACGACCTTTCTGATATCCACACGGTTGCTGCATGCGTGAAACATTTTGCAGCCTACGGTTTCGTCGAATCGGGCCGAGATTACAACACGGTTGATATCAGCGAGAGTACGCTCCGAAATGTAGTCTTGCCACCATTCAAAGCCGCGGTAGATGCCGGAGCTGCAACCGTGATGAATGCGTTTAACGAAATCGGGGGAACCCCGTCAACAGCCAATACTCACCTGCAACGCGATATTTTGAAAGGAGAATGGGGTTTTGATGGTTTTGTGGTTTCCGACTGGAATTCAATTGGCGAACTCATTGTTCACGGAGTTGCCAAAGACAAAACTGAAGCAGCAAACCTGGCTATTCACGCCGGATCGGATATGGATATGGAAGGAAACTGCTACATCACCGGACTGAACGAATTGGTTCAATCCGGAAAAGTTGATGAAAAGCTGGTTGACGATGCCGTACGCCGTATTCTCCGCATTAAATATCGTCTGGGATTGTTTGATGATCCGTATAAATATTGCGATGAAAAACGCGAAAAAGAATCGATCCTGACAAAAGAAAACCTGGCTGTTGCCCGCGAAGCTGCCCGCCGAAGTATTGTTTTACTGAAAAACGAAAACAACCTGCTTCCCTTGAAGAAAGACGGGCAAACCATTGCCATAATTGGTGAATTGGCTGCCGACAAAGATGTCCCGCTTGGGAGCTGGCGGGCAAAGGCCCTTACAGGCTCGGCTGTTTCGATGCTCGAAGGAATGCAGGCTGCAACAGGAAAATCAACTGTTGCCTACGCCCGTGGCCCCAAATACGTCGACGGGCCCAGCGCTTTCACCGCCGAACTATCATTCAATACCACCGACCGCAGCGGTCTCGACGAAGCGGTTGCATTGGCAAAAAAATCGGATGTTGTGGTCATGGCCCTGGGCGAAAACTGTTTCCAAACCGGCGAAGGCCGCAGTCAAACCGATATCAAATTAAAAGGTTTGCAACAGGACTTATTTGATGCTGTTTATGCTGTAAATAAAAATGTAGTGGTGGTTCTGATGAATGGCCGCCCGATTGACATTACAGAGATTGCCCAAAAAGCCCCGGCAATTATTGAAGCTTGGCACCTGGGATCGGAATCCGGCAACGGGATCGCCGATGTTTTGTTCGGGAATTACAACCCGGCCGGGAAATTACCAATTTCATTTCCGCGCGCCGTTGGACAGGTTCCGATCTACTACAATCACAAAAATAGCGGTCGCCCTACAAACGGAGAAGGAAACGTTTTCTGGTCTCATTATACCGACCTGTCGAAAGAACCGCTGTTCCCTTTCGGCTACGGGCTCAGTTATACCACATTCGAGTATTCAAACCTGAAATTAAGCTCGGGTTCAATCACTCCGGGTGAAAAACTTCAGGCAACAGTAACTGTGAAAAATACCGGGAATTTGGCCGGCGAAGAAGTGGTACAACTATACATTCGCGACCTGGCTGGCAGCATTACCCGCCCCGTAAAAGAACTGAAAGGATTCCGGAAAATAATGCTTCAACCGGGTGAATCGAAGGAAGTAACATTCACCATTTCTGACAGCGACCTGGCGTTTTATGGCGCCGATCTGAAACTGAAAGCCGAACCCGGTGATTTCAAACTTTGGATTGGGACCAATTCAGCCGAAGGACTTGAAGGAGCATTTGTTCTAAAACAGAACTGATCCATTCGATTTTGATACAAGGCAGGCTCGGCTTGGGCCTGCCTTTTTTATGTCCGAAACAAGGCCCTGACCGGAGCACCATCAGCCTGTACAAAGTTTAACGGAAGACAAAAAAACTCTCCGGAGTCTGCGGCAAAACCGGTCGGGAACTTCAGGTTTTCAACAATCAGCAAGCCTTTCCGGAAAAGGGCATAATGAACCGGATATTCCGTACTGTCAACCGGATCGACCGAAATGGCATCCAGTCCAATCCCTTTCAGGTTGAACGTCAGCAAGAACGCCAACGCCTCATCCGACAGGATGGGAAAAGAACGAAAATAGGCATCGGTCCCCCATTTTTCAGACCATCCGGTTTTGAAAAGGACATAGTCAGCCATTCTCAGATCATCGGTTCGTTCTTCCAACAAACTCTTTTCCACCTGTTTTGTCAGTTGCGGTACCGAAACAACAATTGCCTTCCCGATAAACTGATCAACCGGAAAATCATCCAGGAATTTGCCCTCTTCCAACATGTGGGCCGGAGCGTCGATGTGGGTTCCCAGGTGACTGTCAAGCTCAATATGAGTTTCCCGGTAGCCATCCGGGACGATGAATGCAACGGGCCCGATAACCGGCGAACCTTTTCCCGGATATACCGGCATTCCGCTGTGACAAGGGTGTGTAAGATCGAATACTGCCATGTTCTCTGTAAATAAATTGATCATCAAAACTATAAAAATACCTGAAGAATGATCTTTAGAGAAATAAGATTGCCAAGACAGTGATCGTAATTTTTCCCTTTGACATGAGATTTAATTATAGTAATTTACGCCATTCATTCGCGGAGGCCTTTGTTTATACGGATTTTCGGGAATTTGTTTGCTCAGTTGCACATACGTGATTTCATACTATAATAATTTGTTTTTAAATGGTAGTATGGAACTCACATGTGTTGAAATTATTATCATTCTCTTGGGTGTTGTGAAACAACATGTTCGTTTCATTATTGTCTTTTTTTATAAAACGAGTATGACAAGCATTAAATTCAAAATGCGTAACAGCTGCTGGTTAATCATTATCCTAATTATTGCAGGCTTTTCTATGTGCCAGGCAGCAACCGACAATTACATTTTTAACCGGAGTAAAATACAGATTGAGGGGAAACTTGCACCGTTCGAGCCAACCATCGATATTAGCGAAATCGGACTACAGAAATACATTGTCAGTATCTATTTACACGCAACCGCTGAAGCCGCTCCGCCGATATTTCATCTGAAAGTAAAATTTCCGAGAAACAAAATTGAACAATTGTGGAGCTCAAAAACTTGGTCGAACAAATCGTATTTCACCGTCCCGGCCTACGACCGGGCTGCTGCAGGTTTTTCGATTATATCCGGGCTAACAATTAACGACCAGAACCAGATCACCTTTTCGTGCAAAGACATGTACAATGCTCGTTTTGTGAGTTCATACATTCAGGAGAAAAAAGACACCATGGAGTTTTGCCTGGGCTTTTTCGAAGATAATCCGCCCGTATCAAACATGCAGGAATATCAGGCCCAGGTACTTGTTGATTTCAGAAACATCCCTTTCTCGACGGCTATTTACGAAGCTTCTTCCTGGTTTCTGGAAGATAAATTCAAACACGCAAAAGTAAGCGCCGACACAACCAAGGTTCCGGTTTTTTCGACCTGGTACCCGATGCACCGGAACATTCCGCTGGAGAATATTGAACGTGAACTTGACTCGCTCCGGAGTTTCAATTTTAAATCGGTCTTGGTAGACGATGGTTGGCGGTCGCTCGTAAAAATGAAACTTGACACCGCCTACGCCTACGAAGCATCGAGCTTTGCCACAATGAAATCGTTCAGACAGAAGGTCGACGACATGAATTTGCACCTCTACTTATGGTATTCGATCCCCTTTATGGGCGGAAACCCGATGGAGCTTAAACGTTTCGACGGGAAATACATCCATTACCGGGCCCCGCGCCAGATAACCGTGCTTGACCCCCGCTATCAGGAGGTTCGCCAATACCTGACCAGCACCTATGCCCATTTCATGTCGGAATGGAATTTTGATGGTTACTGGTTCGATTTTCTGAATGGTTTTTACCCCACTGAAGGCGATCTGCTGAACGAAGACAAAGGGCGCGACCTGGCCAACATTCAATTGGCCGTTGATACACTGAAAAAGGAAATGGCTGCCCGGCTGCTGGAAATAAACCCCGATGTATTTATGGGCCAGGAATTTCCGGTTGTTGGACCCAACCGCTCGAGCTACGAAAGTTTCTTAAGCGGCTTTGTGGGCGCCGACAACCTCCAGATTGTACGCGAAAAAATGGTAAACAACAAATTGCTATACGGAAAATACACCCCGTTTATGGAGGTTGTGGCCTTCAACCCGAAAGACAAAGTTGAAGATGTTGCCAGAAAAATTCAGGCCGTTCTTTTCGGGAACCCTTACCTTTCGTTCTTCAACACGACGCTACCTGCTGAAAGTAAACAGGCAATCCGCTTCTGGCTTAAATACTGGAGCTCCAATTATGATGTTTTATTTGACGGAACCTTCAAACCAGTGCAGGTTTCCCGTTTTTACCCGGTTGTTATTTCCCGTAATGCCCGAAAGTCAATCTATGTACAATATGAAGACTACACATTGAATTTTCCGGATATATGGACCCAGCCAACCGATATCATTAACTCAACCCGGAACCCAATCGTAAGTTTCCTGACCGAAAAATCAGACCTGACGGTCAGTTTCGAGATTTTCAACTGCCTCGGAAACAAAATAGACGGCGGAACCTTTAAAACAAAAAATAAAAGCAAGATCGATTTTAATGTTCCGGTCGGTGGTTTGATCCGGATTTCTCCAAATTAACAATCAATCAACCGGTTTATAATGGCGTTTTAACCACTTGGCCAGGCCATCGAGCCCCGGGAATAAAACCCGTTCGGTAATATTGGCCTGGTCGAGTTTGTCCCTCACTTCAAGCTTTAGTTCTTTGGGAATAATGATCCGGCGGAATAACTCCGGATGTTGCGTTAACCAATCGTCCATGATGGCTGTTGGGTTTGTCATTACCGAGAACAATGCAAACTGGTTGACAATCCGCTCGTCGAGCGATGGCGGTTCAAAAAACACCAACTGGTTTTCGCCTAACTCCTTATCCAGATCGTCAAGCGTTTCAACCCGTTCGAGCATCTCCAGGGTAAAGGCGTTGCATTTCTCCTTCCGGAGTATCTGGTTCAACGGCTCAGACACCAATTGGTTCGCCCGGACAAAATCAACTTTCCAGATTACACCATCCAGATCGTATTTTTCGGTGTTGGCCGTTGCAAAATGCATGGCAATAAAGGGAGAATAAGTCCAGTCCAGCAACCGGGTAGGTAATCCATGGTGCTGGGCCAAAACGAGCGACCGCCAAAACGTGCTCGTCAATAATGGATCTTTGGTTATTGAATATTTTCGGAAGTTTCGGAGTAAGTGATACTCCAGTTCAGGACGGGCCCCACAGTTTCGCAAAAAGCTATTCTTCAATTCGTAGTTGGCATCCGAAAGACCCCGGAAAGCATAATCAGAACGATAACGCCCCAAATTAGGCCTCCAGGAATCATGATAAACTTCTTCGCAAAGTTGGGCCCAGCTCCTGACTATGATATCGTTTGATTTAACCGATTGCATAACTGAATTTCTGCGGAAACTATTTCGAAGATAATACCAACGAACGAGAAACAGAAATCCGTCTATGCTTTTTTATATTTCCTTATTGCTTGGCTTCACAAACGGGGCAATTGTTGAATTGGTTGTTCCCCCTCCGCCAACCGTATCTCTCTTAATGACATTGTCTTTTTCGGGATCGATTTTCAGGTCCTTCACCGGCAACTGCTTTTCAATAACTTTTACTGAGTCGTTTTTCAAATTGAAGGTCGTTGTCATTTTCAACCCTAAAAAGAAAAAAATTGAACCGGTAAGTATAATTGTTCTCATAAAGCAAAGACATTATAAGCCATAAAGTTAACGGATAAATTAATTCCTTCAGCCGTCCTCCTTTCAAACACCTGATTTATCAGCAAACAACTATAAAATACCCACAAACAACTTTCTCAGATGCCCGAACCACCAGCAAAATCCAGCCAAACAACGTCGATAAATTGAGCTTTTTGCAATCAAAAAGAAAGTTCTTTTTCTATTCGGGTCATTATTTCAATACAAAAACGACCATTATGATACGGGCACTTCCATTCATCAACCTTGGGTAACGGATACCTCGTCCCCTCCCGGCTGACCCTCGAATGCCATTCCCCATGTTCCTGATCAATCAGAGCCTTTTTCATGAAATTCCATGACTGCTCAAGCTTTTCCAGAAAGAAGGGGTCTTTCGACAGTTCATAGGCATTCAGGAACCCGATAGCCGCCTCGTTTTGAGGCCACCAATGCTTATCTCCATCTTTCAGTTTCTCCGGATAAGCTTCGTACAACAGCCCACCATCGGCATCAAGTCCTTCTTCGGCTACTTTTCGGGCCATCCGGACCGCAATTGCTTCAATTTTCTTCTGTAAATCCTCGTTTTTTAGCACCTGTACGGCTTCGCAAAGCAACCAGCTTCCTTCAATATCGTGCCCGTACGATATCAGATCCGTCTTTGAAGTCCAGTCGGCGTCGAAAAATAATTTGAATTGCCAACGTTCGGGATCGATAATGTGGTCGATAAACTGGGTTAACAGTGCCTGCATCTGTTGTTTCAGCTCGTCGTCGGGCCAAATCCGGAGCAAATTGGTATAAGCTTCCAGAACATGCAAATGGGTGTTCATCGACTTTTTTACATCAAGGTCCCTGGAACTCAGGCGCTGATCTCCGACGGGCCCCCAATCACGCGACAAGGCTTCGATGTAGCCGCCATGTTCCGGATCAAACCCATATCGTTCGATCAGCATAAACAAGCTGATTGCTATTTGTTTGGCCTGTTCCGAGCCAAAAGCCATAACATATTCGGCCAGGCCATAAATAGCAAATGCCTGGGCATAAATTTGCTTTTTGGGGTCGAGTGGCTCCAGATCCTGATCAATATGCCAGAATACCCCACCCCACTCGTGATCCCAGAAATGCTTTATCAACATCTGATAAGCGGCATCGGCAACTTCACGATACTTATCGTCGGGAAAATGGCGATAAGCTGCCGAAAACGTCCAAAGTATCCGCGAATTGATAATCGAAGCTTTCAGATGCTCCGGATGAGGCTTCTCTTCAAAATCAATCAATCCAACAAATGTTTTGTCTTTGGGCTGATACACCCGATCCACCCAGTAAGGCAAAATATTCTCAGTCAATTCAGAACGAACCTCGTTGTATATTTTGTACAAAAATTCAGCGCTCATTCATTGTTGTTTTTAATCATGCTACGGGAAAACAATTCCGGCCTCTTTCCTGACACGGTCAAGAATTTCCATCAAATCGGCAGAAAGCGCATGTGGCATCATTGGACTTTCAGGAAGGCCCTCGTCTAAACACTGCATCACATGAGCTGCCTCCAACTCATATCCAAATCCTTTTCCTTGTGGGAAGGTAATAACTTCTTCGTTTTCGCCAGCTTTCCAAACAGTCAGTGTCGTTGGGGCAAACCACCGCCTGTTTAGCCTGACAAAACCATTCTCACACCCAAACTCAGTTTGAATAGATGAATGCGCTGCAAAACTTGAGACCAGTGAAGCCATCTCGCCTCCCGCATATTTAAACGACATCAGGATTGTTTCTTCGGCCCCGGTCGGACTAAAATTGACCATCGTTTTTATATCGGTTGGCTTTCCGAGGGCCATTAATGAGGCAAACACGGGGTATATCCCGATATCGAGCAACGACCCGCCACCCAAATGCACGTTGTATAGCCGCTTTTCCGGAGCATACTCGGCATTAAACGAAAAATCAGAACGGACCATTTTTAGGGCCCCCAGCCCACCGGAATGTACAATTTCGATTGCTTTCTGAAAACTTGGCTGGAAACGGGTCCAAAATGCTTCCATCAAAAATGTATTATTGGCGTGGGCAACAGCGATCATTTCGCCTACTTCCCGGGAATTTATAGCAAAAGCTTTCTCACACAAAACGGCTTTTTTGTGATTGAGACAAAGCAGGGCGTGCTCGTAATGATGAGAATGTGGCGTCGCAACATAAACAACATCAACGTTCGGATCGTTGACCATTTCTTCGTAACTCCCGTAAGCTTTCTCAAAACCGAGGTCGGTTGCAAACTGTCGGGCATTCGCAAAATCGCGCGATGCAGCCGCATAAAGCCGGGCGTTTGGCAACAGTTTGAGGTCGCCGGCAAATTTTCTGGCAATTTTTCCACAGCCCAAAATGGCCCAATTGTAGGTTCTCATCGTATGTTGATTATCGGTTAATGGTTCACAAGTTTAGTATAATCCCCGGTTTTTATCAATCAGCCGGTTGATTGTTTTTACGCTTTCGGCTGTTGTAAATTTATCTTCCGGCGTATTCAGCACGTAATCCAATAACTGGCCAACCGTTGATGTGGCTACGTGCATCCGGGTATCCGACGAGCCATAGTAAATAAACACTTCGTCTTTTTCATTCCTGATCCAGCCATTCGAAAACAGCACATTCGACACATCACCTATGCGCTCGTCTTTCTCCGGAGCCATAAAATACCCTCCCGGACGGGCAATAATTTTCGACGGATCGTTCAAATCACTAAGCATCAAATAAAGCACATACCGTAATCCGGCGGCGCACCCCCGAACCCCGTGGGCCAAATGCAACCAACCCTTTTCTGTTTTTATCGGAGCAGGGCCCTGCCCGTTTTTCAGTTCTTTGATAGTATGATAAACCTTGGCGTCAATAATTGTTTCATCCGGGGCTTCGGCTTTTGTAATGTCGTCAACAAGCGCCCAACCAATGCCGCCACCGGCCCCAACCTCGATAAAACCATCCTGAGGGCGCGTGTAAAAAGCATACTTGCCATGAATAAACTCTGGATGCAACACCAGGTTGCGCTGCTGCCCGTGATGAGAAACAAAGTCGGGAAGTCTCTGCCATGTTACCAGATCGTTGGTCCGGGCTATTCCCCCGGTTGCCGTTGCCATCGACGTATCTCCGGATGGCGCTTGCGGATCCTTTCGCTCAACACAGAATAATCCGTAAATCCACCCGTCTTCGTGGCTTACCAATCGCATGTCGTAAACGTTGGTTGCCGGGTCGCCTGTTTCGGGCAGACAGACGGGGCGTTCCCAAAAACGCCAGTTATCAATCCCGTTCGGGCTTTCAGCAACTGCAAAAAACGATTTACGGTCCCAACCTTCAACCCTCACCATGAGCAGGTATTTCCCGTCAAGGTATATCGCTCCTGAATTGAATGTCGCATTAATCCCGATACGCTGCATCAGGTAGGGATTTGTTTCAAAATTTAGGTCGTAACGCCAGTGAAGCGGGGTGTGCTCTGCCGTCAACACCGGATTTTTGTACCGATAGTAGATGCCGTTGTAGAATTTGGTTATCGGCTTATTGGCTTTTTCCAGCAGTTTTTTGTGCTGCTTTTGCAGGTCTTTCAAACGATCGTCAAAGTATTTTCTGGTCGGGTTCATATGTGTTTTTCCAATATTATTAACGTTCAGGTAGTTTATCCCACCATGTTCTTTTCAGGATAACTGCACACACCAGCGCGACAAGGAGCGAAATACAGATTGGCATGGTCTGTTTCAATACAATGTAAATGGGCAGCGCTGTTATAGCAGTCTGGGCCACAACCCCCAACAGTACGTTAAACATGTCGGCCCCAATGTTTTTATTAGGCCTGAAATCTGGGTTCTCGGCTCCGACTTTCCTGCGGATTGGTCCCCAGAAGCCCCACGGATTTACAGTTTTATAGAATTCAGTCAACACCGTTTCGTCGGTTGGTTTTGTCAACAAGGTTCCCAACAGGGCGCCAACGGTTGATATGATCAAGAGCCATGGGAAATAATACAGATCAAGCGTTCCGGCAAAAACATAGGGGAATATCAACGCAGGGATTAAACCAGCTACCATACCCCAGAAATATCCGTATCCATTAAACCGCCACCAATACCATTTCAAGACGTTTGAAACCACATAACTGCCATAAAGGGCCGATACAATCCACTGCAACAAGCTGTTGACACTTTGCGCAAAAATCCCGAAGATGATGCTGATGATCACGATGAAAATCCCTGTCAGGTAATTGACATTCTTTATCTGAGTATTAGAAGCTTTTGGTTTTATATAACGCAAATAAATATCGTTCACCACGTAGGCCTGTGCGGCATTTAAAGTTCCGGCAAACGTTGAGTTGAAAGCAGCCAGCAACCCGGCCAGTAAAAGTCCCATAAAACCAACTGGCACAAATTCGCTGATGGCTGAAGGTAATATCTGCTCAAAATCGACCTTTCCGCCAACCATCAGGTTTAACTGGTCGAAATATAACAGAGCTAATATGGCAAAGCCGGCAATCATAAAATAGCGAACCGGCAGCAATACAACCGAAACAAATCCGCTCATCTTTGCGGCATCTTTAGGCGATTTGGTCGAAAGAATTTTCTGCATATCGTATGTTGGAGCAGGCCCGGCAAACGAAACCAACAGCCCTTTAATCAACATCATTGTAAAGAAGATGCCAAATAGCGAATATCCGTCGCTGGCAATCTTATCGTTTACATTGTCGATAATACCCTTCCAATCAAGGTCATCCAGAGTCGCCCCAAAAAACGGTGTGCGCCAGCCTTCCGGGACCAGCAACTCGTGCGAGGAAAGTGATTTCATTGCCAAAACGCCAATCAGGATTGCCGAAACAGTCATGATCAGGTACTGAAGTACATCGGCCCAAACGATACTGGCCATTCCTCCAAGCACCGAATAAAAAACAGCAAACAGCGTAAATAGCAATCCATAAAAATGAGGAATATACTCCATCGGTATATTGAAGGGAACATACGGTGAAACCACCTCCCATGGGATGAAGATCATCACAAACTTTCCCAACCCGACAAAACCATAAGCCAAATAGCCGAGACAAAGGATGAGCGCAAAAATCACGACGACTCCGTGCGACAACTTGCTGTCGGTAAATGTGCCAAAACGGGTATTAATCCATTCGGCCCCGGTTGTTACATTCGACCGTCTCAGCCAGATACTCAGAAAAACCATCAGGAAAATCTGGTTAAAAACCGGCCAAAGCCAGGGAATCCAAATGCTTTTCAGGCCATAAACAAACAGCAAAGTCACCATCCACATGGTTCCCGAGATATCGAACATGCCCGAAGCATTCGACAAACCCAGCAAGTACCATGGCAGTTTATTTCCGCCAAGCAGATACGATTCCTTACTTTTTTGCGCTGTTTTTTTCAGGACAAGCCCAATCAAAACTGTCGATGCCAGGTAAATAAAAATAACACCCAGGTCGAAGAGAGTCAGTTTCATACTATTTGTTCTTTAGGCAGCAGAAGCTCCATGTTCGTGGAATTTATGATTATATCTCTGGGTGTTGTGAATCAACATGTTCGTCTCATAAATTTAAGTTTTTAGCCCCTATTGGTTTGTCAGGTTATTTCAGGTTCTGCAAGTTAATCAAATATAAACATTACTGATACAACCCAACAATCAACACACAAAAAGTCAAGATTAAAATATTACCAATCAACAACTTAATTTATTGTATTTTTTACAATTTAATTTCATTTTAAACAAGAAATCAGCCCTGAGCAATCCGACTGACAAATGATCATTTACTTGAACATCGAATGATATTTCCTGTTATAATGCTTGAAATTTTAAAAACGGAGGAGATATGAGTGAGTATGCGACAGAGCGTGAACGATTGCCCCGATGGATGAAGTCACCTCTTCCGAAAGGCGAAAATTACTCGAAGGTAAAACGCTTAATTGCCGAACACAAACTACATACAATTTGCACGAGTGGAAACTGTCCGAACAAGGGAGAGTGCTGGAATGCCGGTACCGCAAGTTTCATGATCCTGGGAGACAAATGTACCCGGAATTGCCGGTTTTGCTATGTGAAAAATCTGATCCCAGATCCGGTTGACTGGGAAGAACCCGAACGATTGGCAATAACCATTCAAACATTGGGACTGAAACATTGTGTCATCACGTCGGTAACACGCGATGATTTGTCCGACGGCGGCGCCCTTTTCTGGGCGGGCACTATCCGGAAAATCAAGGAGCTGAACCCAGGCACATCGATTGAAGCTCTGATCCCTGATTTCAATGCCTCCCGTGAACTTGTTCAGCAAATCATCGATGCCAGGCCTGAGGTAATATCTCACAATCTGGAAACAGTTCGCAGGCTGACGCCTAAAGTCAGGAGCACAGCCCGTTACGACCGGAGCCTGAAAACGCTGTCGTATATAGCCGAAGCCGGAATTGTTTCCAAGTCGGGAATTATGGTCGGACTCGGCGAAACCGAAGATGAAATTTTGCAGACAATGGACGACCTGAGGTCGGTAAACTGTAAGGTGCTCACCATTGGACAATACTTGCAACCAGACTCAAACCTGATGAAAGTGGTGGAATATATTAACCCGGAACAATTTGAGAAATACCGGGTCGAAGGCATGAAGCGAGGCTTTTCGTATGTCGAAAGCAGTCCGCTGGTCCGATCGTCTTACCACGCCGAACGTCATATTTACGGATAAAACACAACCATGAACAAGACCACACACAAAGTAGTTGAAATAGAAGAGCTCACACCTGAAACATTTGTTTTGCGCGTGGAACGCAACAACTTTGAATTTATTCCCGGGCAGTATGTTATTTTGCGCATGCCCGATGAACACATTGCCCGCGAATACTCGATTTACAGCGGCATAACCGATCAGTACCTCGAATTTCTGATCCGGGAAATACCAGCCGGCGAATTTTCGCGGTATTTGCGGCACTTAACTCCCGAAACAACCCTCGAGGTAGAAGGCCCCAACGGTTTTTTCGTCCCTGATGAACGAACAATGAAAGGAACCCCGAGTTTCTTCATCGCAACAGGAACCGGCATTTCGCCATTCCATTCGATTATCCGATCACACCGTTCAATAAATTACCAAATCTTGCACGGAGTAAAATTTGCAGACGAAGCCTACGGGCGCCAGTCTTTTAACCCGCAACAATATACACTTTGCACAAGCCGGGGCGAACAGGGCGATTACTTCGGACGCGTTTCTTCATACCTTCGCGAGCATCCGGTTCAGCCGGATGTAATTTGCTATTTATGCGGAAATTCGGAAATGATCAACGAGGTGACAGATATCCTGGAAGGATTTGGCCTACCACCTGAAAATATCCGGACTGAAGTCTTTTTCTGACTGGATTATTTACAGAAAACTCCACAAAGCTTCCATGAACAATTGAGGCTGCTCAGCGTGAAGCCAGTGCCCGGCATCGGGAATTACCCGAATTTGAGCCTCGGGATAAATTTGTTTGATTTGGGGCACATCATCCGACTGGATATATGCAGAATTGGCGCCTTTAATAAAGAGAACGGGATAATTCAAGATTGGCCTCCGGTCTTCGAACCAATGCGCATTCACCCCGCTGATAATTTCGTCGAGGTTATCATACAGGGCATTCACATTTAAACGCCACTCAAACCCGGGGTGCAATTTGCTCCGCTGAACACTCTTCAGCAAAAACTGGACGACCGGGACACTGTCTATTTTCAGATTCAGGAATTCTTCAATATCCTTTCGGCTTTCTGCGGTTGAGAGATCGAGTTCCCGCATTGCCTCCAAAATACTTTTATGCAGGTAATACTGGCTTTCGTCGTCGAGCCGGAAATAATCTTTCGGGGCAATGTCGGCAACAACAAGCTTTTCAACCTTCTCCGGATACTCGGCCGCGAACCACATAGCTGTTTTTCCCCCCATGCTGTGCCCCATCACGACTGCCCGCTCAAGCTGCCGGTCCTCAAAAAATTCAGCCAAGTCGTTTTTCATGGCCTCATAGCTATGAATTTCTGAACTGGGCGACCGACCGTGATTGCGCTGATCAATCAGGTAAACGCGATATTTTACTGAAAGCTTCTTGGCAACAGTTAACCAGTTATCCGACGAACCGTACAATCCGTGAATAATAATCAACGGAAACCCGGCTCCCTCTTCCCTGAAAAAAAGCTTCATACTCCAAACCGATTTACACGCGCTTTGGTTTTAACGCAAGCAAGACAAATATTCCTGGATTGTACTCTTCAGTCCAAGATACAGGGCATCAGCAATCAACGCATGTCCAATCGAAACCTCTTCGACAAACGGTACATAATCGTGAAAGAAACGAAGGTTTTTCAAACTCAGGTCATGTCCGGCATTGATTCCCAGACCAATTTCGTGAGCCCGCTTGGCTGCCAGTATAAAGGGGGCAACCGCTTTCAACGGATCGACCGGGTACATCGAAGCAAACGGCTCAGTATATAATTCGACGCGCCTGGTCCCTACTTCTTTGGCCCCTTCGATCATGGCCAAATCCGGATCGACAAAAATCGAAGTACGAATACCAGCCTCATTAAAACGGGCAACCACTTCCTGCAGAAATGCCTTATTTTTCACGGTATCCCAGCCATGATCCGATGTTAGTTGCCCGGGGCCATCCGGCACCAGGGTCACCTGATCGGCCTTAACCGCAATAACCAGTTGAATAAAATCTTCGCTGGGGTACCCTTCTATGTTTAATTCAGTAGTAATGTGCGGCTTAATATCAAAAACATCCTGACGGCGAATGTGCCGTTCGTCAGGCCGGGGATGAACAGTAATCCCTTGAGCACCAAACTTTTGACAATTTATCGCGGCTTCCAGAACGTTCGGGATATTTCCCCCCCGCGAATTTCTTAATGTTGCTATTTTGTTTATATTTACACTAAGTCTGGTCATAAACTATAAATTTAGGGGTGCAAGTTACGCAATCCGATCGAAACAAATAATACAGTAAACTCAAAAGTTTTGATAGCAGAAAAGCTCATATCAGACGTTGTTCCGCCGTTAAGGCTGACTGATACCGGACAAAAGGCCCTAAACTGGATGGAAATCTTCCGAATTTCGCACCTGCCAGTTGTTGACGGTCATCGATATATTGGCTTAATTTCGGATAAAACGATCTACGACCTAAACATGATCGATCATGAAGTCGGAGAATACCGCGACCACATGCTGGTTCCTCATGTTCATCTAAACCAGCACATTTACGAGGTTTTCTCCGTCGTTTCCGAATTAAAACTCAGTGTTGTACCGGTTTTGGATAATTTTCATGAATACAAAGGCGTAATCACCGTATTCGATTTAGCCCAGAACTTTGCCGACTTGGTGGCAGTCCGCGAACCCGGCGGGGTAATTGTGCTGGAAATGAGCCCGATCAATTATTCGCTTGCCCAAATCAGTCAAATCGTAGAAGGCAACGATGCAAAAATTCTGAGCTTATATGTTTATACCCAGCCTGACTCGAAGCTGATGACCGTAACTTTAAAGGTGAATGTAGTCGATTTGTCAGCAATTATTCAGACATTTGTCCGCTACGATTATATCATACAGGCCGTGTATATGGACGACTCCATTATCAAAAACATGTACGACGACCGGTTTGATCAACTCATGAAATTCATGAATATTTAGCAAGAAGATGAAAATTGCAGTTTACGGTATCACCATCAACCCGGATTTTGGAAACGAATTGGCTTCTCTTTTTAGCGCGTTAAATAAAAAAGGCATCGAGGTTTATCTTTATGCTCCTTTCGACCGCTACATTATCGAAACGTGTAGTTTTTACCCGGAGTATGACGGAACCTTCGAAACATGTAACGACTTGCCAACCGATATCGATTTCATGTTCAGTATTGGAGGCGACGGGACCTTGTTAAAATCATTTCTCATGCTGAAAAGCAAATCGGTCCCACTGGTCGGGATCAATACCGGCCGGTTAGGATTTCTTTCCGATATTTCCAGAGAAGAAATCGAACAAGCCATTCAGGATATTTTAGACAATAATTATTTCATCGATGAACGCACCGTCCTGAAACTGGAAACCGGGAACGGGCCTTTCCCGGATTTCGATTATTCGCTCAACGAAATAACCGTAACGAAGCTCGATTCATCATCAATGATCAATATAAAAACCTATATCAATGATGAATTTCTGAATAATTACTGGGCCGACGGATTGATTATCGCGACACCGACTGGTTCAACGGCTTACTCGTTAAGCGTTGGCGGCCCCATTCTTTCGCCTGATTCCGAAAATATTGTAATTTCGCCCATCGCCCCCCACAATCTGACAGTCAGGCCAATTGTTGTTCCCGACCATCACATATTGAAACTGAAGGTTGAAGGGAGAGGACAACATTTTTTAGCCTCGGTCGACTCACGTTCGGAAGCCATCCAGTTCTCAACTGAGCTTACGATCCGGAAAGCCGATTTTAAGGTGAAAACCCTGCGATTAAAAGGACACACCTTTTTCTCAACCTTGCGCAACAAATTGATGTGGGGCCTCGACAAACGAAACTAAATCACGAATCTCGACGGGTATATGCTATCAAATAGTTTTTGCAAAAAAACAGATAATCGAAGCACCAAAAGAAAAGCATCATGTTCTGAATCACCTGTATTTTAAAGGCAATCTCATAAAAATCTTTCCTAAGCTTAACAATTTTTAACCTCTATTTGGGTTTTATAAGATGCCCCAGGCATGATAATAGGAGAATTATATTACTTTTGTAGCTCTTGAAAGGAGTTATGTTTATGATGTAAATGCAAGTGCCTGAATGGATTAACATTTTCAACCAAGCCTTTCAAAACATTAATCGATGAAAAAAGTAGTAACAGTTTTTTTGTTGGTATGGATGACAAACTTCGTATTTGGACAAGCCACATTGGATGTCGGAATAACCGGAGGAGCAGGCACTTACGCTGGCGACATGACCAAAGTTGACTTAGGTAAATCGATAAACCCGGCCATCGGGGCATTTGCCCGGTACAACTTCAACCCCCGGTATGGGATCCGATTGGGGCTTATGGATGGAAACATCGGGGCAACCGGCGAATACGAAAGCAACCCGTGGGAATTTAGCAAAAACGTGTTGGACTTGTCGCTTGTTTTTGAGTTTAACTTCTTCAGGTTTATTGTCGGGAATAAAGAAACCCCGTATTCCACATACCTGTTTGGGGGCCTTGGAATGCAGATTTTTAAATACAATTATGATGAAGCGCTATTGAGCCCGGTTGTAATTAATTGGAGCGATTATTCTGCCCGGGGGTTATCTTCAGGTACCGTCATGGCGCCAACCATCCCGTTTGGAATAGGGATGAAAGTAAACCTGAGCAAAAAGGTAGCCTTGGGGATTGAAGGTAGTTTCCGGAAATCGCTAAGCGACAAAGTTGACGACCTGGACGATCCGTTATATCATAAATACGTTGACACGGCTAACCCGAATGGGCTTCCGGTTAGCTACATCGACGAACAACACAACAACGACTGGACCATGTATTTGTGCTTTAACCTGGTTTGGAAGCTCAACCTGAGTAAGCTGGATTGTCCGGTGAATGATAAGAAACTATAGAAAAATGTCATTTAAGGAAAAACTGATATTGGATAAAATACCCCGGCACATAGCCATTATCATGGATGGGAATGGCCGGTGGGCCGCACAGTTTGGCAACGAACGAACGTTTGGGCATGAACATGGCGTCGAGTCGGTTCGCTCGGTCGTGGAAGGTGCTGGCGAAATCGGGGTAAAATATCTGACCTTATACGCTTTTTCAACCGAAAACTGGGGTCGCCCGGTCGAGGAAGTCAATGCATTAATGAGCTTGCTGGTTCAGGCTATCTCGAACGAGACAGACGAACTGATGAAAAGCAACGTTCGGATGCAGGTCATTGGCGACGTAAAAAGCCTTCCGGAGCATGTTCAGGAAAAATTGAACTGGTCGATCAACAAGCTGCAAAACAATACCGGGCTGACTTTGGTCCTGGCTTTGAGTTACAGCTCCAAGTGGGAAATCACGGAAGCAATCCGGCAAATTGCAGCCGATTGCAAATCGGGCATTGTCGATCCGGCAAATATCAACAGCGAACTGATCGACAGTTACATGAATACATCGGGTATGCCTGATCCGGAGCTATTGATAAGGACCAGCGGCGAATGCCGGGTAAGTAATTTTCTGCTTTGGCAAATTGCTTACACCGAACTTTATTTTACGCCCAAATTATGGCCCGATTTCCGGAAAGAAGATTTATTTGAAGCCATTTTTGATTATCAACATAGGGAACGAAGGTTTGGAAAAACCAGCCAACAAGTAGTGAGTTAATTCAACAAAAAAAAGAATGCGAACAATTAAACTGTTTATCTTATTGCTGTTATTCAGCGTGAAAGCTTTTTCACAAGTAGCCGACAGCACCAATTTCTCTGTTTATTATTCAAGTCCGCAACAATACACTATTGCAGCCATCGACATTCAAGGCATCCGGTATCTTGACACACAGGTTTTAACACAAATTTCAGGATTAAATGTTGGTGATCAGATTGAAGTTCCCGGTGAACAAATCACCAATGCCATCAAAAAACTGTGGAATCATGGGTTGTTCTCCGACGTAAAAATTATTGCAGACAAAGTTGTCGGCGATAAGATATTCCTGGTCATGCAATTACAGGAACGCCCGCGGCTTTCAGAGGTAAACTATCATGGGATAACCAAATCAGAAAAAGACGACATTACAAAAAAAGTGCTTCTGCTAAAAGGCAGCCAGGTTACCGACAACATGGTAAACACGGCCGAACGTACCATCAAAAATATTTTCCTGGACAAAGGCTTCCTGAATACCGAAGTTAAAATCATCCAACGCGACGACACGGCCCAGGTAAACAGTGTGATTCTCGACATTAATGTCGACAAAAAAGAAAAAGTTAAGGTTGCCGAAGTCACCTTTCATGGCAATGAGAACCTGAAATCGCAGACCCTCGAACATGCCATGAAAAAAACCAAGGCTAAAAAACTGCGCAACTTCTTCCATTCCAAAAAATTCCTGAATGACAAGTATCAGGAAGACAAAATCAATGTAATCAAAAAGTACAACGAAAAAGGGTATCGTGACGCAGTTATTGTCAAAGACTCAATCACCAAGATTGACAACGAACGGGTGAAGGTTGATGTGTGGGTCGAAGAAGGAGACAAATATTATTTTGGCGATATCAAATGGGTTGGAAATACGATATACCCCAGCGAATACCTGTCAAGTTTCCTTGGGATTAAAAAAGGCGATGTATTTGACCAAAAACTGTTGGACAAACGCACCAAAGAAGACGAAGATGGTGTAAACAGTCTGTATCTGGACAATGGCTACCTGTTCTTCAACCTGACGCCGGTTGAAACCCGGGTAGAAAACGACTCGATTGACCTCGAAATGCGGATCTATGAAGGGAAACAGGCCACCATCAACAAAGTGCTGATTACCGGAAATACCAAGACTCACGAACACGTTGCCCGACGCGAGCTCCGCACCCTGCCAGGCGACCTTTTCAGTAAATCGAACATCATGCGTTCATACCGCGAATTGTCGCAGTTAGGACACTTCGACCCCGAGGCAATCAATCCCGATGTGATTCCTCATCCGGAAAATGGAACCGTTGACATCAATTATCAACTGGTTGAAAAAGCCAACGACCAGATTGAGTTATCCGGAGGCTGGGGCGCAAACATGTTCGTCGGAACTGTCGGCTTAAAATTCTCAAACTTCTCGGTCCGTAATATATTTAACAAAGAAGCATGGCGCCCGCTCCCAACCGGCGACGGACAAACTCTGAGCGTCCATTTCCAAACCAGTGGTAAATTCTATAAATCATATAGCCTCTCGTTTATCGAGCCTTGGCTGGGAGGTAAAAAGCCAAACTCGTTATCCATTTCGTTAAGCCACCAGAAAGTAAACTATTCAGCCAACAGCTATTATAATAGCTATTCTTCGCCTTATGGATATAGTGGATATTCTCCTTATGGGTACGGAAGTTACTACTCGCCTTATGGTTACGGAGGATATTCTCCTTATGGCTATGGTTATGGCAGCTATTATGGATACGATTATGGATCGTCTTACAACTATGATAACTCAACAGAAGACGACCAAATTCAGATCACAACCGCCTTGGCTCTTGGTTACGGTTACCGGTTGAGCTGGCCTGACGACTATTTCACCATGTATCATGAAGTTTCATACGAGCACTACAAACTTCAAAACATGTCCGGATACTATTATTTCCTGAACGACAACAGCGGTAATGGCAGCGGACAATTTAACAATTTTAGCATTAAAACGGTATTTGGCCGAAATTCGGTAGACAACCCATTGTACTCGCGCCACGGCTCAAATTTCTCGTTATCATTACAACTAACCCCGCCTTATTCGCTCCTGAACGGGAAAGATTACAGCGACCCCAAAATGTCGAGCGAAGAACGTTATAAATGGATCGAATTCCACAAGTGGATGTTTAAAGGTGCCTGGTACACCCCGGTATCTAAAAACAACAACTTGGTTCTTCACACCAAATTCGAATACGGGTTCCTGGGATACTACGACAAAAACCGCCGTTCGCCATATGAACGTTTCCGTGTCGGGGGGTCCGGAATGTCTGGATATAACTTGTACGGTAGTGAAATTGTTGCGCTACGCGGATACAAAGATTACAGTTTAAGTAACTACTACGGATCGAACATTTACAATAAGCTGACCATGGAGCTTCGCTACCCGGTAACCCTCAAACCTTCGGCTACGATTTATGTTTTGTCGTTCCTCGAAGCAGGTAATGCCTGGGATGAATATAAAGACTACAATCCGTTTAACCTGCACCGTTCGGCCGGCGCCGGTGTTCGGATCTTCCTCCCAATGTTCGGGCTGATGGGGATTGACTGGGGGTATGGATTTGATGCCGTTAACGGAGATATGTCGAATGCCGGAAGCCAATTCCACTTTGTAATTGGCCAGCAGTTTTAAGAGTCAATACTCTTTGGTCTGGATTTTGTTTAAGCGGTTATACGTGAAACTTAAAAACAAGAGAACCATGAGAAGAATAATGTTACTGGCAAGTTTGTTGATCGCAACAACCATTGCTTCCTATGCACAAAAGTATGCTTTCGTCGATACGGAATACATCCTCGACAACATTCCTGCCTTCAAAGCAGCACAACAACAGCTCGATCAGCTATCGGCCCAGTACCAAAAAGAACTGGAAAGCATGCATGCCCAAATCGAACAGATGTATAAAGACTTTCAGGCTGAAAGTGTCCTCTTATCAGAAGACATGAAACGGAAACGCGAAGACGTGATTGTTTCAAAAGAAAAAGAATACAAAAACCTTCAACGCAAATATTTCGGGCAGGACGGAGACCTTTTTAAGAAACGACAGGGACTGATTAAACCGATCCAAGATGACATTTACAATGCCGTTCAGGAAATTGCAACCGAAGGCAGCTACGCGGTTATTTTCGACAAGTCGAGCGGTATGTCAATGCTCTACACAAACCCAAAATTCGACCTCAGCGACCAGGTTTTACAGAAGCTTGGTTATAAAAATTAATATTCTATATTTGTGACTCTAATAAAAATCAACAACAGAGCAAACAAGCTTCACTGGTGACCTTCACACAAAAAATTGAAACGAAGGAAATCAAAAAGCTTGTTAATTGGGATAAATTAAAACGTCAAAAATTATAAACAGATGAAACGTATTTTCAAAACCAGTCTTCTTGCGATTCTACTTTTTTCAGCAGGTTTTGTTGGCGCCCAGACGCCTAAATTTGGTCATATTGATATGTCGGCATTAATTCAGGTTATGCCTGAACGCGCTACTGCTGAAAAACAATTCAACGATTTTCAGAAAGAGCTGGAAGATGCCCTTGGTACAATGCAGAACGAATTTCAAAAAAAATACATGGAGTACGTACAAAAACGCGATTCAATGACAGCAACTGTTCGTCAAATGAAAGAAGATGACCTGAATGCAACCAATGAGCGTATCCAAACCTACCAGCAAAGTGCAAGCCAACAGGTTCAGGCTAAACAGACGGAATTGCTAAAACCGGTTTTCGACAAAGCTGAAACTGCAATTAAAGAAGTTGCTAAAGAAAAAGGATTGATCTATGTATTTGATATGAGTACCCGTGTGATCCTTTACAATTCAAACGAAAGTTTAGATTTGCTCCCGCTCGTTAAAGCAAAACTGGGAATTAAGTAATCAAAACATATTTTTCAGAAAAGCCATTCGGGTTCCGGATGGCTTTTTTATTTTTGTGCCGCCAACATGCATCAAATAATTTTTCCCGAATGAACAACGAATCACATCCGATTGGTGTTTTCGATTCCGGCTACGGAGGATTGACCATACTGAAAGAATTCCTGAACGATTTTCCGGAATACGATTTTATTTACTTAGGCGACAACGCCCGGTCACCATACGGGTCTCGATCGTTTGACGTTGTGTACGAATATACCCTTCAGGCTGTCAGAAAACTATTTGATATGGGATGCCATCTGGTTATCCTGGCCTGCAATACGGCCTCGGCCAAAGCGCTCCGGACTATCCAGCAAAAAGATCTGCCCCTGATCGATCCGAACCGTCGGGTTTTGGGCGTAATCAGACCAGCAGTAGAAAGCATCGGCGAAATAACCAAAAACGGGCATGTGGGCATTCTGGGAACAGCCGGGACTGTGGCATCAAACTCCTACCCCATCGAACTTAAAAAATGGGCTGGCGAGATTGTCCGGGAAACGACACAGGAAGCTTGCCCGATGTGGGTTCCTCTGGTCGAGAACAATGAAATCGATACACCGGGAGCCGATTACTTCGTGAAAAAAAATATCGATAATTTGTTGCAAAAAGACCGGCAGATCGATACCATCGTTCTGGGTTGTACCCACTACCCATTGCTCGTCCCCGTAATCCGAAAGTTTATTCCTGACGGTATTCAGGTTGTTGAACAAGGAAAAATTGTAAGCAACAAATTAGCCGATTATTTAAAGCGGCATCCGGAAATGGACCAGAAAATTTCCAAACAGGGACAAGTCAGGTATTACACGACCGAAACAGAATCAATCTTTGAACAACGTGCCGGGCTATTTATTAACCGTGCAATTAAAGCTGAAAAACTGATCCTCCGGTAGTAAGTAAAAAATCAGTCGTTCTGATCAATTGATTCGGGCAACAAAATGAAGAATGTTGTTCCGCCTGCTTCAGAGGTTTCGAATGAAACTGTGCCTTTCAGATACTGCTCCCCCAGAAGTTTCATGCTGTAAGTTCCCAAGCCCCGGTTCTTCCCTTTCGTTGAATATGATCGCTGAAAAATCTGGAGCTGAGTTTCGCGGGGAATAAACGCATTGTTATGAACGTAAAACTTCACCTGATTATCATGTACCCCATCGGCACCTATCGTAACCCTGCCGTCCGGGACACAAGCCTCAAGGGCATTTTTAACCATATTGATCAATATGCGGGTCAAGATAGTTGGATCTGTTTTTATTATTTTTGAAGAAACAGGATTTTCAATCACAACTTTTTTACCATCGCCTGCATTGTGAACGGTCATCGAATTTTGGATTCCATTCAGGAAAGAAGAACATTGCACATCCGATAAGTTCAACCTCAAATCACCGCCCTCGGCCATCATCATCTGCTGCTGAGCTTTAATTTCGTCGATAATTTGCTTGCTCAGCCCTCCTTATTTAGGCCAATCCATTAAATCGTAGTCGAGATCTGACCATCAATGGCCAACGAAATATCCTGAAATGTTTGTACCCCAAGTCCGGTCCATTTAACCTGCCCCTGCTTAAACAACAATAACGTGGGGATTCCTTTAATCCGAAAATACTCAGCAATTTTAGGGTTCCGGTCAACATTCACTTTTATTACCTTGATGTTTTCCTTATACTGATCTTTTATCTCCTTCAAAACCGGGTGCATCATTTTGCAAGGAGCACACCAATCGGCATAAAAATCGACCAAAACAGGTTTGTCCGAACTGATAATATTGAAAAATCGCGGACTCATCAGGTACTCTTTTTCTTAATAAAACCAGTCACCAAGTCACCCATTAAGTAGCCAAGAGCAAGACCCCACAATGTACTGTAATACCAAACCGACTTAATTGGGCAGGTACCCGATTCACAACCAACAAATTTCCAATAAAAAAATCCCCCCAAGGCTCCTGCTAACGTAAAAACAACTTTGATTAATGTTATTTTCTGATTTCTTACCATCATCTTTTTTTTAAAAGAACACCCAAGAACAAAGACTTGTTCTTGGTGTCAGAATAGATTTTAGTAATTGCTGATTGAATTTTTAGATAACGTGATTTTCGCTTCCATTACACCCAACCAGATGGCGATTTCAGAAATAAGTTCATGGTAATTTGGCGTCTTTCCTCTATTTTTGGAACAGTCTATTTTGCAAACATTACACAACTACCGACTTAAACTGCTTGTCTATGCCAAATACTATGCGAATTGACTCAGAATCGGAAATACCTAAGTACAAACAAGTTGTCGATATGATCATTGCAGATATCGAATCTGGCATTTTCAAGCAAGGGCAGCGTATCCCGTCAATCAACGAAACCAGCGAAGAACTGCTGCTATCGCGCGATACCGTTGAAAAAGCGTACGTTTACCTGAAGAAAAAAGGCATCTTGCTCTCGGTTCGCGGAAAAGGTTACTACATTAACCAGACCAATGTCTCCAAAAAACTAAAAATAGCCCTGATATTCAACAAACTAAGCAATTACAAGAGAAGCATTTATTATTCGTTTGCCCGGAAATTAGGTCATAAAGCCAGTGTTGATGTATTTATTTACAATTATGACGTTGAAGAATTCCAGTCAATAATCGACAACAACCTGAATAACTATGATTACTTTGTAATTCTTCCCCATTTCCGGAACGAGCATGGCAACATTGGACAAATCATCAAAAAAATACCAAAAGAAAAAGTACTTTTTGTCGATCGGTTTCTGGACGAACTAAAAGACTACCCGGTTGTCTATCAGGAATACGATAAAGACATTCAATCGGCGCTTTCCTGCGGATTGGATTTATTGAGAAAATACGAACAAATCAACCTGATTTTTCCACACGACGAATACTATCCGCCATATATTGTCCGGGGGTTTCGGATTTTCTGTCAGGTACATAACTTCCAATACTCAGTAATTAACAACCTCGAAAATTCGGAGATCCGGAAAGGCCATGCTTATGTGATTGTTTCAGACGATGACCTCTATTCGTTTATCAAACAGTTAAAACAAAAAGGATGGAAGGCCGGGGTCGATTGCGGAATTGTTGCTTACAATGAAAACCAAGTCAAAGAATTGCTTTGCGATGGCATTACGACCATTTCGACCAATCATGAAGAGATCGGGCAAATGGCAGCACAAATGATACTATCCAGAAAACTTGAACGAATCAAAAGCCCGTTTCAGTTTATCCGTCGGAACTCACTCTAATAAAAACAAGGGTAAAACAATATCTTGCTCAGAAATATATCACGTTATAGAAATCTATTCCTGAACAAGAAACGATGGCTAACAAAGCTTTCTACTCTCTTTTTTGCGGAATAATAGCCCACATAATCAGGTAAGCCAGAAGGCCAGGAAACCCAACGCTCGCCAACGACAAAATGACATAAACAATGCGAACAATGGTTGGGTCAACATCAAAATACTCTGCTAATCCGCCCAAAACACCGGCTATCATTTTATCTTTCGACCTGTAAATTCGCTTTTTCTGTTGTCCTTCCATTATTCATCCTCCCCGTCTTCAAAATATTCATCCTGATTTTCAAGTTCTGATTCCAGAAAATCTTCAGCTTCTTCAAGCAACTGATTAATTACTTCTTCATCTGCCGGAGCTTCATCGATCCAATGAATTTCCTGGTTGGTCCAAAAATCTTCGATGTCGCTTTCCACAATAAAACGAGGATTCTCATTATGAACCACATAAATCATATCAGGCATTTCCAGCGAGTTGTCGGCTAAAAGGAATTTTGGCAGCATATTGTTTTGTTTTAGGTATAACACAAATTTATGCAAAAAAGCAGATTTGTCGGCTCCAAATCCAGCTATTTTTCAGCTTTAACAATTCAATAATCTTGAGGCCAATTTAAATTCATATAATCGCATCAACCATCTGCAACACCCAACGCTTTAAACCCGGATTTTTGTTTTCCTTCATCATCATATTGGTTGCCGTACATATCAATGTCATTATTCACATCGTCCCCGGGCTTATTTGTTACTATTTTTATCAGTTGAGCATAAGTTTGTCACGATCCGTTTCCTCATTAAAAGAATATGCTATTTTTAGAACCCAAATTAAAGCAAAGAGGGCATGCATCAATTTAATGAACTTTTATCCATAATCGACAGTCACATTGGGGGTGCGCAATGGTTTGTCTATCTGTTATTAGGAACCGGCTTATTTTTTACCATTTATCTGAAATTTCCACAATTCCGGTACCTGAAATATTCATTGCGCATCGTCAGGGGTAAATTCGACAAAGAAGGCGATGTTGGCGACACATCTCACTACCAGGCGCTTACCACAGCACTTTCAGGCACAGTCGGAACCGGGAATATTGCCGGAGTTGCCCTGGCCATCCATCTGGGAGGACCCGCTGCCCTTTTCTGGATGCTTATGACTGCTTTGCTGGGCATGACCACCAAGTTTGTGGAGGTAACCCTTTCGCACAAGTATCGCGAAATCACTTCGGATGGAACCATCGCCGGCGGCCCCATGTATTACATGAAAAATCGGCTAAACATGAAATGGCTGGCCGTCATCTTTGCCGGGGCCACCGTTTTGTCATCGTTCGGCACAGGCAGTTTACCGCAAATAAACAGCATATCTAATTCGGTATTTACAACTTTTGGGATAAACAAAGTCCTGACCGGAGCCGTACTTTCCATCCTGTTGGCATTTGTTATCATTGGGGGGATCAGGCGAATTGCCAAAGTTACGTCAACGCTTGTACCGGTTATGGCCATTATCTATTTCATAGGAGCCATTGCCGTTATCGGATACAACTATCAAAACATCATCCCATCTATTTACGCAGTCTTTCACGATGTATTTACCGGAACCGCAGCTGCCGGAGGCTTTCTGGGAGCAGGTTTTTCTTTTGCCTTTAACCGAGGGGTTAATCGCGGCTTATTTTCAAACGAGGCAGGCCAAGGCTCGGCGCCAATTGCCCACGCTGCGGCCCGCGCCCACGAACCAGTTTCCGAAGGATTGGTTGCTTTACTTGAACCGTTCATCGATACAATTATTATTTGTATGCTGACGGGCTTGGTTGTCCTTTCATCCGGAGTATGGACCAAAAAGATCGATAACCAGTTCCAATATGCCGATCTGACCGTTTTAGCCGGAACCTATACCGACCAAAATCCGGAAGGACAAAAAACATTGCATGACTATTTGGCAGGGAAAACCGACCTCGAGAAATTCTCAGGACAACTAACCGTAACCGATGGTAAGATTAAGAACCAACCGTCGATCGTTCATTGCCGCTCGCTGGCCGAAGATGTTACCGTTCAATCGTCAGGGAAACCCTTCTCCGGAACAATCAATGTTCAGAATGGCCGCGTTCTGGAAACATCCAACGTAACCTTCAGCGGGAAATCATTGGTTCACAGCGCACCACTCACCACCGAAGCATTCACCAAAAGCTGGCTGGGCGATTATGGACGGTATATCGTAGCCATCGGGCTATTGCTGTTCGCTTTTTCAACGGCTATTTCCTGGTCATACTACGGGGGCCGGGCGATCACTTTCCTGTTCGGCGTAAAAGCCGACTTGTATTTCCGGATTGTCTACGTGATTGGCTTTTTCATCGCAGCATTTACCGACACAACCATTATCTGGACCTTATCTGGGATTGCAATTGCGCTGATGACTATTCCGAACCTTTTTGGGATCCTGATGCTTCACCGGGAAATGAAGTCTGAAATATCCAGCTTCTGGAAAGAATATGCCACCCGGTTTCCCGAAGAAAATGCACCCAAAGACTAAACACTTTGTTAATTTTTGCAAAATAACCTGACAGAATCCGGATTTGGTACGGTTTTTATAGATATTTGCACGATTTTAAAACAGAAAAACAATGAATCTTTCAAAATCATCGAACCCAGTTTTTGGGAAGAACATATTTAATCGGTCAGTTGCCGGAACCGACAGCGGAGTGATGACCGTTGAAGGGACTATGAATAAAACCGGTATAATGCTTTTAATCGTATTGTTTGCTGCCGCATTTACCTGGCGTAAATTTTTCGGAAGTTACAACCCCGAGTTTCCAGCCGAAGGCGCTTCGGCCATTACAGGATGGATGCTGGCCGGCGGAATTGGCGGTTTTATCACCGCGCTGATCACCACGTTCAGCCCTCGTCGCGCCGCATTTACAGCACCGATCTACGCTGTATTTGAAGGGCTTTTCCTGGGCGGTATTTCGGCTTTTTTCGAAGCCCAATTTCCCGGCTTGGTTATTCGTGCCGTATCATTGACTTTCGGAGTTTTCCTGATCATGCTGCTGCTTTACCGCTCAGGTAAAATTCGGGCAACCGGCAAATTCCGGATGGGAATTATAGCCGCCACCGGAGGAATTGCGTTGGTTTATTTTATCAGCTTTATCGCCGGACTTTTTGGTGCAAACCTGAACTTTTTGTTCGGAAGCGGAACCTTTGGCATTGGCTTTAGCCTGATTGTTGTAGGTATTGCCGCACTGAACCTGATCCTCGATTTCGACATGATTGAACAAGGCTCATACGCAGGAGCCCCCCAATACATGGAATGGTACGGCGCCTTTGGGCTGATGGTAACCTTGATCTGGCTGTACATCGAAATCCTTCGGTTACTTGCCAAATTTGCCTCAAACCGCGATTAATCACCAATCACAGCAAACCATTAGAAAAATATAGAACAGGGACTTCAGGTCCCTGTTTTTGTTTTTAGGCGATAAATGCTACTTTCGAAAGTTGAAATGAGAGCAAATGTGATGGAAATTATTCAGGTAACTGATAAAGCGACGGTTGACGAATTTCACAAGCTTCCGTACAAAATTTACAAAAACGATAAAAACTGGGTCCCGCCTCTCCGGATGATGATCGAAGACATGTTCGATCCGAAAAAAAATGCGCGTTTGGAAAAGGGAAATGCGCGCCGTTGGGTGCTCCGGAAATCAGGGGAAACCATTGGACGGATTGCCGCATTTCACGATCCGGCCTACTCCATTTCGTATGATCAGCCAACCGGATGCATCGGTTTTTTTGAATGCATCAACGATCAAGGAGCTGCCGAAAAATTGTTCGATACAGCCCGGAAATGGCTGAAATCAGAAGGCATGGAAGCCATGGACGGACCAGTAAACTTCGGTGAAAACTTTTTTCACTGGGGCCTGCTCGCCGAGGGATATGTCCAGCAAGGGTTTGGCATGCAGTACCATCCACCCTACTATCGTTCGTTATTCGAGAATTACGGATTTCAAACCTACTACGAACAATATAGCTATCATCTCGATATAACCAGTCCGGATCTGCCGCAGCGTTTCTGGAAAATTGCAGCCTGGGTCGCTAAAAAGCCCGATTATGAATTTGTACCGTTTTCATACAAAAATCAGGAAAAATTCATATTCGATTTTATCGAAATCCACAAGCAAGCCTGGGGAAAGCACGATAATTACAAGGAAATTGACCCCCAAGACCTGCGAAATCTGCTGGCCGAATCAAAATTCATCCTGGATGAAGAGTTTATCTGGTACGTGTACCACAAAAAACAGCCTATTGCTTTTTTCATGATGATACCGGACCTGAATCAAATTGTACGCTACCTGCGAAATGGGAAAATGAACCTGTGGAATATCCTAAAATTTATCATTCTGAAGAAAATGAGGATTATTTCCAGGTGCCGGGTTTTGGTTATGGGGGTTGTCCCAAAATTCCAGAACCTGGGAATAGAATCCGGAATTTTCTACAAACTGAAAGAAGTTTTGACCCGAAAAATCTGGTACAACGAAATGGAATTAAGCTGGGTCGGCGATTTTAACCCGAAGATGATCGCCTTGTTCAATTCGGTCGGTAGCAAGCAAGCCAAAACACATTTAACACTAAGATATTTGTTCGACCGGGACAAACCGTTTAAACGGGCGCCAATAATCGGCGAAGCTTAAAATCATCCCGCTCTATACCGAAAAATATACTACCTTTCGCCCATATTTTTTACATCTATGAAATGGCCATAAAAGCAGAAACTTATGCCAACCGAAAATGTATAATGGCTATTCCATCTTGTTGAAAAACCATTTTGAAAAACAGAGATAGATACGAAAACTGAAAGAAGCAACTTTGAAAATTTTATACAGATGAAATTAATTAAAGTTACCGATAACAAGAGTAAGAAACTTTTTCACAAAGTTCCTCATCTGATTTATAAAAACGACCCCAACTGGGCCTGTCCGCTCGAAACGATGGTTGAAGATGTCTTTAATCCGGACAAAAATCCGTCGTTCAAAGGGGGCGAAGCTGCCCGCTGGGTGCTCGCCGACGATAACGACAAACTGATTGGCCGCATTGCCGCTTTTTATAACAGCGACAAAGCCAAAACCTACGAACAGCCAACCGGCGGATGCGGCTTTTTTGAATGCATCAACGATCAGACGGCAGCCAATAAACTGTTCGACATCGCCCGCGACTGGCTCAAAGAACGTGGCATGGAGGCCATGGACGGTCCGGTTAACTTCGGCGAAAACTACATTAACTGGGGGCTTCTGGTTGATGGGTTCATGCCTCAAGGGTTTGGCATGCCGTACAATCCGAAATACTACCAAAATTTGTTTGAAACCTACGGGTTTAAAGTCTATTTCGAGCAGTACAGTTACCACCTTGACACCACATTGCCCGAACTTCCGGAGCGGTTTTGGAAAGTAGCCGAGTGGGTGGCAAAAAAACCACAATTCAGTTTCGAGCATTTTAGCTTTGACAAACAGGAAAAGTACATCGACGATTTTGCAGCGGTTTACGACAATGCCTGGCGTTTTCACGAACACTTCAAACCACTAGACAAAGACGACCTGCGCGACTTTCTGAAATCGGCCCGGCCTATTCTGGAAGAAGATTTCATCTGGTTTGCCTATCACGAAGGAGAGCCAATCGCCTTGTTTGTAATGATCCCCGACTTAAACCAGATCCTTCTTCACCTGAATGGCAAGGTAAACATCTGGAATATCCTGAAATTTTTGTGGCTGAAAAAGAAAAAAACAATGACCCGCACACGCAGTCTGATCATCGGGATTGTACCCAAATTCCAGCGTTCGGGTGTCGAATCGGCCATTTTCTGGCACCTGCGTCCGGTGATGTACAAAAAGAACTGGTACAAAGAGATGGAACTGAGCTGGGCTGGCGATTTCAACCCCAAAATTGTAGCACTTTACAAATCGGTTGGAGGCAAACACACCAAAACCCATTACACCATGCGCTATCTCTTCGACCGGAACAAACCGTTCAAACGTGCTCCAATCATCGGGGGCGATGAGAAAAGTGAAAAAACAACAGAATAAAAGGATCAAATTCTTTGGAAATTATAATCTTGTAACTATCTTTGCGAGCCGATAAAATAATTGAAAAGAGAGAACACAATGAAAAAAGGGATACATCCGGAAAGCTATCGTACTGTAGCATTTAAAGATATGTCTAACGGTCACGTTTTTATTACAAAATCAACTGTTAACACAAAAGAAACTGAAGTTATCGACGGAGTTGAGTATCCGGTAGTTAAGCTTGAAATTTCAAGTTCATCTCACCCGTTCTATACAGGAAAAATGAAACTTGTTGATACTGCCGGACGTGTCGATAAATTCATGAACCGCTACAAAAAACACATGGACGCAAGAAAAAAATAAGCTTGCAGGTTTACGATATTTAAAAGAGCTCCGCAACTTTGTGGAGCTCTTTTTTTTATCAATTACCCCAAAGTCTGTCCCGGATTGTTTTATTACAAAATCTGGATAAATTAAAGATGCTTCGTGGCATGGCAATTGCCTGTTCAATTAGCACCATACTGAGAAGTATCCGATACCGACAGTATGTCATAGTTTATTTTAATTAGTAGGAGTGATAAAGAAAGCTAATATGCAGAAAATCATTTTTTCAGGAATAATGAACGAAGATTCAGACTATATTCCGATTATAGCCGATGGTGACGATTCCGAATTAAAAAATACCGATATACCTGACAATTTGCCCATATTGCCACTGCGTAATACGGTCATGTTTCCGGGCGTTGTTCTTCCAATTACCGTTGGGCGGCAAAAATCGCTGCAACTCATCAAGGATGTTTATCGTGGGAACCGCCTGCTGGGAACCATTGCCCAAAAAGATGGAAACATTGAAGATCCGGGTCCCGACGATTTGTTTAAAGTTGGCACCGTTGCCCAAATATTGAAAATACTGGAAATGCCCGACGGGACTACATCTGTCATTCTTCAGGGTAAACGCCGGTTTGAAATGCTCGATGTGCTGGAGGAATTTCCGTACATGAAAGCCAACGTAAAGCCACTCGACGATATACAACCGGTTGAAGAAGGGGCCGAATTCATGGCCATTGTCGGGTCATTAAAAGATCTTTCAATCAAGATTGCCCAATTCACGTCGAATGTATCTCCGGAAGCTGCTTTTGCCGTAAAAAATATCGAAAACCCGACTTTCCTGATCAATTTCATCTGCTCGAACACCGATCTGAAAGTCGAAGAAAAACAGGAGCTGCTTGAAATAGCCGATTTGAAAAAACGCGGAGTACAAGCCATCTCATATTTGGTCCGCGAAGCCCAGATGGCTGAATTAAAACGCGACATCCAGATCAAAGTAAAAGCCGAACTCGACCAACAACAACGAGAATTTCTGCTCAACCAGCAGATAAAAACCATTCAGGACGAATTGGGCGGAAACCCTGTTGAACAGGAAATTGCTGAACTGAAAAAACGGGCAGAAGAAAAGAAATGGGACGAAGATGTAGCCAAGCTTTTCGAAAAAGAGGTCAACAAGCTTCACCGGTTAAATCCGGCAGCCGGCGAATACTCGGTACAGTTTGGCTACTGCCAGACATTGCTCGACCTGCCATGGAACGAATATACCGAAGATAACTTCGATCTGAAACACGCCGAAGCAGTCCTCGACGAAGATCATTACGGGTTGGAAAAAGTGAAGGAACGTATCCTGGAACACTTGGCTATCCTGAAACTAAAAAAAGACATGAAGGCGCCCATCCTGTGCTTGTATGGCCCTCCCGGCGTTGGGAAAACATCGCTGGGCCGGTCGATCGCCAAAGCGCTTGGCCGAAACTACATCCGGATGAGCTTAGGTGGATTGCACGACGAGGCCGAAATCCGTGGTCACCGGAAAACATACATTGGCGCTATGCCCGGACGTATTTTGCAAAACATCAAAAAGGCAAAATCATCGAATCCGGTTTTTATCCTGGACGAGCTGGATAAAGTTTCGAAAGATTTTCATGGCGACCCGGCTTCAGCACTGCTGGAAGTTTTAGACCCGGAACAGAACTTTGAATTCCACGACAATTACGTAGAACACGAATATGATCTATCGAAAGTCATGTTTATAGCTACGGCCAATACGCTGGGAACCATTGCCCCACCTTTGCGCGACCGGCTCGAACTGATTGAAGTAAGCGGCTACTTAGTTGAAGAAAAAGTAGAAATTGCCCGTCGCCATCTGATCCCCAAACAATTGGAAAACCACGGGGTCAAAAATGACCAGGTTGTTTTTCCAACCGATGTGATAAGCTATGTTATTGAAAATTACACGCGCGAATCGGGAGTTCGAGACCTGGATAAAAAGATTGCCAAGATTATCCGGCGGATTGCCAAAAAAATTGCCTTTGAAGAACCGTACAATCAGAAACTGACCAAAGAAGATGTTCGCGAATATCTGGGGGCCGAGAAATACACGCGCGAGCTTTATCAGGGCAATGAGTTTGCCGGCGTTGTTACCGGCCTGGCCTGGACAGCTGTCGGCGGCGAAATCCTGTATGTCGAAACCAGCCTGAGCAAAGGGAAGGGAGGACTGACATTAACCGGAAACCTGGGCGATGTAATGAAAGAATCGGCCATGCTGGCGCTCGAATACATCCGGGCCCATTCCGATTTATTAAACCTGAATCCGGAGATTTTTGAAAAATACAATGTACATATCCACGTTCCGGAAGGCGCGATCCCCAAAGATGGCCCTTCGGCCGGAATTACAATGGTTACTTCGCTGGCCTCGGCATTCACTCAACGCAAAGTCAGGAAAAACCTGGCCATGACCGGCGAAATTACCCTGCGCGGAAAAGTCCTGCCGGTAGGCGGCATCAAGGAAAAGATTCTGGCCGCCAAGCGGGCCGGAATCAAGGAAATCATCCTTTCGGAAGCCAACAAAAAGGATCTGGACGAAATAAAAGATATCTATATCAAAGGACTGAAATTCCATTTTGTCGATACAATCATGGATGTGCTGGATTATGCTTTGCTAAAGAACAAGGTCGACAATCCGGTAAAAATTGAATAAAAAACCTTAATAAAAACGGGCGCACTTCAAACCGGAAGATGCGCCCGTTTAGCGAAAAAGATGTTTTCTATTGCAAATCCTGAAATTTTACTTAACAATTAGTTTTTGGGTTGGTAAATTATTGACTGAAACCACATAAGTACCATTCGATAAATCACGAATTGAAATAATTTTTTCATTATCATTATTCAAGGCAACTTTACGAATCAATCCACCAGTCATATTGTAAATCATTGCAAACCCAGACTGAGGAGTTGAAAAACTTAACCGAACCTCGTCGTCAGCCGGATTGGGGAAAATTAGAAATTCACTTTTGTCTGACATCGCCCGAGCTACGGTCGCAGCTGTATTCGATACAAAAATTGGGTTTGAATAGAACCAGAGATCTTCAAACGTTTTCGCGGCAGTATTTTCGCCTTCTGCATCAATCAGCGGATTTCCGTAGTTGTCGGTTTCGCCAGCTTTATTCACCGAATGATTGGTCCCCCGCAAACGGAAATATAATTTATTGGCAACTTCAATCGGATACTGAATGGCAATTTCTTTCCAACCATTTGATTTTTCCGACCAAGCCTGGGTTGTTATTCCTGCAGCATCTGTATATCCGGCATTTTTCCCGTAACGGGCAACCACCTTGGTTGTCAAAACCGAATCTTTTTTGTATTCTTCCGTATTTGCAGGATCAACCTTTGAACCATATTGCCCGACAATCAGATCGATGTGGTCAAGTTCCGGATTAGTATACGTACTGTAAGTATTGTTGTTGTTCCGCTGAGGATCACGCACCTGGATCTTCACTTCTATTACCGTATTTTTGGTTTCATAAGTTTGTCCCATCGTGGCTGATCCAACCGTAAAAATCAATGAATCAATCAAATCTCCCATCACAACATACGAATTCCCGGAACGAAGCCCATCAACAACGGCCTGTGCATCATTTTTCTTTTCCACGTAAGTGTACGTTTTCTGATATTCCCCCGGATAAAAATCATTTTTAATATCGTGACAGTCAGAGCTGGCAAACAACCAGAAATGACGGCCTTCGCTCAACAGTGCATCCCATAAACCACCCACTTTGGCCGACATCAACCCGGCACCACCATACGTACTCATTCCGTATGACGGGCGGTTAGAGCCATACTCGCCTCTTTTGCTTGACTTTTGATGCCCAGGAACACTCTCAAACCCAAAAAACACATCCGGGGCAGCGTTGTTCATATCGCGAAAATGCTCGATGTTCCAGCCCGTATTGCCATTGTATTTGTAGCGCTCCGGATGTGCCGGGATCAAATAGCTTTGGGATGGGTAATTGGCCTGCAGCCAGGTTACTGCTTCAACAGCTTTTTCATGACCTGTTTTCGTGCTTTTAGTCCATCCGTTGGGCTGAGTATCATCCTTATCATTATTATCGAACATGTATTCAAACTGGGCAATCGGATCTACGTTGCTGTTGTCTGAGTTAAACTGATTGGCAATTATGCACATCGAAGCATGCTCATGCCCGGGAACATTCATCTCGTAGCCCTGAATGATCAGCTTATTTGAAAAAACCCGCCGCCATAATTGAATATCCCGGTATGACCAATCACGAATCGACTGCCAACGCCACATGTTCCCATTATTGGCTTTTCCTAGAATATTAATCCCGGTATTTGCCCAAAGAACCTCAGTCGTATCTTTTAAATCAACTCCGGAAACCGATCCCCACCGGCTAAAGGCTCCCCCGTGTTCGCTGTTGGCCCACCAATCAAGGTCATATTTGTTATTTTTTTCCATCATATAACCAAACGAAAAGCTTCCATCGGAATATGTGGTGTGCTGGTGAAAATCACCCGCAACATAGCAGCCTTGTGCTTCCGCCAACGTTGCCTTCAGAAAAGTAGCAAAAAACAAAAAAGCTAAAAATGTAACGTTTCTCATAGAAATGCATTTTGGATTTAGTCCGACAAAAATGAACTGATCCGATTACATGCTTATTTGATTATTATTGTGTTCTGTTAAATTGAAGTCAATTGTTTGTAACAGTTATTACAATACGATTATCATCCGATACAAGAATTTCTTAAACACAGGAGGGTCTTCTTATTTTCGCTATATTCGTTTTGAGCAACGATAAATTCTTACTTATGCAGAAAATGGCAATTGCGGCACTCCTACTCCACTTGGCCATAACCAGTCTCTCGCAGGCTCAAAACAAAAAGAGTCCGGGTCTGATCAAATCCGGCTGGAACGTCGGAGCCTTGCCGACCATCACGTTCGATACCGACCTGGGATTTCAATATGGCGCGTTGGTAAACCTGTTCCAGTATGGCGATGGCAGCCGGTATCCCGCCTATGACCATTCACTGTACTTCGAGGTTTCGCGTTTCACCAAAGGCAGTGGTATTTACCGTTTTTACTACGACTCTGACCAACTTTTAAATGGACTGCAAACTTCGATAGACCTGTCTTATTTACCCGACCAGACATACGATTTTTACGGGTTTAACGGCTATGAAGCCATTTACCACGACGCCTGGACCAATCAGGACTCCGAGAACTACAAATCGCGTGTCTTTTACAAATACGACCGGAGATTGTTTCGCTGGAAAGCCGATCTTCAGGGGAAAATAACGGAGAGCAACCGGTTCCGCTGGATCACGGGGTTCAACCTGCAGAATTTCAAAATCGGATCAGTTAATATCGAAAAACTTAATAAAGGTAAATCCGGGAATGACATTCTTCCAGATATCGACGGGCTGTATGATTTATACCGACAATGGGGAATTATTTCTCCGGAAGAAGCCGACGGCGGATTTGTACCCACCTTCAAAGCCGGACTGGTTCTGGACTCGCGCGACAATAAGCCCAACCCCATGAAAGGCATTTGGGCCGAAGCTGTCATCGAGGTTTCGCCAAAAATTTTGGGAGCCGAAAGTTCGTTCTCAAACCTCAGTCTTACCCACCGCCAGTATTTCACGATACTCCCCAATGATCTCTCTTTTGCATACCGATTGAACTATCAAACCAAACTTGGTGGAAACATGCCGTTTTATTACCGTTCGCAAATGATTGTTTCTGAACTCAGGGGCGCATCGTCCGAAGGCTTGGGCGGAGCAAAAACCTTGCGTGGCGTCCGGCGCAACCGGGTCGTTGGCGATGGGTTCGCCTACGGGAATGCTGAATTGCGATGGAAATTTGCCCGGTTCCGGTTCATCAACAACAATTTCTACTTAGGGCTTAACTCATTCGTTGATGTTGGGAAAGTAACCAACACGGTTGATGTAAAAAAAATTGCAGCGCCGAAGAGTTCAATTCCTCAACCCGAATATTTCGACTGGGACGCCGAAAAATGGCATACCTCGTATGGAGCTGGCTTCCGGGCCGTGATGAACGAAAACTTTGTAGTTTCGTTCGACTATGGAATGGCCGCCAACAAGCAAGACGGCACATCTGGCCTTTACATTGGACTGGGATACTTGTTTTAGGGCCGACAACGGTTGTATTTGGCTGTCAGTTTTTTCAAAAATACCTTGTGACTGGCTCGAACCTGACTCCAGCTAAAACGCCACCCCCAGTTTCCGGTTGCTGTTCCGGGCGTGTTCATGCGGGCAGTGCCGTCGAGCCCCAGGAAGTCCTGCATTGGCACAATGGCCATCCGGGCAACCGAAGCCCAGGCCAACTCAGTCAAACCCCGAACGAACTTCCGGTCGTGAGGCAAACCGTATTTCCGGAACATTTTTCGCTCGGTTTTGGTAGCCGTCAGGTACCACCCCAGCGACGTATCGTTATCGTGAGTTCCGGTATAAACCACAAAGTTCTGTCCGAAATTATGTGGCAGGTTTTCATTGGTTACATCCGAGGCAAACCCAAACTGCAACACTTTCATCCCCGGCAACCCAAAATCGTCGCGCAGTCTTTCAACTTCCGGGGTGATGATGCCCAAATCTTCGGCAATTACATTGAGCGTACCCAACTGGCTTTTGAGCAGCGTGAGCAATTCGCGCCCTTTGGCCGGAAGCCACTCTCCGACAACCGCAGTTTCTTCTCCGGCCGGAATCGCCCAGAACGATTCCAAACCACGAAAATGATCAATCCGGACTAAATCAAACATTCGTAGGTTAAAATGAACACGGGCTGCCCACCAATCAAAATGACGGACTTCGAGCCGGTTCCAGTCGAATACCGGATTACCCCACAGCTGGCCGGTTTCGCTGAAATAATCCGGAGGAACACCCCCGACAAACGTTGGCCGGGCCAGGTCGTCGAGCATAAAAATATCTTGGTTTGCCCATACATCCGAGCTATCGAGCGACACATACAACGGGGTATCACCAATGATCCGCACACCCTTCCCGTTGGCATAATTTTTAAGCTTAAACCACTGACGAAAAAAGACAAACTGTATAAACCGGTGAAAATTAATTTCGTCCTCCAACTTATGCTTTACGGTTGCTAAAGCCTGTCCTTCGCGCCTGACTAATTCCGGTTCCCATTCGTTCCAGACCAGACCGTTCTTTCGTGATTTCAGGGCACGAAACAAAGCATAATCGTCGAGCCACCACCATTGTTCGCTCAAAAATTGATAATAGTCGTCACGGAAACGGTGAAAATTCGCCTGAAAAACGGTGAAAGCTTTCTTCAGCAGCCCGATTTTAAACGCTTCAACTTTTTCGAACTCTATGTTCTTCGTTCTAAAAGTAACCGACGGGATGTCGGTTCCGGCGATCAACCGGTCATTGACCAATTCCGGAATGTCGATGAGCAAAGGATTTCCGGCAAAAGCGGAATAACACTGATAAGGAGAATTCCCGTAGCCGGTCGGGCCCAGGGGCAGAATTTGCCAAAGTGTTTGCCCGGTCTCCACCAGTAAATCCACAAACTTAAAGGCTTCGGCACCCATGCTCCCAATGCCATGATCGCCCGGCAGCGATGTAATGTGCAATAATATTCCGCTTCTACGCTCCATTATTTTTGAAAATTATGTCTGAATGCAGATAAATGAAGGGCTGTTTCGCGGACAATGCGCTGAACGGCCAAGCCGTGCTTTAAATCGGGAATGAATGATTTGGGGTCGTTTCCGGTAAGAAAAATGTAATGCGCATGAATCATCGACCGCAGCCAACCCGGAGGTACATGCCCTGATGGGAAACTGGTTATTGGTTGATAATTGGAGCCCACCACCTGACGTGTCCACTGCCCGGTTTCTTCCAGGTAATACTCGAAATAATCAACATGGTGCGATGAATAACGCAGTGTCCCCTTTTCGGCATAAATTTCGAGCGAAACCAGATCGCCAGTCCCCGAACTGATACGACTGGCCGACAAACTTCCGACCGCTCGGCTTTCGGGATCATATAACGAAATCTGGCTAAACAGATCCGATCCGGACGGCACATCCGGAAAATATCCGCCCTGCACAGCTCCCGTTATTTGCAGGTTTTCGCCCAGAAAAGCCATCAGCATACTAATACCATGTGAGCCCAAATCGGCCATTGCACCACCGTCAGGAGCCGGTGTCAGACGGGTCACACGCTTTTCCCGGTATGATTGCTGCAAATAATCACCATGATAATATTTCAAGTCGAAATGGATTGGCTTTCCCAATTTGCCAGATTTCCAGAAAACCAAAGCTTCACGTACCGAGGCCGTCTGCAAATACTGAAACCCAACCTGAACCTGGACCCGTGCATTAGCCAGCAAATCCTTCATCTCATCTTCCTCGTACAGGTTCGAACAAACCGGTTTTTCGAGATAAATCCGTTTAACAGCAGGCATTTCCAGCGCCGCCTTAAAATGTTCAAAATGTACGTTATTCGGGCCCAGGATAAATACCGTATCAATATATGGACTGGCCAAAAAATCGTCCAACTCCTGAGCCTGACGGAATCCATACTGACGGGCAAATGCTTCCCGGCTCTCCGAACGGGCCGAACAGACCGACTCTAACACAATTTCAGGAACCGATGGGTAAAAATATGTTAGCGAGTTTAACGCAAAAACATGAGATTTAGCGATTCCACCTGCGCCTAAAAAACCAACTGTTACTTTATCTGGGTTCATAATGCTAATTATTCGAACAAGTATCAAAAATACGCTATTTGAATTAACCGAACGAGTCCTTTTGAAGTCTATTCGCAGGTTTTGCTTTTTTTTAAAACTCCGGACAAATTACGCTTTCCCTAAAACAGAACAACATCCATCTCTTACTCTCTAACATTCGGCATTTCCTGAAAAATCCCTAATTTGGGAACTCGTTTATAACGAAAAATGTAAATCTCAAAAATTATTAACCCACCAAAATCCAACAATGACAATTAATGTAGCTATAATCGGATGTGCAAAAATTGCTCATTTGCATGCCAAAGCCATCTTACAGATCCCAGAACTCTCGTTAAAAGCTGTTTGGAGCCGGACAACAGCTTCGGCTGAAAAATTTGCAGCAGAATACGGGGTAACTGTTTATTCGGATATTCGCTCGATGATTGAACAGGAAAAAATCCGGATGGCTGTCGTTTGCACGGCCCACCCCTACCACGCCGACCCGGCCATAACCGCAATGGAGGCCGGCGCTCATGTATTAATTGAAAAGCCGTTGGCATCGACCCTGCAGGATTGTGACCGGATTATTGACGCAGCCCGCCGCACCGGACGCAAAACCGGTGTGATCAGCCAGCGACGCTGGTACCAGCCTATTGTCCGGATGAAAAAAGCCATCGACGAGGGAAAAATTGGGGCCCCGGCGCTCGGGACCGTTCAAATGCTTGGCTGGCGCGACCGTTCGTATTACGAAAGCGACGCCTGGCGCGGTTCCTGGCAGCTCGAAGGCGGCGGTGTTCTGGTCAACCAGTCGCCCCACCAGCTCGACCTGCTGCAGTGGTTAATGGGCAGCGATATTGATGAAGTTTTTGGCTACTGGGGCAACATCAACCATCCATACATCGAAGTTGAAGACACAGCACTCGCACTAATCCGTTTTAAAAACGGGGCCATGGGCAACATTCTGGTCAGCAATTCGCAAAAGCCAGGACTGTACGGCAAAGTGCACATTCATGGCAGTAACGGCGCCTCTGTTGGGTCGCAACCTGAAGGCGGGGCCATGTTCTTGCCAGGGAAAACGCCAATTGCCGAAGCCCCCCGTCTCGACATCTGGACCGTACCGGGTGAAGAGCACCTGCTTCAGGAATGGAACGAAACCGATGCCAATGAATTTCACTCGGTTGACCCGATGACCTGGTATTTCAAACAACAATTGGCCGATTTTGCCGATGCCATCAAAAATAACCGCGAGCCCTTGGTGACTGCCGAAGAAGGACGCAAAACCGTTGAACTCTTCACGGCTATTTACCGTTCGCAACGCGACAGAAAGCCCGTTAAATTTCCGCTGAGCCCAGAATACACCCGAAACGATATGGACGGAAGGATCAAAATATAGCCCAAAACGGGGCTGTCACATTGCAAGCCAGATTCAGGAAAATGAAACCAATGGCCAGCCGGGAAAACTGATTTTGTCGCAGTCCGTTTTTTCCCGGCTGGCTTTTTTGTACCTTTATATAAACTCCTTAATACCATCAGATAAAATAGATATAAAAACCGAAGCTCATGTCAACCGAAAATGTACAAATGGCTATTCCATACCATCGAAGGGTTAGATTGAAAAGTGAATACAAATACGGAGATTGTAGTAATTAAGATTGAAAATTTATGCGTATGAAGACAGTTTTACTTTTCGTTATGTTAGGCCTTTTAGGCTTAAACTTACATGCCCAGGATCAAAAAAATGCCCTGAAATTTCTTCCGGTCAACCTGGCATTGAATGGCGTATCTTTTGAATATGAGCGGATGATCAATACAAAAAACTCATTAGAACTTGGACTGTGTGTCCCAACAAACCGAACGTTTGTCAATAAATTTTCCATGGATTGGTCCGACGACGAAGAAATTTCGAACGATGAGTTAGGCACTTTTTCAATCCGGTTTGCTTATCGTCATTACACAGGCAAAAGCATGTTACCCAAAGGATTTTACCTGGCTCCCTATCTGCACTTCCAATCATTAAATGCCAAAGCAGATAATATCCGGACGATGGATGACGATATTGGAAGAATATCTTACAACGAAAACTATGACGCGAAAGTGAGTTCTTTTGGACTGGGTTGTCAGCTGGGATACCAGTTTCTGATTGCCAAAAAGGTAACGTTGGATTTGTATTTTTTAGGGTTAGAAGGCGGTATTGGCCGGGTTGATGCAACCGTTTACGTTTCAAACGATGAACAAGTCAGCGTTACTGAAAATGATATTAACGATGCTATCGATGATTTTCCGTCATTTCTTCGCAAGAAAATTGATGTGAGTACCTCCGGGAACAACATAAAAATCAAAGCGAATAACATATTGCATCCATGGGTCCGGGGAGGAATAAGTTTGGGTATCGCATTCTAAACCATCACCAACTTTTATCTTTACAAACCAGGTTCAAATAATCCACGTTATTATTTCTGACAGTGTGTTTTAATTGAAGTATGCTTTAAAATACACCAGATAAGACAACAAAATCCGTTATTCGGGGTATATAACAACATCGAAGGGTTAATAAAGTACAAAGCAATGCTGACTATTGGTGGGAATAACGAAGCAAGGTCAATCGGCATCCCCTGTATAATTTTCCCTCAGGGCCCTCATGCACCAGGGCCTCTTACCTAATGTGCCATTGACTTGCAGACATTATTGCGGTTGTAGAAATTGCACAAAATATGTTTCTTACCAATACAGGTAATTGCAAAATAAAAGAGACTGGCTCGACGGGGCACAGTCTCTTTTACATTTGAGTACGATACGGATATCGGTATTTTTTCAGTTTTTGAAAGTCCAATAATTCACTTCCGCAATAGTTTCCTTATTTGATTGCTGAAGCCAGTAAGCCGGAGTTACCCGTTTACCTGTCAAGGATTTCAGATAACGGCCATAAACCGCTAAAACCGGATTGAAAACAATATCAGTTACCCCAACCGTGAAAACGTCGCCTTCAGCTTTTGTTTTCACTTCGTAACCGTTATGTTCGAGCAGTTGCTTCAAAAAACCAGCCCGTTCAGCCGAAACACCCTTTTCAACCACCGAGCAGCGAACTCCTTCAATTTCCTCAATTGTATGTTGTGCTTTATTTAATGCCATTTCCCCCGGATTAATTAATTAAAAAACAGGTGACTCAAATCACGGATATATTCGAAAATTCCGCTGACAAAACCTACCAGAAAGATACCAGCCAGGCAAATAATCAGGCTGGCGCGCATCATGGGCGAACTGCGGAACAACGGCACCGGCTGGTCATTCTGATCGATAAACATGGCTTTCACAATCCGCAGATAATAGTACAGCGAAATGGTCGCATTCAAAACAGCTATCAACACCAGGATGTAATATCCGCGTCCGGCTGCTGAGGTAAACAGGAAAAATTTTCCGAAGAAACCGGCAACCGGCGGAATACCGGCCAGCGAGAACAGCGACAAAGTCATCAGCAAACTCAGCTTCGGGTTGGTCTTGTACAAGCCGTTATATCCTGAAATCGTTTCGATTCCTGATGCATTGTAAACCGAGGTTGCCACGCCAAATGCCCCGAGGTTGGTAAATACGTAAATCAACACAAAATAAACAACGGCAGTCATGCCTAATTCGCCGGCGCCCAAAATGCCCAGCAAAATAAACCCGGCCTGGGCTATTGAAGAGAATGCCAGAAACCGCTTGATATTGTCCTGGCGCAGGGCAAACAGGTTGGCAATGGTCATGGTCATTACAGCCAGCACATAAATCAGGTGTTGCCACTGGTCGAAAACAGCATTGAACACACGGAACAGGATGATACTGAACGTAAATGCGGCTGCTCCTTTTGAAACCACCGACAAATACGATGTCACGGTAATCGGGGCGCCTTCATACACATCGGCTGTCCAGAAATGGAACGGAACCAGTGATATCTTGAACCCCATTCCGGCCACAAAAAAGATAAAACCAAGAATAACCAGTGGTGTAGCGCTCAGGTTTTGAGCAATATCTGTGAAATAAATCGACCCGGTTGCCCCGTAAATCATGGAAAGCCCGAACAACAGGATTCCGGAAGACAATGCCGACGACAAAATCAGCTTGATCCCCGCTTCGGCCGAACGGCTTTTCAGTTTGTCGAATGCCGCTAAACCAGCAATCGGAATGGTGGCGGTTTCAAGTCCGACATAGAATGAAAGGAAATCGCCCGACGAAATCATGAAGTTCATCCCGATCAGAGTTGCGATAGTCAGGATAAAATACTCGCTCACTTTATCCAGGTTTTCCGGCTTTTTGAGCCAACCTTCGGATTGTAAGAAGATGATCAGGACAGCCAGGTTCAGCACGTTCTTCATAAACGAAGTCAGCGGCGACGACTGAAATGAACCACCAAATAAAACTCCGGGTTCAGCCGGGATAAACCCGATCAGCGTAACCAAAGCAAAAACGCCCAATGCAATCGGGATAATCTTTGACTTTGCCTTTTCATTAATCGCCAGTTCTGCAATCAAAACAAACACTGCGGCAATGGTCAGCAGCAGCTCGTGGCGCATGAGAATAAATTGTCCGAGATTCATGTTTCGGTATTATTTCTGAATAAAATCGTTAAAACGGATTAAAGACGGTCAGTTTGGCAATGATCGGTTCCAGGCTGCCCTGAATGGTATCCGACAACCAGAGCGGCGCGATACCAATAGCGGCAATGGCCAGGACCAACATCACGGTACTCAGCTTTTCGTACCAAACGGCATCGGTCAGTCCCAGGTGGTGTTTGTCTTTGACCGGGCCCAGCAAAATGATGCCGACCACGCGCAAAATATACACGGCTGTTACCACAATCGACGAGGCTGCAATAATAGTAACTACCCGGTGGAACACATCCTGATGCTGGAACGAACCAACAAACACGGTCATCTCGGCCACGAAACCACTCAGGCCCGGAAGGCCCAGCGAGGCGAAACCGGCAATCATGTATACTACGGCCAGAAACGGGATCACTTTCATCAGGCCACCCATTTCGCGAATATCGCGGGTGTGCGTCCGGCCGTAAATCATCCCGATCAGGGCAAAGAACAGGGCTGTCATCAAACCGTGAGAGATCATTTGTAGAATAGCGCCGTCCATGGCTGTTTTGTTCATCATCAGCAAAGCAAAAATTACCAGTCCACAGTGACTTACCGACGAGTAGGCATTGATGAATTTCAAATCTTTCTGCCAAATGGCCCCAAACGCGCCATACACGACGGAAATGGTAGTCAGGATAATGAAAATCCAGGCCATTTCGTTGGCGGCTTCCGGCATCAGGAACATAGCCACACGGAAACAACCGTAACCTCCCAGTTTCATCAGAACGCCGGCGTGCAGCATCGAAACAGCCGTTGGCGCCGAAGCGTGGCCGTCGGGCGACCAGGTATGGAACGGGAACAAAGCTCCCAAAACGCCAAAGCCGATAAACGTGAACGGGAAAAAGAACCGCTGCGCTGCCACGGGAATATTCACTTTGGCTATTTCCAAAATGTTCCAGGTCAGCATGCCGCCATCCGGCGCTGAGTTATAATATAAACCGAACAGGCCAACCATCAGCAAGGCCGAACCTCCCATCAACATCAGGGTCAGTTTCATGGCCGAAGCTTCTTTGGGGCCGCTTCCCCACACGCCGATCAGCAGGTACATCGGGATTACCGCAACCTCGTAGAACAGGAACATGGTAAACAGGTCGAGCGAAATAAAGAACCCGAACACGCCAGTGGCCAGCAGGATCAGCGAAATAAAAAACTCGCGCGAAAGGTATTGCACTTCCCACGAAGCAAATATTCCGGCGAAAACCACAATGGCTGTCAGCCCGATCATGGCAACGGCAATGCCGTCAACACCGATGGCATAATGAATATTTAAACTTTTGAACCAGGTATAGTCGGCAGTCCACAACATTTCGTCGTTGACACCGGCCTTCCGGGCGCCCAGGTACATCAGCACCAAAGCGGCAGCCAGCACAAGCTGAATGCCCATGCCAATGGCCGAAACAACGCGCGCCCCTTTAAAGTCTTTGGTAAATAGTATCCCCACAATCGTAAGGATCGGAACCACAACAAACAGACTTAGAATGTTCATTTAAAATGGTTTTATTTGATTTACAAAAAATACAACAATGAAAGCACCAGTACCAGCGTGCCGGCGACAAAGGCAAAGGCATAATGCTGCAATTGTCCCGACTGCATTTCTTTAATCCGGTACGACGTTTTTTCGGTAACACGACCAATCCCGACCATGAAACCATCGATAACATTCCGGTCGAACCAAGCCACCGGCCGAGAAACATAGTTGAAAATAACTTTCTTAGTCATGAACAAATAAATCTCGTCGATATAGAACTTGTTGTAGGTTGCTTTATACAAAACACCCAATTTTTCGGTAATAGCTTTTGGAACCAGACTGTCCTTTTTATACAGAAACCAGGCAAACACAATCCCGATCACGCCGATTAAAACCGACGGAATGGCGACCATTAAATGGGTCTCGGTTTCAAATCCAATTTTATCGGATGTTACCAGTTCGCTGAAGGGTAAAAATCCGGAGAAAACCGAAGCAAAAGCCAGCACCATCAGCGGAATGGTCATGACCAGCGGCGACTCGTGCGGCGTATGGTGATAGTGGCGCTCTGTTCCCCAGAAAATCCGGAAATAGAGACGGAACATATAAAAAGCTGTCAAACCGGCAGTCAGGAACTCAACGCCAAACAGAATCGGGTTGTGTTCCAGCGCAGCCACCAGAATTTCATCTTTACTGAAAAATCCTGAAAGCGGCGGTACCCCGGAAATGGTCAAACAGGCAATCAGGAACGTGATGTGTGTAACGGGCATGTATTTACGAAGGCCGCCCATATCGTTCATGTCGTTCGAATGCACGGCATGGATGATCGATCCGGCGCCAAGGAACAGCAAGGCTTTAAACATGGCGTGGGTAAACAGGTGGAACATGGAAGCCATGTAGCCCAGCCCTTCTTCGCCGCCATATCCGGAGACACCCAGGCTGAGCATCATATAACCGATTTGCGACAAGGTAGAGAAAGCCAGCACGCGTTTGATATCGAACTGGGTCATGGCGATCACCGCGGCAAACAGCGAGGTGAAACCGCCAACCCAGGCCACCACTTCAAGGGCGTCAGGGGCCTGAAAATGGAATACCGGGAACATGCGGGCCACTAAGTAAACACCGGCAACTACCATGGTTGCAGCGTGGATCAGGGCCGAGACCGGAGTCGGGCCTTCCATGGCATCGGGCAGCCAGATGTGCAACGGGAACATGGCCGATTTTCCGGCCCCACCCATAAATATCAACAGCATGGCCCACGACAAGGCCGACATGCCCATGAAACTCAGTGAAGCACCCGAAGTAAATATCGATGTATTCGTAGTTGACGTAAGCTGATCGAAATCGAACGTCTTGGTCACAAACGACAGAACCAGGATACCGATCAGGAAGCCCAAGTCGGCAAAACGGGTGACGATAAATGCTTTTTTGGCTGCGGCGACGGCCGATGGTTTCTCGTAATAGAAACCAATCAGCAGAAAGGAGGAAACACCCACCAATTCCCAGAAAATGTACATCTGAAAAATGTTGGTTGCCAATACCAAACCGAGCATCGAAAATGTAAACAGCGACAGGAACGCATAAAAACGCTGGAACCCAGGCTCACCTTTCATGTAGCCCATACTATAAATGTGGACCATGAACGAAACAGTGGTAATCACAACCAGCATCATCACCGAAATCGGGTCGAGCAGAACACCCAGGTCAATGTGCAACGATTCGGTCAAACGCAACCAGGTCACTTTGACGGGAGTAATACACTGAAAGCCTCCGGCTCCCGGGCCCTGAATAAAAAAATAATTGACGGCTGTAACCACCGATAACAAAAAGGATGTTCCCAGTCCGATGGTGCCCATTATTCCGAAAACTTCCGGTTTCCATTTGACGGTCAGCAAACCGATCAACAGGAACATTACCAGCGGAATCAACGGAATCAAAACGGTATATTCAAATCCTGTCATTATAGTAAGTCTTTACTTTTAAAACTTCATTTCGTTCACGTTCTCAACTTCGATGTTATTGATCCGGCGATAAATATTAATAACCAAGGCAATGGCCACGGCAGCCTCGGCAGCGGCAATGCCCACAATAAAGAGGGAAAAAAAATGTCCCTGCAACTGATCGGGATACAAATAGCGGTTGAAAACCACAAAATTGATATTCACCGAATTCAGGATCAACTCAACAGCCATCAGCATGGTAATCAGGTTGCGCCGGATAATAAACCCGCAAACGCCGATAAAAAACATCAGCGTACTGACAACCAGAAAATGATAAATCGGAATTCCCTGTACCATATTATTGTTCTTGTTGTTTCCCTTTTTTAGCAATGACAATCGCCGCAATCATCGAAGCCAGCAACAGAATACTGATCAACTCAAACGGCAACACATACCCGTTTTTATCGGTACTTAGAAGCTGGGTACCTATCGCCGTCATATCAACCGGAACATCGGGTTGCACAGCGTCGCTGAACGGATGCGTAAAAATGGCATAAAGGGCTGTTGCTGCACCAACAACCGCCACTCCAGAGCCGGCCAACAAATTCATCAAAGCCGGGTGTTTGAACTTATGACTGATATGACTGGTCAGCAGAATACTGAAGATAATCAGCACGACGATGCCCCCGGCGTACAAGGTTAATTGTACCGCAGCCATAAACTCATAATTCAGGAGGAAATACAATCCGGATGTCGCTACCAGCACAAACAACAGGTAAACGGCAGCCCTCAGAATTTTCCGGGTTGTTACCGACAACAGCGAAAAAGTCAGGATAATTCCTGAAAGCAGGTAAAACATTACAACATTCATTGCTTAGCCTCCTTTTTTAAAGTCGAACCGGGTTGGTTCAATATTTTAGTCAGTTTTTGCCGGTCGAAAACCGCATGTTCGAATTTCTGCCCAAAAGCCAGGGCCCCCGACGGGCAGGTTTTCACACACAAACCGCAGAATGTACACATCGACAAATGATACACGTGCTTATCGATTACACGTTCCATTTTCCCTTCGGCATTTGGCACCCGGTTGGTAAGCACTTCAATAGAACCGTTCGGGCAGTTCATTTCGCAAATACCGCAACCGGTGCAACGGTGCTGATTGTTTTCGTCGTGGGGCATGATGATTTCGCCTTTGAACCGGTCCTGCATTTTCAGCGTTTTTCGGTTCTCCGGATATTTCTGGGTCACGATCTGCCCCGGACTGATAAAGTATTTTCCGGTAATGCGCATCCCGGCCCAAAGCGACGAGATGGCCCCGAATATTTCTTTTAGATAGTTGAGCATAGCTAATCTCCTTCGTTTATCGGTTTAAAAATGCCAGCCCATCAAGGCAATGAAGGCAATTACCACAATGTTTACCAGGCTGATTGGCATCAGGTATTTCCATTCAAGTGTCAGCAACTGGTCGATACGCAAACGCGGAAACGTCCATTTAAACCACATGATTACATAGATCAGAAAAAAGGTTTTCAGGAAAAACCAAACCATCGACGGAATAAAGTCCATCACGTGGTTGAAAGCTTCCAGGTTCCCGATATGCAGCGGCATCCAGCCTCCCAGGAAAACGGTTGCCCCGATGGCCGAAACAATAAACATGTTGATGTATTCGGCCAGGAAGAAAAAGGCAAACTTGATTCCGGAGTACTCGGTATGGAAACCGGCCGTCAGTTCCGATTCGGCTTCGGCCAGGTCGAACGGACCACGGTTGATCTCGGCCGTACTGGCAATCAGGAAAATGATGAATGAAATAATGACCGGGATATGACCTTTGAAAATCCACCAGCCATTGGCCTGACTTTCGACAATTCCGGAAAGCTGCATGGTTCCTGAAAGCACCACAACGGCCAGCAGCGACAAACCTACCGAAAGCTCGTAGCTCACGATCTGGGCACCACTTCGCATGGCCCCGATCAGCGAATATTTGCTGTTACTCGCCCATCCGGCCAGCAGGATGCCCACCACGCCAAGCGACGAAACCGCCATCACGTAAAACACCCCGATATTCAGGTCGACAGCCTGCAGCCCTCGGGCAAACGGCGTGGCTGCTATGGCCATGAACGAAGCGATAATAACTATGAACGGAGCCAAGTTAAACAAAAAATGATCGGCCCGGCGAATCGGGATCAACTCCTTCATCAGCAACTTAATCAGGTCGGCAATGGTCTGAAATAATCCCATCGGGCCAACCCGGTTTGGTCCGTAGCGGTTCTGGATGACAGCACAAACCTTACGTTCGAGATAAACTAAGAATAGTCCCAGTAAAGCATAAAAAGTCAGGAATACCAAACCAACCAAAACCAGTTCGGCAGTCAGGGCCAGTCCCGGCGCCATCCAACTGTGCAAGCTTGCATCGATAGAACCGGTCAGCGTTGAAAAATCGTAAATTGTTGATGTTGACGACATGCGTTCAAATTTTTATCGGTCAATATCCGGGATTACCAAATCAAGTGAGCCGCTGATAGCAATCAGGTCGGCAATTTTTCCTCCGGCAGCCAACTCATTCATCACAAACAGGTTGCTGAAGTTCGGCGAGCGGAATTTAATACGGTACGGCGTTTTGTTGCCATCGCTCACGATGTAAACGGCCAGTTCGCCGCGCGCTGTTTCAACACGCTGGAAGAACTCGCCGGCGGGCAGTTTGATGATCGGCTTCATTTTGGCGGTATGCCCGTCGGAAGGAATATTATCGATCAGCTGTTCAATGATATTCAGCGATTCCCTCATTTCGTCCATGCGCACGTTGTAGCGGGCAAATGTGTCGCCTTCGGTATATACTATTTCGTTGAACTGCACCTTGTCGTAAGCGCTGTACGGTGCGTGTTTGCGCAGGTCGCAGGAAAACCCCGAACCACGTCCGGAGGGACCGGTTACCCCGTAGGCAATTGCTTTTTCCCTGCTCAGCAAACCAATGCCTTTTGTGCGCTGCTGAAAGATGATATTTCCGGTCAACAACTGGTCGTATTCAGGCAGCTTTTCCCGGAAATAGGCAATAAAGTCTTTGGTGCGTTTCTGAAAGTTCGGGTGAATATCGTGCATCAGACCGCCGGGCGTATTAAAACTGTGCAGCAGGCGCGAGCCGAACGATTCTTCGAAAATATCGAGGATCAGTTCGCGGTCGCGCAACCCGTAGAAAAAGGTTGTCAGCGCACCCAGGTCCATCCCGAAAGCGCTCCACCACAACTGATGCGATGCCAGACGGTTCAGCTCGGCCAAAATGGTACGAACATATTTTACCCGCTCCGGAACTTCAACCTGCATGGCATTTTCGACACACAGGCAAACGGCTTCGTTGTTCATGTGGGCCGACAAGTAATCCATCCGGTCGGTCAGGTGGATAATTTGCGGATAGGTATTGGCCTCGCACATCTTTTCAATACCGCGGTGGATGTAGCCCACATGCGGGACAATGTATTTAACGGTTTCGCCCTGCAGGCAGACTTCGAGCCGCAAAACGCCGTGCGTTGAAGGGTGCTGGGGACCCATATTGATAATGTAGTCCTCGTTCTCCTTAACGATGATATTCTTAATAATCTCTTCGCTCATAATCCGTTATTTGCGTTCGATGATGTTTACTTCGTCCTGAAAGTCCTTGCGCAACGGAAAACCATAATCATCAGTCAGGAACAACCGACGGGGCATCGGATGATTGTTAAAGCGGATGCCAAACAAATCGAAAACCTCGTTTTCGTGCGGTTCAACCGTTGGCCAGATATCCGAAACGGTTTCAACAACCGGATTTTCGCGGTCGTTTAAAACGGTTTTCAATACCAGCACATGCCTGAATTGAGTTGATTCCAGATGATAAACCACCGTCATATTTTTCAGATAATCGACGGCTGTCAGGCTTATCAGGTAATCAAAAGCAAGGTTTTTATCGGATTTCAGGAGGTTGGCGGTGTTGTGAAGTTTTTCGGCCGGTACCACCATTTCGGGGAGTTGGGTATTTTCCGGGAATTCGGCTTCGGGGAAAAGTCCCTTGAGAAAATCTGTCAATTCCTGTTTTTGCATACGTTAAAATTAAAGCAGGTCTTCGTTGGTAACTTTACGCGGATCGCTGATGGATTCGCCTTTTATCTTGCGCTGAAGCTGCATCACTCCATACAGCAGGGCTTCAGGGCGCGGCGGACAACCGGGAATATACACATCTACCGGAATCACATGATCGACACCGCGGACCACCGAATAGGAATTATAATAGAATGGTCCGCCGGAAATGGCACAGGCCCCCATGGCAATCACATATTTCGGGTCGGCCATTTCATCGTACAACCGTTTCAGGATCGGGGCCATTTTGTGGACAATGGTCCCGGCCACCACGATTACATCGGCCTGACGCGGCGTGGCCCGGTACACTTCGATCCCGAAGCGGGCAAAATCGTGACGCGATGCCCCGGCAGCCATCATTTCGATGCCACAACAACTGGTGGCAAACGTTAGCGGCCAGATCGAGTTCGAACGCCCCCAGTTCAGAAGGTTGTCAACACTGGTCAGCAGAATGTTTCCGCCTGATTTTTTGAAGATTTCCAGCGAATCGTTGTCGCCAAAATCTTCGTACTTCATTGATTTAATATCTATGCCCATTTTAAAGCTTTCTTTTTCCAGGCGTAAAGTAGCCCGAGCACCAGAATAAAAAAGAAAATAACGATCTCGACAAAAGCCCTGGTCCCGATCGATTTCATCACCACGGCCCACGGAAACAAAAAGACCGTTTCCACATCGAAAACCAGGTAAATGATCGCAAACAGGTAATACCCAACATTGAACTGGATCCAAGCCGGACCTTCAGTCGGAATACCACATTCGTACGGGTCGAATTTTATCGGATTAACGGAGCGGGGCGCCGCCAGCGAGGAGAATATTATCGCGCCTCCTACTAACACAAGGCCGACAATAAAAAACAAAATTAGCATTTCGCTGTTCATACATCAGAATTTTTAGCTCTTACTGTACTTGAGAAAAGAACGTGCAAATGTAATTTTATAATGATTGCAATGATTTTTTATCCTGTTTTTTTTCTTTCCAAAATCAAAGGAATTCATCCAGACATCTACATATTTTAGTTCGACGCTGACAATCAATACATTTAACGCTCACACATCGTCTATGCTAACGGGAAACAAACTTTAAGAAATTGTTATTTTGAAAAAACAAGTCGGGGTAGTCTGATTTTTGTTTCACCAAAACAAACAACTGGTTAGTAAATTTTCTTTGGGGAAAACCATCAATTAGCTGATTTTAAATAGCCACTAAGGCTGCACAAATAATTAATACCGACACACAGCGTTTTAACCAAAATCTTTAAAAAACTAACTAATCTATTGAACAACGAAAAAGGCAGCATAAAAGAATAATTGACTTTTTATGCTGCCTCATTGATGCAGGCCCACCCTGCATGAGTTATTCCTTTCAGTCAAGCCCGGTCATGGCGGCAACTATATTTTTCCCTCCACCAGCTTCAGGATTTCCTGTTCTGCTGTTTGTGCCTTGTCAAGCATCCGGGCTGCTTCGGCCAATACCTCGCGGGCAAACGGTTTATCGGATAACCCGGAGGCGTTGATCCGCACATTCAGGTAAGCGCCGTAAACCGCCGAGCGTGCGCACAAGGCGCCAACGCCGGCATCAGATACCGAGTTCGGGTTTCCAATCTCGGCCATAGCCCGGATCGCTTCCATCGAATCTAACGCTTCGCGCATAACGGCCAAGGGTACTTCAATAGCCCGTTTGGTTGCTTCCTGAATAGCTGCCGACCGTTTGGCTTTTTCCTGATCCGTATTTTTCGGCAAAGCAAAGGCATCCATAATGGCGTTGAACGCGGCCGTATCGTCGTCAACCAATTTTAGCAATTTCGAATAATGGGCTTTCCCTTTTTCGGCCCATCCGGAGAATTCTTCCCAGCGGTCGTCCCAGCCCCGTTTGTGCGACGACAGGTTGGCCACCATCGTTGCCAGCGAGGCGCCCAATGCCCCCAACGTCGCCGATACCGAACCGCCGCCCGGGGCAGGCGATTCCGAAGCCGTTTCTTCGGTAAAAGCTTTCACCGAAAGATCGACCAGTCTGTCTTTTTTATCTTCAATCAGGTATTCAATGATGCGTTTTTTCGGATCGAACGGGGCCAGTTCGTCCAATCCCAGCGACTTAACAGCAATTCTGATCAGCTCGTCGTCGGAAACGCCCACCGAGCGTTGTTGCTTTTTCAGGAAATACGCGCCTGCATCGAGCATGGCCTGCAACGGGATCAGCCCGATCAGCTCAGAACCGGTCACCCGGATGCCCCGTTCGCGGGCCCGTTCAACAACCTCGTCGAAAGCCACATGAACCGGGGTGACCGTAATGTCGGTCAGGTTCATCGAAATCTGGGCAATGCCATATTCTTTGATAAACCAACCGATCGCCCGCACTTTTTTCAATGTTCCCGGAATCCGGATCGGCTCGCCATTGGGGTCCGTCAGGATTTTGCCCGTCACCGGGTCGCCTTCGCGCAACACGCGTCCGGCCTCGCGGACATCAAACGCAATGGCATTGGCGCGCCGTACCGAAGTGGTGTTCAGGTTTACATTGTAAGCTACCAGAAAATTACGGGCGCCAACAGCCGAAGCACCCGAACGGACGTTCAATTCGGCAGGGCCAAAATCCGGTTTCCATTCCGGAGTGGCTAATTTTTCTTTCAACCCTTCGTATTCGCCGGCACGGCAATTGGCCAGGCTGCGGCGTTCTTCCTTATAGGCTGCAAACTCGTAGCAATAGATTGAAATGCCCAGCTCCTCCCCCATTCGTTGCGCCAGCTTCCGGGCATATTCCACCGTTTCGTCCATGCTGATGTTGGCAATCGGGACCAGCGGACAAACATCAATGGCACCAAACCGGGGATGCTCGCCTTTATGCTTCGACATATCAATCAACTCAGCCGCTTTTTGGGCGCCCCTGAAAGCAGCCTCAACCACCACATCCGGCTCTCCGGCAAACGTTACCACGGTCCGGTTGGTATCGCGCCCGGGATCAACATTCAGTAATTTTACCCCCTCGACACTTTCAATGGCATCGGTTATCTGCTTAATGATCTTTTCGTCGCGCCCTTCCGAAAAATTCGGGACGCATTCAATCAGTTGCTTCATAAGTTTGTGTATTCGTTTCTTCGAAATTTTTTACGTTTAGCAAACCCAATTGCCGGGAAATTTGCAAAAAATCCTGACATTCGTAAGGGTTCGGTATGTTCTCCGAAATTTACTTTGCCCAAAATACGAAAACAATGGAATCAATCAGGGAAATCTACAAAATAGGACACGGACCATCAAGCAGTCACACCATGGGGCCCCGGAAGGCTGCCGAGCAATTTTTGAAGCAAACTTCTGGGGCAACACACTACCGCACAACCATCTACGGAAGCCTGGCTGCCACCGGGAAAGGACACCTGACCGACCAGGCGCTGGAAGAAGTCTTTTCAGGAATACCCTGCGAATTAATCTGGGAACCAGAGATCTTTCTGCCCAGGCATCCCAATGCATTGAAATTTGAAGCGTTTTCAGCAGATTCTTCTCTCCTGAAAGAATGGACCGTTTACAGCATTGGCGGAGGCGCCCTGGCCGACGATACCACCGAACCGGAAACCCACCTGGTTTATCCGCTCGGTAAACTGGATGATATCCTGAATTGGTGCAACGAAAACGGCAAACAATTGTGGGAATATGTCGATGAATTTGAAGGCCCGGAAATCTGGGAATTCCTCGAATTGGTCTGGCAAACCATGGAAGAAGCCATTGCTCGCGGACTGAAGCAACAAGGCACTTTGCCGGGCGGGCTCAAGCTCCCGCGCAAAGCCAGCTCGTTTGAATTGAAGGCTCAGAATTTCAGCGGCCCGTTCAAAAAACGTTCGTTACTGTTTGCCTACGCCCTGGCCGTTTCAGAAGAAAATGCCGCCGGCGGCCTGATTGTTACTGCCCCAACCTGCGGAGCTTGCGGTGTATTGCCTGCCGTACTGAAACACTACCGCAAAGTGTACAAAACAGAAAAAAACCAGATATACAAAGCACTGGCCACTGCCGGACTAATCGGGAACCTGGTCAAGCACAATGCATCGATTTCCGGGGCTGAAGTGGGTTGTCAGGGCGAAGTGGGAACGGCCTGCGCCATGGCCTCGGCCGCAGCCAACCAGCTAATGGGCGGCACGATTTACCAGATTGAGTACGCAGCCGAAATGGGACTGGAACACCACCTCGGATTAACCTGCGACCCCGTAGCCGGATTGGTCCAGATTCCCTGCATCGAACGAAATGCCTTTGCCGCCGAACGGGCACTGGCCCACAACACCTATGCCCTGATGTCAGACGGTAAACACCGGATCAGTTTCGACGAAGTGGTTGAAACCATGTACCGTACAGGAAAAGATCTTTCAAACTACTACAAGGAAACCAGCAAAGCCGGCTTGGCCCTATTCTCGGCATTGCCTAAATGTTGATGAAGAAAAGCTTGACCGTTCGACATTTTGTTTTGCAGATCCCCAATTTTAAGTATACTTTTAACGTGTAGCGGAACATGGCTTCCGCTTCCGGCCCATTAAACTGAATCCCTGTTATGCATCCATTCCGGGTTTTTATATATGCCGGTTGCATTTTGCTTTTGTATTTGCTCGGAACTTTTTTCCTAAAGCAAACAGGATCATCTGTCCCCAAAAAACAACCAGCTGTACTACAACATAATCAGAAACTCCAAATACAACAACCACCCCGGAATAAAAATCTCATCGAATATCCCTCCGGAAATCAAAACATCCTTAATCCGCTTTTTTCGCAACTAAGCCAACTTCAGGAAAATCCAACGATGCTCCGGATTTTATATTTCGGCGATTCGCAAATCGAAAACGACCGCATAATCGGCACGCTCCGGAAAAAACTTCAGGAGAAATTCGGCGGGGAAGGAGCCGGACTGATTGCCCCCGAGAACCAATATAATTCATCAAACCGCTTCATCCTTGAATTAACAGGAAACTGGAAGACTGCCACGGCACTCGATTCGATTTTACCAAACCGACTGAAAAGCAGTTTGCTCCGCGAAGCCAGATTATCCGGAGGAGCTGGCCAAATCAGGATAAACAGATTCGGGAACAACCAGGCACAACCTGATTTTTCGCGGATTAAATTATTGTATCAATGTAACCGACCTTGTCAGTACAAGCTCTCGGCTGGCGATAAATTATTATATGAAGGGACATTCCCGGTTTCTGACAAGATCCGCTCCATGTTATTCAATATCGGAACGATTCCCGGTAATCTTTCATTTTCATTTACTCCGGAAGGCCAGCTTTGGGCCACCGGGCTTTCGCTCGAATCAGAATCCGGGATTACGGTCGATCCGGTACCATTACGAGGGGTTGCCTTTCCACCCTTCGAAAAAACCGACCCAATTGCCCTGCGTCAATCGCTGAATCTGATGAAACCAGCTCTCATAATTTTGCACTTCGGCATCAATGTGGTTACCAATCCGCATCCAAGCTACAATTTTTACCGCGACGGACTGATCCGCCGTCTTCGTTTTTTAAAAGACATCTGTCCCCATGTGCCAGTTTTACTGATCGGCGTTTCGGACATGGCCCATCTTGCAAACGGGCAATTGATTTCGTACGAAAACATTCCGGCCATCAGACAAGCGCAAAAAGAAGCAGCCAGTCAATGCGATGCCGCCTTTTTCGATCTCGAAGAGTTCATGGGGGGGCCTGGCTCGGCCATCCAATGGGCAAACCTGCAACCTCCCCTGATGCAACCCGACTATGCCCATTTTACTGCCCGGGGCGCAGAAAAAGTTGCCACCGCATTGGCCAGCCAGTTAATCGAAGCCTACAACGAATACCGCGAAAAACCATGATCAGGCTCACATCCATAACGCCCGAATGGATGAACTTTGACGCGACACATCCGATGTTTTTTACCAGCTTGCTTTTCTGGGTTTTCTTTGTCGGGTTTCTGGGGTTCTACACGCTGTTTGTATCACGCAATAAGCTACGGAATGGCTATTTACTGATTGTCAGTCTGTTTCTTTACTTTAAGGTTGCCGGGGGGTTCCTGGTTCTGCTTTTATTCTCGTGCTTGCTCAATTATGCCGCAGGAAGATGGATCGCCACATCGCGAAAACCCCAACCGATAGTTATTGCTGCCGTTTCGATAAACCTGTTGCTCCTGGCCTTTTATAAATACAGCTATTTTGCGACCGACTGCCTGAACCAGCTTTTTGCAGCACAACTTAAACCCGTCAACTGGATCAATGTTGCAGTAAACCAGATTCTCGGCCAACAGCTCGACAAGGACAGCATTATTCTCCCGATCGGGATCTCGTTTTACACCTTTCAGGCAATCAGTTATTTAGCCGACGTGTACAAACACCGCATCAAACCGGTGAACAATCTGGCCGATTTCAGCTTCTACCTGAGCTTTTTCCCGCAATTAGTGGCCGGTCCTATCGTTCGGGCCCATCAGTTTGTGCCCCAGCTTTATCAAAAATTCAGGCTGAGCCGTAACGAATTCAGCTATTCGGTTTACCTGATCGTAAAAGGGCTTTTCAAAAAAATGATGATTGCCGATTTCCTGGCCGTTAACTTTGTCGACCGTATTTTTGAAGCGCCCCTCGCCCATTCCGGCGTTGAAAACTTAGCCGCCGTGTATGCCTACGCCCTGCAAATCTATTGCGACTTTTCGGGCTATACCGATATAGCCATCGGACTGGCCCTGATGCTGGGGTTCAAAATACCGGTTAACTTCAACCAGCCCTACCAGGCCCGGTGCCTGACTGATTTTTGGCGCCGGTGGCACATTTCGCTGTCGTTCTGGCTGCGCGACTACCTCTATATTCCGCTTGGCGGAAACCGGAACGGACGGTTCCGAATGCACCTCAACCTGATGATCACCATGCTGCTGGGCGGGCTCTGGCACGGAGCAAATCTTCGCTTTTTGTTATGGGGAGCCATACATGGCATTGGCCTGAGCCTCGAAAAAATCATTCAACAATTTCAGAAACCACCGAAAGCCAGAAACTGGTTCAGAAAAGCATTGTCCGTGTTTTTCACCTTCCAGCTGATTAGTCTGGCCTGGATTTTTTTCCGGCTCGAAACCATGGATAAAGTACGGCAGTTTTTTTATCAGGTGTCCCAACACTTTGCCACCGACAACTGGGTGCAAATGTTTTCGGCCTATCAACATATTGAAATGGTATTGCTCCTTGGTTTTATGATGATCTGGCTCCCGATACGCTGGAAAGAAAAAATCCGGGGATGGTTCATTTCCATGCCGGTGCCCTTTCAGATTCTGGTATCAGCCCTGATCCTGCTGGGCATAACCTTTATCAGCCAATCGGCCCTTCAACCATTCATTTATTTTCAGTTCTAACCATGGACCCACTGATAGATAAACTCATCTATTGATAAAAAACCGTTCCGTTATGAAACGTTATGATTCGTGTTTGTTTTTCTTTTGTCTGCTCCTGATTTCATGCTCTGCCGAAAAAAATGCAGCAGTTCCGGAGTTGTATCAATCCTGGGAAGTGAAAGACTTCATCTCAGTTGAATCGATTGCTTATATTAAAAACCCAAACACCATTATTCTGTTGACATTTCAGAAAAACGGCAGTTATTCCCTGGCCTTGGATGTAAATCATTGTGGCGGTTCGTTTTCATCCGGAGGCAATAATTCAGTTACAATCAGCAATCCGGTCTGTACCGAAATTTGCTGCGACAGTAAATTTTCAGAAAAGCTGGTGCAAATGCTACCTCAGGTTACCTCTTTTAGTTTCGAAGAAAATAAACTATACCTGCGGGTTCCAAAATGGGGATTTGTTGTATGCGAACCACACCAATAAGTTCCGTGAAAATCCTTAAACCAGTGTCTGTTCTCCCTCGCTCTTGGCAATAATAACCGCGGCACAGGTATCGCCCCACACATTGATGGTGGTGCGCGACATGTCCAGGATACGGTCGACGGCCAAAATCAACCCAACACCTTCGAGCGGTAAATTAACGGCAGTCAGAATAATCGTCATCATCACCAACCCGGCCATCGGAATTCCGGCCGAGCCAACAGAAGCCAGCAAGGCCGTGACAACCACCACAATTTGCTGACTGACATCCAGATGTACACCATAAGCCTGCGATATAAACATAACCGCCACGCATTCATAAAGAGCTGTTCCGTTCATATTGATGGTCGCGCCAAGCGGCAGTGTAAAACTGGTAATTTTATTCGAAACACCGCTTTTGTGTTCCACCGCTTCCATCGATAAAGGCAACGCTGCGTTGGAAGATGAGGTCGAAAAAGCAGTCAGCAACGGAGTGGCCATATTGCGAAGATGAGCGCCCGGCCTGGCTTTCCCCAATAGTTTAACCAGCAAAGGCAAACTAATTCCGCCATGGATCAGCAACCCGCCCAATACAACCAGCATGTAAAGCCCCAAACTTCCGGCGACATTGCCCAATGACTCCGTATTTTTAGAAACCTCGCGGGCCACAATCCCGAAAATACCCAGCGGGGTAAACCGGATGATAAATGTGGTTACCTTCATCATCACCTCAAAAACCGACTCGAATAGCGTGGTCAGAAATACCCTGTTCTTTTCTCCGGATTTTGTAACAAAAAAGCCAAACAACAAAGCGAAAACAATAATTGGAAGAATTTGGCCTTTAGCCATCGAATCGACAATGTTTTCCGGAATCAACCGGATCAGGATGTCGCTCACGGCAGTACCGGTCCCGGACAAGTTTTCTATTGTTTTAGACAAATTCAGGTTTGCGCCAACTCCGGGTTGAACCAAGTTGACCAAAAACAACCCTGTCACAATAGCCAAAAAACTGGTAAAAACATAAAACGATAACGTCTTGACACCCAATCGCCCAAGATTACTTCCACTGCCAATGCTGGTGACGCCGCTAATGATGGAACTCAGGATTAACGGGACCACAACCATGTTCAGCGCCCGCAAAAAGATAGTCCCCATCCAACCTACGTAATCAACCTGTTTCGGGAAAAAGTACCCAAACCCAATAGAGAAAAGTAATGCAATAAGAATTTGCCAATGGAGTTGTAACCTAAATATCTTCATAATGGCTTGTTTTTGAAGCAAAACAAATTTAGAAAAATTGCCAGAATACAGTCTTTTCTTCTGTCGCTCTGAAAAAATGATTAAATATTGTGTTTGGCAACATTTGCCAAATGCTGAAAAAGCATTTATTTAGCAGCACAGTACAGGACAACACAATCTGATCATAAAAACCAAAGAAGGAAGCAAATTTATAAACCAATAAAAAATGACAAACAGACTGATAGGCCGGCTGCCCAAAGTTGGCATCCGCCCGGTAATTGATGGCCGCGAACGTGGCGTTCGTGAGTCGCTCGAAGAGCAAACCATGAATATGGCTAAAGCTGCCGCCCAACTTATTGAAGAAAACTTGCGTTTCCCCGGAGGCGAAAAAGTGGAATGTGTAATTGCCGACACCACCATTGGCGGAGTAGCCGATGCAGCGCGTTGTGCCGACAAATTTGAGCAGGAAGGCGTTGGCGTATCGCTAACAGTAACGCCCTGCTGGTGCTACGGCACTGAAGTAATGGACGCCAACCCGCTGATCCCGAAAGCTGTCTGGGGGTTTAATGGCACCGAACGCCCGGGAGCAGTTTACCTGGCCGCCGCCTTGGCCGGTTATACGCAAAAAGGCCTTCCGACATTCGGTATCTATGGCCGTGATGTACAGGATGCAACTGATAAGTCAATCCCGTCCGATGTTCAGGAAAAAATCCTGCGTTTTGTCAAAGCCGGCTTGGCCGTTGCCCAGATGAAAGGTAAATCATACCTGTCAATTGGTTATACCTCGATGGGTATTGCAGGTTCGATGGTCGATGCCAACCTGTTTCAGGAATATCTAGGCATGCGCACCGAATTTGTCGACATGACCGAGCTGCTTCGCCGCATGGACGAAGGCATTTACGATAAAGAAGAATACCAGAAAGCCTTAAGCTGGGTGAAAGTCAATTGCAAGGAAGGGTTCGATAACAATGCCCCGGAAAAACAAACCAGTCGCGAACGAAAAGACTGGGAATGGGAAACCGTAGTAAAAATGACCCTGATCATCCGCGACCTGATGATCGGGAACCCAAAATTGAAAGAAATGGGCTACGGAGAAGAGTCAAAAGGGCATAATGCCATTTTGAGCGGGTTCCAGGGACAACGTCAGTGGACCGATTATTACCCCAACGGCGACTTCCCCGAAGCTATCCTGAACTCATCGTTCGACTGGAACGGCATTCGTGAAGCATTCGTGGTTGCTACCGAAAACGACAGTCTGAACGGGGTTGCCATGTTGTTTGGCCACTTGCTGACCAACACCGCCCAGATTTTCTCCGATGTGCGCACTTACTGGAGCCCCGCTGCCGTTGAACGGGTAACCGGCAAGAAATTGACCGGTAAAGCGGCCAACGGGATCATCCACCTGATCAATTCGGGGTCAACAACACTGGATGCTACCGGACAGCAACGCGATGCAGCAGGAAATCCGGCGATGAAACCATTCTGGGAAATCACTCCGGAAGAAGCAAAGAAATGCTTAGACAAAACACAATGGTGCCCGGCCAGCCTTGAATATTTCCGTGGCGGCGGCTTCTCTTCTCAGTTTAAAACCGAAGGCGAAATGCCGGTAACTATGTCGCGGGTAAACCTGGTAAAAGGAGTTGGCCCGGTATTACAAATTGCTGAAGGATGGACTGTTGACATTCCGGAAGAGATCCATTCGGTCCTTGACAAACGCACCGACCCAACCTGGCCAACAACCTGGTTCGTCCCACGTCTGACCGACAACGACGCATTTGCCGACGTTTACAGCGTAATGGCCAACTGGGGCGCAAACCACGGCGCTATTTCGTACGGGCACATCGGCGCCGACCTGATCACGCTGGCTTCGATGCTGCGCATCCCGGTTTGCATGCACAATGTAGCTTCAGACCAGATCTTCCGTCCGAGCGCCTGGGCTGCTATGGGAACCGATAAAGAAGGCTCTGATTACCGCGCCTGTGAAGTTTATGGCCCGGTTTACAAATAATAAATCGGTTGCATCTCCGGATTCGCTGATAGTTTCCGGGAATTTTGTGGATTTTTTCCCATGGTTTTTTTAACTTCACGCCGAATATAACAATACTCCGTTAAATTTTAAGCGGCAATAGTGCCGAAATATATAAGTTCTTTGACAATATCTTGATTTTTTAGTTTGTTTGGGTTTACAGCGAACACACCAATAAATCGTTCGATGAGTAACATGTTGTGGTACAATGTC
>JAJUGZ010000102.1 GCA_029265715.1 Bacteroidota bacterium
ACCGCATCATCCTTGCAAACAAAACTTGCATTTTGAAGGGGGGGTGACTTTTGAAATAAAAACAATAATGACTGACTACCAGAAAATTAGAAGACAATATCTTCAGAATTTTAGATTAGTCGGATAATAGTGAAAAAAAATATCCGAATCCGGTCGATGGCTGGTAGGCTCCAATTCCGGGCCCGGACTGTTAATGCAAAAAATTCACAACAAAAACGAACGTCTTTTCGACAAAATAGACCAAAAGCGGTTGCAAATAAAGCTGTCTTCACTCCTCCCAAAATAAAGCAGGTCGATCATCAATACCAGGAAACGTACTTTCAGTACAATTTTATTTCTGTTACTTGAACCCGACGTGAAGGCACACACAAAAAAGCCCGGTTTTCGCCGGGCCCTCTGCATAAAACTAAAACCTGTCGCGCGCCACATATTTGGTATGCAACAACTGATGCGACTTTTCACCCAATGGTTTACCCAAAAAGTCGTTATAAATCTTTATGATTTCCGGGTTCAGGTGCGATTTCCGGATCGGCATCCCGGCATCTTCTGCATAAATAGCTTCAGCCCGTTTTTTCCTGATTTCAGGATTGGTAGGAATCGGTTGGCCTCCTCCGCCCAAACAACCGCCCGGACAAGCCATAAACTCGATAAAATGATAATCAGCCTGGCCACTTTTCAATGCATCCATCACTTTCTTCGCATTAACCAAGCCATGCGCCACAGCACATTTCAGCTCAACGCCGTCTAAAAAAGCCCATTCTTTCAGTGGCTTTTCAATCTTTATGCTGGCCTCCCGAACGCCTTCCATTCCTCGAACCGGTGTAATGTTCAGGTTTTCGAATGGCACATCGCGTCCCGTTACCAGCTCGTATGCTGTACGCAAAGCCGCTTCCATGACGCCGCCGGTGGCACCGAAAATAACCCCGGCTCCGGTCGATTCGCCCATTAACCGGTCAAAATGCATATCCTCCAGTTTCATAAAATCAATGCCCGCCTGTTTGATCATAATAGCCAACTCACGCGTTGTCAGAACATAATCAACATCGCGATAGCCACTGTCGTGCATCTCGGGACGGTTAGCTTCGAACTTTTTAGCGGTACAGGGCATGATTGATACTGAGACAATCCGCTCCGGATCAAGATTTCGGGCTTTGGCGTAATAGGTTTTTACCAAAGCACCAAACATTTGCTGCGGCGACTTGCAACTTGATAAATGATCCAGATATTCCGGGAACATGTGCTCAATGTATTTAATCCAGCCAGGCGAACAAGAAGTGGCCATGGGTAATTTCACATCCGGATCATGATCAACCAACACTTTTCTTAGTCTGGTCAATAATTCGGTCCCTTCTTCAATGATGGTCAGGTCGGCTGTAAAATCGGTATCCAGCACCGAGTCAAAACCAAGACGTTTGAGCGATGCAACCATTTTGCCGGTAACCCGTGCCCCGGGATCAAAACCAAGCTCCTCTCCCAACCCGACACGGACAGCAGGCGCAGTCTGAACAACCACGTGCTTTTGTGGGTCTGCAATGGCTTCCCAGACCTCTTCGATATAATTTTTTTCAACCAGGGCCCCGGTCGGACAGTGGTTCACACACTGCCCACAGTTGGTGCAAACCACATCGTTCATTGCTTTCTCAAAAAAAGTCGTAATTTTCATCCGATCGCCTTTATGGGCAACCGTCAACGCATTCACCCCCTGCAACTCGGCGCATGTGCGGACACAGCGCTGGCAACGAACACATTTGCTGTCGTCTTTAATGATCGACGGCGAAAACATGTCGATCGTATAGTTTTTAAACGGAACAAGCCGAATAAAATCCTGGGTCATTATTTTGTATTCAGAGGCCAGTTCCTGCAATTCGCAATTACCATTTTTATAGCAACTGGTACAATCGGCATTATGCTCTGAAAGCAGTAATTCGATAATGTGTTTCCGGGAGTTGCGCACTTTTAGCGAGTTGGTCATAATTTCCATACCATCCTCGCAAGGAGTGGCACAAGCCGCCGACAACCGCTTTTGCCCGACAACCTCAACCACGCAAACCCTGCAATTTCCGGCTACGCACAAGTCTTTGTGATAACACAACGTTGGAACAATGATCCCTACCTGTTTTGCGGCCTCCAGAATGGTTGTCCCCGGGGTAACCTCAATCGCAATTCCGTTAATGGTTATTTTAAATATCTTTGCCATCTGTTTTTGTTTTTTCAGGTTAGTAAATCATTTCTTCCCGGAAGTTCTCCACGATCGACGAGAACGAGTTAGCTACCGACTGCCCCAGGCCGCATTTGGCCGTAATCTGCATGGTTTCGGCCAACCGCAAAAGTTTATCCAGATAACGAGCATTTTTTTCGCCCCGCTTGACCGCCTTTATCCCGTTAAGCAGCTGCTGGCAACCCACCCGGCAAGGGGTACATTGCCCACACGATTCTTCCCTGAAAAATTCCAGGTAATTGTCTAACACATTAAACATGGAACGGCTGCTATTAAAAAGCATCATTGATCCACCAGTTGGCAGTGAAATTCCGGTCAGTCTTCCCTGAAATCCAATGGCTGTTTCCTGAAACCGTTTCCGGGGAACCAAAAATCCGGAGGCGCCCCCAACCTGAACGGCTTTGGTATCGCCATCGCCAAATTCTTCGACAAAATCGGCCAGGCTCATACCCAATTCCAGCTCATAAATTCCTGGTTTTGGAGTATCACCCGATACGGAAAACAATTTCGAACCGCGCGAATATTGCACACCAAGATCATAAAACCGCTTGGCCCCATATTTAAATATAGTATAGGTATGGGCCAGTGTTTCCACGTTATTGATGACAGTTGGTTTGCCCATATAGCCGCATTGGGTCGGGAACGGTGGCTTATTCCGGGGTTCGCCCCGCTTGCCCTCCATCGACTCGAACAGCGCCGTTTCTTCTCCACAGATATAAGCACCACTACCCATAAATATTCTGATTTTAAAGTCGAGCTTTACTTCTTTGCAGTAATACTCAAATTCATCGATTGCCTTTTTCAATTCAGGTTTTAAGAAGAAATATTCGCCCCGCAGATAGATATATCCTTCTTTGGCCCCAATTACATAGCCACAAACAGCCATGGCTGTCAACACCTTAAATGGTACTTTTGATAATATTTCCCTGTCTTTAAAGGTTCCGGGCTCGCCTTCGTCGGCATTACAAATCACATACTTGACATCCGATTCAGATTCGGCCGTAAGTTTCCATTTGAGCCCTGTCGGGAAACCGGCCCCTCCCCGCCCCTTCAACTCCGAGCTGATTAATTCATTTATCAACTCTTTCGGCGTCCGGCTTATGGCTTTCTGCAGAACCTCTTCCCAATCATTTTCATTTCTGAAAATAAAATCGGCGCGTTTTAATTGATAGGTATTAGCCATGTTATTCTCCTTTCTGCTTTTGGTTGATATACAAACTCAGTATTTCCCGGACCTTTTCAGGAGTTAATTCGGTGTATACATCGTTATTCACGAGCATGGCCGGAGCTTTATGGCACCACCCCAGGCAATTGGTTTGCAAAAGCGAAAACGTTCCGTCAGGAGTTGTTTCTCCAACAGTAATTTTCAGCATGTCTTCGATCGCCAGCAGAATCTGGTTCTTCCCTTTCATCGAACAGGTAATGGTTTTGCAAACACGAATGATGTATTTGCCCATTTTCTTGTGTTCAAGAAAAGAATAAAATGTTGCTGTCCCGAAAACTTCTGAAGCCGGAAGGTCAAGCTCCCGGGCAATTTCGACCATTGAATACTCCGACAAATATTTTTCCTGCTCCACGACTCCCTGGAGTATTGGCAACAGGTTTTCCCTGCTTCGCCCATACTGGTCTGCCAGATTTTTAATTAATTCCGATACAGGATTCATTTCGAGTTGAAATTGCGTTGTGTACAAGTTGTTGCGACAGGTAATTGGTATGCAGAGGTGCGCTGAAATACACAGCAGGGTCTGTTTTTAAATAGCTGTTTCCCCAATCAGGGGAAGAGTTCAGTTAGGTTCCTTTCCCATAAAGTTAAAACAGCCCTTCGTTAAAAACTATGGATATTCATCAGTAAAACAACTCGTTTTACTGTTATTTGACATACCTGAACAAAAAAATGACTTGAAAAATTATGGATGCCGGCGCTTTAAAATTTTGCGATAAATTATCCGATCGTTATCGAAGGTCACTTTTACAATATACAGCCCATCCGGATAACCCGAAATATCAATCAAGGGCTCCGACCTCTGCACCACCGCTATACCAAGGTTGTTATAAATAATAACACCTTTTATTGGGCGGAGTGATTTTATGGATATTTCTCCGGATGATGGATTAGGGTAAATCGCAAAACCCTGGTAGTCGTACCTGTCATCCCCCCCATTCAGGTGATAGTCGCAAGCAATGGTGTTTATTTTCAGGTTTAAATCTTTATCCCGATAACAACGTAATGGCCCACCAGGATGCAAATTCAATGCTGCTCTGGGGAAAAACCAGTCCAGCCCGCCCAACCGTTCCATAAACCAGCCATCGTTCCAGAACTGGATTCCGTCTAATCCATGAGCTTTGTATTTTTTTAGTTCGATTCCGGTATAGGTTTCGGTCGCCACCGAATCGATCTGCAGACGATAGGTCTTCCTTTTTGTAGATGTTGCATAGTCGCCATACGGCACATCCAGCGTAAGAATGTCTCCCACCTGAGCACCAAAAATGTACAACCTCCCAAACGACCGTTTGTCCGGATTGTACTGATAAACTGTTTGCCCGTCCTGATACACAAAAATGGGCTCAAGCGTAACCGTATCTCCAAAATATTGATAATATGTCCGGGTGATTTTGCGCACATGCTGTCCTGCAACAAGCGTGTCTTTGACCACATGATAATGGATATATTCTGAGTTTTCCGGAGCTTTACCTCCCGCCTGTTCGCTATAATACCATTGCGCCCCAATCGGTGCAAACTCCTGAGCATATATTGGGGAACAGCATGTTACCAATAGTATTATGAGCAACCTTTTCATCTACGGAAATCTTTTTTCGAATCATAATTTATCACATTTCCCCTTTTTCCGTCGACACAAAAAAGAAACCAGGAACTAAATTAAAGTAAAATACCGAAACAATTACCCCTCTTTCCCCTAAAATTGGAGCAGGGTTACCAGTGAGAGTTTATATACAAAAGAAAGAGGCTGCTTCTCGTCGAAACAACCTCTTTACTCTTTTCAGGATTTTGCTCAAAAAATAATCTCATCCTGATTTTCGTCGTAAAAATGGTACTCCAGCATGCTCAATGAAGGTACCTCTTCAACAACAATTCGTTTCATGAATTTCAAGGACCATTTGTTTTTCAAAGACCAGAAACCCTTTGTTAAATAAGCTGCGACATACGGATGGACTTTAATAATCAGCTTATTCTTGTTCAGTTCTTTAAAAATAAAATTCACTTTACTTTCCAGCTCATCCACCAGCAGAACGCTTGGCGTAACTTTTCCACTACCTTTGCAGGTCGGACAAACTTCAGCGGTGTCTACATGCTCTTCCGGGCGGACACGCTGACGAGTGATCTGCATCAAACAAAATTTGCTCAACGGCAAGATGTTGTGCTTTGTTCGGTCGACTGCCATTGCCTCTTTCATCCGCTCATACACTTTGAGCCGATTTTCGTTAACGTGCATGTCGATAAAATCGATTACGATAATACCGCCCATGTCCCTCAGCCTTAACTGACGGGCAATTTCATCGGCAGCGGCCAGGTTTACTTCAAGGGCATTGGTTTCCTGATCGACACCGGCTTTCGAGCGGTTCCCGCTGTTCACGTCAATGACATGAAAAGCTTCCGTGTGTTCAATAATCAGGTACGCTCCGTTCTTGAAGGATACGGTCTTTCCAAAAGACGCTTTAATTTGCTTTTCGATCCCGAAATGTTCGAAAATAGGCTGCCCTCCTTTGTAGAGCTTAACAATTTTCTTTTTTTCGGGAGCAATTGACTCCAGATATTCAGAAATTTCGTCGCAAACAGCAGCATCGTTGACAATGATACTGTTAAAATTGGGATGGTAAATATCCCTTAATAACGCCGAAGCGCGATCCATTTCGCCGACGATCAGGGAAGGGGCTGTTGCCCGTTTCAGTTTTTGGGTGATTGACTCAAACGTTTCTACCAGCTTTTTTAATTCCTGATCAAGTTCTGCAACCATTTTATTCTCGGCAGCAGTTCGAACAATTACACCATATTTCCGGGGCCGGATGCTCTGAATAAGTTTTTTCAACCGGTTTTTTTCTTCAGCCGATTCGATTTTTTGGGAAATACTGACCTTTTCGCTAAAAGGCATCAATACCATATTTCGCCCGGCAATCGACAACTCGGAAGTAAGGCGCGGCCCTTTGGTCGAGATAGGCTCTTTGGCCACCTGCACCAAAATATTCTGGCCGGTTTTTAGAATATCTGTAATTTTTCCTTCTTTGTCGATGTCGGGTTCCGACTGGATTTTCGACAAGGAAGTAATTTTACTTTTCTTCGACGAGGCCATTTTGATGAATTTATTCAACGTGGCAAATTGAGGCCCCATGTCGAGATAATGCAAAAAAGCATCTTTTTCGTATCCAACATCGATGAAAGCAGCATTCAAGCTTGGCATTATTTTTTTTACGCGTCCCAGATAAATATCTCCAACCGCAAATTTTGCCCCGCTCTTTTCCCTTGTCAGTTCAACCAACCGCTTATCTTCCAATAAGGCAATCACAACTTCTGAGGGAGTGACGTCAATAATTAAATCGCTACTCACTACGATAGATAAAGGTTTTAAGATTTTAATAAAAATCTCAGACATATAAACAGATTAAACCTAAAGCACAAACCGTGCTTTAGGTTTAACCAATGGAATATCTTTAAAAGCATACGCTTAAAAAGAAAGACTACTTTTTCTTTTTATGTCTGTTCTTTCTCAGTCTTTTTTTACGCTTATGCGTAGCCATCTTATGTCTTTTTCTTTTCTTTCCGCTTGGCATAACTTATTTTTTAATTGGATTATCTTTCACTTGAGCTACAAATGTTTTAGCCGGTTTAAAAGCAGGGATGAAATGCTCCGGTATAATGATGGTAGTATTTTTTGAAATGTTGCGAGCAGTTTTTTCAGCTCTTTTTTTCACAATAAAACTACCGAAACCACGAAGGTAAACGTTTTTTCCCTCAGTTAAAGAATCTTTCACAGTTTCCATGAAGGCTTCTACAGCTTTTTGAACTGTCACTTTTTCAATGCCTGTGTTCTTACTAACTTCGTTAACAATATCTGCTTTTGTCATTTCTTAAAATATTTAATTTTCAACAAATTATATTTCCGGAATAATCGGTGTGCAAAAATAGAAATTATTTAAAAAATAGAAACACTCAATTCGATTATTTTTGAAATCTGAAAAGATTTTAAGCCACTTAGGTTCGTTATGCAGCATTTTAACCAAATAATCCATGCCTGGTATCGTCACAACAAGCGCGATCTTCCGTGGCGCCAAACCACCGATCCGTATAAAATCTGGTTGTCGGAAATTATCCTTCAGCAAACCCGGATCGAACAGGGAACAAGCTATTTTGTCCGCTTTGCCGAAACATTTCCAACCATTAAACACCTGGCCAACGCAAGCGAAGAGGAAGTTTTAAAACTGTGGCAGGGACTTGGATATTACACCCGGGCCAGGAACCTGCACGCAACTGCAAAAAAAATATCAACCGAAATGAATGGTCTGTTTCCAAACACCTATGAAGACATCAAAAAGCTCAGGGGAATTGGCGATTATACAGCAGCAGCCATCGCATCGATTGCGTTCGGGTTGCCTCATGCTGCCGTCGACGGGAATGTCTACCGGGTGTTGTCCAGATATTTTGGGATTCAAGCACCGATCGACTCTGCCTCTGGGAAAAAAGAGTTTAAACAACTCGCCCAGGAACTTATCTCTGAAATGCCCCCTCACATTCACAATCAGGCCATGATGGAATTTGGAGCCTTGCAGTGTGTGCCCGCTCCGGATTGTCCGGCCTGTCCACTTAACGGGTCGTGTTATGCCCTCACTAAAAACATGGTTGCCCAATTGCCGGTAAAGCAAAACAAACCCAAGGTCAGAAACCGGTACTTTAACTATTTGGTGCTTCTGACAAACGAATCAACATATTTATCCCGACGAACCCAAAAAGACATCTGGCTGGGGCTGTATGAATTCCCGTTAATCGAAACCTCATCCAGATCCGACGTCTGCCATATAGTCGAATCTGATGAATTCAGAAATTTTGTAAATCCGGAGCACGTTATCCTCGGCGATATTTCAAATTGGGAAACTCACCCGTTGAGCCATCAACGCATTCATTACCGTTTTATTAAATTCGCTGTCGGCAAGGAGTCGGGAATATCCGAAACCCTTATCAGGACAAATAAAAAAGATATTTTTAACTTTGCTGTGCCAAGGTTAATTGAAACTTTTATAAACGATAATATCTGGGAATAAGATTCTCTGCCGTACTGTAGTTGTCACCGACAAATACACGACAGGATTTTATAAACAACCTATTTGAGGTAGAGATTATTATTTGTACATTTATTATTGTTTAATTTAAAACTGAAAAATCTATGTCTATTAACAAAGTAATCCTTGTAGGAAATGTCGGCCGTGATCCGGAGATCAGGCATTTAGACAAAGGCGTTGCTGTAGCTAATTTTCCATTGGCCACCTCCGAATCTTATTTAGCTAAAAACGGCGAAAAAATCACTACGACCGAATGGCACAACATTGTGGTATGGCGTGGGTTGGCCGAAGTAGCAGAGAAATATGTAAAGAAGGGTCGTCAGTTATACATTGAAGGCCGAATCAGAACCCGCTCGTGGGACGACAAAGACGGAAATAAAAGATATACAACCGAAATCTACGGCGATGTCATGCAACTGCTTGGGAAGGCAGAAGGACAACCCGATGGGCCAAGCCCGGTTGTACCCCAAAATGAACCCATGAATAGCAGTGTCGAAGAACCTGATTTTAGCACATCGGGCGAAGATGACCTGCCATTTTAGTAACCAAAATCTGACGTAATTGGAAACAGATCCGTTGCCTATACTGGAAAGCATTAGTTGGAATGTGCAGTTTTACCCCTTTTCAGCAGGCGTAGCTTTTATTCTTGTTTGTATTGTTTTGTTGCTTACATGCTCAGCGATGATTTCAGCATCCGAGGTAGCTTATTTTTCATTGAGCCCGTCTGAAATAAATAACCTGAAAGAGCATCAAAACCGAAGAAATATACATGCACTAAAAAATCTGGAAAACCCGGAACAATTGTTGGCTACCATCCTGGTGGCCAACAATTTTGTCAATGTAGGAGTCGTTATCCTCTCAGCTTTCGTTACCGACCATCTGATTGACTTTTCCAACTCGCCAACACTGGGGTTCATTTTCCAGATTGTAGTAATCACGTTTCTGCTCCTTCTTTTTGGGGAAGTCATACCGAAAGTTTATGCAACACGCTATGCATTCAGCGTATCGCGGTTCATGTCCTTACCTCTCTTCTATCTAGGGCGGCTGTTCAGGCCGATCAACGCAATGCTCATCTTTTCAACTTCTCTTGTTAACCGAAAAATACAAAAGCAGAAACAGAATATTTCGGTCGACGAACTATCGCAAGCCCTGGAACTAACTTCGGATCACGAATTAAAAGATGACAAAGAAATATTGGAAGGGATTGTGACATTTGGAAATAAAAGTGTCGATGAAATCATGCGTTCGCGGGTCGATGTCGTTGCTCTTGAAATAGAAGACTCATTCGAAAAAGTATTGGACATAATTAACGAAAGTGGTTTCTCAAGAATCCCGGTTTACGAAGAAACCTTCGACAATATTAAAGGGATCCTCTACATTAAAGACTTATTGCCCCACATACATAAAGGCAATGAGTTCAGGTGGCAAAACCTGATCCGCCCGCCATTTTTCATTCCTGAAACAAAAAAGATTGACGACCTGCTGGAAGAATTCCAGAAAAATAAAGTCCACATGGCCATCGTGGTTGATGAATACGGAGGAACATCCGGAATCGTAACCCTTGAAGATGTACTGGAAGAGATTGTCGGCGATATTACCGACGAATTCGACGAAGACGAGCGTAATTTCACCAAAATTGGCGAAAACAAATACCTGTTTGACGGCAAAGTTTTATTACACGACTTTTACCGGATCATTGGCGTTGACGACGATATTTTTGAAGACATAAAAGGCGAAGCCGATAGTCTGGCCGGATTAATCCTGGAGCTGAAAGGAGAATTTCCAGCTAAACACGACAAAATTCGATGTAAAAATTTCATTTTTTCTATCGAAGCAGTTGATAATCGCCGCATCAAACAAATTAAAGTTGAAATTAAACCGGAAGAAAATACCCCGTGAGAAAAATACGAATCATCCTGTTTCTGTTTCTGACAGCGCTGCTGTTTTCCTGCTCGGGCAAATACACCCCAAAACCCCGAGGATACTTCCGGATAAGCTTTCCGGAGAAAACATATACCCCACTGGACTCAGCCGGGCTACCTTATTCTTTCGACATCCCAACCTATGCAAAAGTCTGCCCCGATGCCGACAAAACAGCAGAACCGTTCTGGATCAACATCTCGGTCCCGGCCAACAACGCAGAAATTCACATCAGCTATAAAAAAGTAGCAAACAACCTGAAACAACTAACCGAGGATTCCCATACGCTTGCCTACAAACATACCGTAAAAGCATCGGCCATCGACGAACAGCTTTTCGTAAACCCACAAAATAAGGTATTCGGGACGATTTATTTCATTGACGGAAATGCGGCATCGCCAATCCAGTTTTTCCTGACCGACAGTACCCGCCATTTCCTGCGAGGGGCTTTATACATCCGCGAAGTACCTAACATCGATTCGGTTCGGCCCGTTATCGATTTTCTGAAGCCTGATATTATCCGGCTAATCGAATCAACCCAATGGAAGTAATCAATGCCGTTATACCGGACTATACCCGAATCGTCAGGAATAATTGCTGTTTGGCATCTAACTGAAACACTGGAAGAAATTCAGGCAAACGCTCCTTTCAAATGGATTGAATCGCCAGACTTCGGGGGCATAAAAAACACACGCCGGAAACAGGAATGGCTAACCAGCCGAATGCTTATCAGCCAAATAGCCGGAGATTTTGACCTACAATATGCTCCGGACGGACGCCCAATCTTATTCCATCCAGAGTTTAAACACATCAGCATCAGCCACTCGAACAAATTTCTGGCGGTCTTTCTTCACAAAGAGCACGAAATTGGACTTGATCTGGAATCACTCGGACGAAATTTCCAGGCCATATCGCACAAATATCTCTCAGACAACGAGTTGGTTCTCGCAAAAAAAAATCCGGAACTGTATGGCCTTTTCTGGTGTGTAAAAGAAGCCATATTCAAGCTGGTACAAGATCAGGGCATTGATTTCCGGAAGCAGATCAACATTGTTTCGGAACCGGATTTTCAACAACAAATTATAGAAGCGTCATTCTCGAACAGCCATACAAGAACCTCATACACAATCCATTTCTGCAAATTCGAAGGTCACTTTCTTGTTTGGGCTATGAATACACCTATCGGGCATTGAAATTTTCGATAACCATTTTATGGCTTCAAATGTTTACTTTGTGAAAAAAGCAAAAAGATGAAGCAACCCGAATCTCATATATTAGTCATTTTTGGGGCATCAGGCGACCTGACCAAACGAAAATTAATTCCATCTCTTTTTGAATTGTATGTTCAGAAGCTCCTTCCGGAAGATTTTGCTGTGCTGGGAGTTGCCCGTACCGACATCTCGGATGATGAGTTCAGGTCCCGCATGAAAGAATTTTTGCCTCTTTCGCCTGCAACCGATCCGGCCATAAGCAATTTTCAGAAACGGCTGTTTTACCAATCTCTTTCGACTTCAGACGCCCAAGATTATCCGATACTGAAAGAACGCCTGGACGCATTAAGCTCAAACCTAAATATCCCCGCAAATTATATTTTCTACCTTTCAACGCCACCATCTCTTTACGAAATTATTCCGCAACATTTAGCCGGAATTGGGCTGAATGATGCAACAAACGGGTTCAAGCGGCTGATTGTCGAAAAACCATTTGGAACCGACTTAAATACCGCCCAACAGCTCAATAAAAACCTGCTGAATTACTTTGCAGAAGATCAGCTTTACCGGATTGACCACTACCTGGGCAAAGAAACCGTCCAGAACCTGCTCGTTACCCGTTTTTCAAACGGCATATTCGAACCCATCTGGAATCACAATTTTATCCATCATATCGAAATTACATCGGCCGAAAGCCTGGGCGTTGAAAACCGCGGAGGATACTACGACCATTCCGGAGCAATGCGAGACATGGTTCAGAACCATCTGTTTCAGGTTCTCGGATTAATTGCCATGGAACCACCGGTAGTAATCGAAGCCAATGCCATCCGGAACGAATTATTGAAAGTCTTTCAATCGGTCCGCCCAATTCCGGAGACCGAAGTTCAAAATGTCGTTATCCGTGGGCAATATACCCAATCGCACATCGGGAAAGACCTGGTAAAAGGGTACCGAGATGAACCCGGCGTCAATCCTCAATCGAGAACAGAAACCTTCGTGGCGCTCAAGTTGTTTATCGACAATTGGCGCTGGGGGGGTGTCCCGTTTTATATCCGAACCGGGAAAAAACTGCCGGCCCGCGTTACCGAAGCTGTCATCCATTTTAAAAACACACCACACCATCTATTTGGCAACCAAACAGATGTGTTGCCTGTCAACAATCAGTTGGTACTGCGGATTCAACCAGATGAAGGTATTCTCCTGAAAATAGGGATGAAAGTTCCGGGTGCCGGCTTCAGGGTTCAGACCGTCAATCTGGATTTTCACTACGACGAACTTTCTGACGCCTATCTGCCTTCCGCCTATGGCCGCTTACTACTCGACTGTATGCAGGGTGACGCGACATTGTATTCGCGCGGAGATGCGGTTGAAGAAGCCTGGAAGATCGTCCAGCCCATTCTGAATGCATGGAAAAACAATCCGGATATTCCTATTTACGGATACCCGGCCGGAACATGGGGCCCGGAAATAGCCGACCGGTTGGTCGAAGACGGTTCGTGGAGATATCCGTGTAAAAACCTTGCACGCGACGGAGAATATTGTGAATTATAAAAGCTTAATAATGATGAAAAAAACTGAGGTTAAGATATATCCAGACCCGGAATCGGTGGCAAAAGTGTTTGCCGCCGATTTTTTCAGAATGGTTTCCCAATCGCAATCAGAGCAGTTTCACGTTGCACTTTCAGGCGGATCAACGCCCAAAATACTGTTTCAGGTGCTGGCAAAAGATTATAAAAACACGATGCCCTGGAATAAAATCCATTTTTGGTGGGGCGACGAGCGATGTGTTTCACCTGAAAATGAACAAAGTAATTTCAAAACGACACACCAATTTTTATTTAACCAGATCAACATTCCAACAGAAAACATACACCGCATTTTAGGCGAGAACAACCCGGAACTGGAAGCTATTGATTATGGGAATAAAATAGCTCAGTCGCTGGAATTAAAAAATGGCTGGCCTGTCTTCGACCTGATTATCCTGGGCATGGGGGCCGACGGACACACAGCCAGCATATTTCCCAATCAAATGGAACTGCTGGTGTCTGCTAAGATATGCGAAGTAGCGACACATCCGGAAAGTGGCCAGCAACGAATTTCATTAACCGGAAAGGTTATTAATAATGCCGATCTTGTTTGCTTCCTGGTTACAGGGCCGGACAAACGGTTCAAAGTATCGGAAATTCTTACAGGAAAGCCTGAAGCGGAACAATACCCCGCTTTTCACATAAAACCCGCCAATGGGAAACTAATTTGGTACTTAGACGAAGCAGCTTATTCGGAAACATCAGGGGATAAAAGGGAGTGTAAATTAAACTCTGTCTGGTAAATTATTCATTCAATTCAAAACTACTGTTTTTTTTTGATTCCAACTCTTAAATGCTTTTTTGAACCTGGGATAAAATTGGACAAGGGCGGCGCAGGCACGGAGCCGTTTATAT
>JAJUGZ010000150.1 GCA_029265715.1 Bacteroidota bacterium
AAAATCGGCTGTCCGACAAATTTTATTTCCGTATTTTTACCCATGTTGTGGTTTTTTCGCAAAACAAACTTACAACATGGGGCCAAACCTTCGGGGAGTAACCCCTATTTTTTAATTTTTTACTCGTTCAGTAGTGATTTAGATATTTGTTTTAAGTTTTGTTTACTGACAATATTGAAAAAAATCGTAAATTGAGATTAATTAAATCACCAAATTATGAAAAAGCTATTATTGGTTATTTTATCAGTTATTTTTTTCCAGCCTTCTTTTAGTCAGACTGCTGAAAAAAAATGGGCCATTGGGCTTGGCGCCGGAGTATATGGTAACCTGGAAACAGATGGGATCGGGTTTATGCCAGAACTTTACCTGAGTCGGTTTTTAAGTCCGTCGTTCGATTTGAGGTTACAACAAGATCTTGGCTTGTTTAATTCAGAGGTTAAAAGTTCTCTGGATGTTGCAAATTATTTTCTGAATTTAAGATACAAATTTAACAATGGGAAAATATTGTCGGAAACAAGCTTTCTTCAACCGTATTTGTATGCAGGCCCCGGTTATTTGTTTGATAACAAGACGGATGGGTTGAATTTTGATGCGGGAGTTGGTACAAAATTCAAATTATCCCCCAGCACGGCATTATTTATTGAAGGCGGCTATATTGATGGCATAGAATACACCAAAAATAATGATAACATCAAGGAAAATCTTTGGAAGGTTGTTGGTGGAATTGAAATTAGTCTGGGAAAATCGAAAGACTCGGATGGCGATGGCGTGAAAGATTCAAAAGACCAGTGCCCGGATACGCCTGCAGGGGTGGTTGTCGATGCCAAAGGTTGTCCGGTTGATACCGATGGCGATGGTATTGCCGATTACAAAGATGATTGTCCGACCGAAGCCGGGCTTTTAGCATTGAATGGTTGCCCCGACCGGGATGGCGATGGCGTTGCCGATAAAGATGATCTGTGTCCGGATACACCGGGACTTCCCAAGCTGAAAGGTTGTCCGGATTCGGATGGTGATGGCGTAGCTGATAAAGATGATCAATGCCCGGATACACCGGCAGGTTGGAAAGTTGATGCCAAAGGTTGCCCGGTCGACACCGATGGTGACGGTATCGTTGACGGAGAAGATGAATGTCCGACTGTGCCTGGGACCAAAGCGAATAAAGGATGTCCGGAAAAAGAAACTGGCCCGGCAATGATCGATATGAAATTCGAAAATGTTCACTTCGCTTCGGATAAGAGTTATCTGACCGATTATTCAAAAGGCAGAGCTGATAAAGTAATTGCTGTTCTGAAAGAAAATCCGGGCTATAAAGTGAAAATTTATGGACATACCGACAGTCGTGAGTCTGAAGATTACAATATGAGGCTGTCACAAAGACGTATTGATTCGGTTGTTAAGTATCTGGCCTCTAAGGGAATTACAGAGGCCCGCATTTTGGAAACAAAAGCGTTTGGCGAGTCAAAACCAATTGCGACCAACGATACAGCCGAAGGCCGTGCGAAAAACCGTCGCGTTGAATTTGAAGTTTATAAATAACGGGTAGTTTTCCTGATATAAAAAAGAGGGTGTCTCAAAAATCCGAGACACCCTCTTTTTATTAGTAACCTACCCGAAAAGTTTTTCGAATATTCAATTCTCAGAAGCTTTAAAAAATATTTGAAACAGCCTCATTTTTATTGGGTGGTGCACCGGGCATGTTCTAATTTTCGTTTATCGATAGGAAAAATGATGATGCAGGCAATCCGTTGCCATTGAAGAGCGTTGCTTCTGAGTTATTGCGATAACAGTAACGAACAAAAACCGGCGCTTTTATTCCGGGGTTATGAATGGTAATACCCATGCTGTCAACTTTTGCCCGGGCAGGCAGGAAGACTGTATCGGCTCCGGCAATCTCGAACTGGCTGATTTTTCCCGGTTTTAACACCAGTCCACCGGATATCGAATGGGGTGCAAATAAAATCCGGACCTGATGTCGGTTCTGTACAATACTTGTGGGAAGTGGACCTGTACAGGGTAGATTCAGGCCGTAGGTTTTTGTCAGGGCCAGCAAGCCCAGTCGTTCTCCAACTTTTTGTTTGTATGGCGGATGGATGTTGAAAATACTACCGGCGTCCAATGTGACAGCCATGCCTGTATGCGGTGTTTCCAGTAATTTGCTTTGAGATTCGCGGAGCTCGGCCAGATTAGTAGCTTGCTGGTCATTGTACCAATATGGCGCCAGTTGTACGTAATAAAAAGGCATTTCGGGCTGATGCCAGGTTGCCCTCCAGTTGGCAATCAGGCTTTGCATAATCAACAGGTATTGGGTGGCCCGTCCAATGTTGGTTTCTCCCTGATACCAGATGCAGCCTTTCACCGAGTAATTGATCAACGGGGCAATCATCCCGTTATAAAGGGCTGTCGGGGTCGAGGTGCCAAGCTGTGTGGCCAATTCCGGGCGGTTTCTGAACTCGTTGGTCTCAGGCGAAAACAGGTAAACTTTTCCATTCCTGATTTCGGCTACCGGCATTATTTCCCATTCGCCTTCCAGCGAGATAGGTTTGGCCCACGGATTACTTTCCAGCGAGAGCGTAATCCCGCTGTTATTGCCTGAAATGCCGCCACTACCCTGGAGATCGGTAACCTTTACAGCCAATAAATTTTTGCCCGCTTTTAGTAGCCGTCCCGGAATTTTGTAAATCCGCGGCACATTCCATTGGTTATCGGCTTCATTGGAGCCAACAGGTTCTCCGTTAATCCAGGTCGCATCGCGGTCGTCAACAGCGCCAAGGTTTAAAATGGCATTTTGTCCGGCCCAGCTGGCAGGTAATTCAAATGCTTTGCGGAACCATACCACGCCATCAAACGGGCCTGTTGTACGTTCGAACGATCCGGGGACATGGGCTGTAAGCCAGTTTTCTGTATTAAGCAGCGTATCTGAGCAATAGGTGTCGTAAATGTTTTCTCCGGCTAACTGGTCGGTGCCTTTGGATGATTTTAGATTGAACGAATCATGCGTGGAAAGCCATGCCTCGTATGTTTTCAGTTGCGGGCCCAGCTTTTCCAGCTTTTCCAGCTCAGGCACAAAATCAGTAATCTGACTGATATGATCTTTGCTAACCCATGATTCGGCAGCCGACCCGCCCCAGCTTGAATGGATCAACCCGATTGGGACATTCAGTTCCTGAAAGAGCTTGCGCCCGAAGAAATAGGCTGTGGCGCTAAACCTGCCGGCCTTATCCGGTTCACAGATTTCCCAGCTTCCGGTACAGTTTTGCTCCGGAGTAACCGATAATTTTTTACCAACCGTAAACATCCGGATGGCTGGGTAGTTGGCTTCCCGGATTTCTGTCTGGTAATTGGCAATGGTGTCGGCCGGCGGCCAGCCCTCCAGCGGCATTTCCATGTTTGATTGCCCGGAACAAAGCCAAACTTCGCCGATCAGAACATTGTTGATCGTAACGGTTGAATCTTCGTTGCTGATTTTCATTTGGTAAGGTCCGCCGGCTTCGGGGGTAAGGATCTGTGCCTGCCAGGTACTGTCGGCGTTCGCTTTTATGGTAGTTCCGGTATCCCAGGATGTGCTTATTGTAACTTTTGTTCCGGGATTGGCTTTCCCCCAGATGGTTACCTGTTGTTTTTGCTGCAAAACCATGTTGTTGCTGATCAGGCTGGGAAGCTTCAACTCACTTTTTCTGGTTTGGCAGGAAAAAGAGATTATCGCGAAAAGGAAAATGAACACCCGTTTCATAAATATCGCATTGTTTTTGGTCAAGGTTCAAAAAATAACCGCACGGGGTACAACTCCGATTAGCCCTCAGATTTGCAGCCGGTTGGATTTTTTTCTGAACAAATCTAACAGTTTTGGAAGAATCATTAAAATCAAATCCGGATTAGTTCCCGCCCTCCAGATAGCTCATCACATAGCGGATGTCGGAATAACTGTAATCTTCGCCCAGCACTGTTTTTATGGAGGTTATTTGTTTGGACCTGATTTTTTTGATTGCCGCTCTAATTGGTTCAACTTTTTCGGGATCAACCAAGCCGTTCAGTCCGAGTTCGCCCAATGCTACAAAATGGGCCAGGTGTCCCTCGACGGTAGTTGGCGAAAGTTTACGCTCTTTTGCAATTTCAGCTATCGACATTTTGTTTTTGTACATGTCGAGACTGATTTGCCGGGTGTCCATCGCAGCTTGTTTGATTTCGGTTTCTGCTCCCGGAGGCACCATTAGTCCTTGTTTTTTCCGGTAATCAAGTACCATTTTCAGGATCTCTTGCCCGAATTGCTGCATTTTTGTCCCGCCCATTCCTTTGATGGCTTTCAATTCGGCTTTGGTTGCCGGCAGGTTTTGAACAATCTCCAGCAAGGTTTTTTGCCGCATAACGCGTGAGATTTCGATGTCCAGAAGGTCGGCCTTTTCGTCGCGCCATTGCTTTAATTGCTTGTAGAAATCCGGGTGCAGAGAGAAGGCAGTTTCCGGATTTCCGGTCTTCTGCCTGTTTTCTCCGAATGGCATTTCAATCGAAGCTTTTGCCCGGATTTCGAGGTGTTTTTTGATCTCGAACCCGGAACGAGTGGCCATCAGGCAGGCCTTCTTGATGTTTATTTCTTTGTTTAGTTTTTCGAGCGCTTCGGCAAAACTCTTCCGAATTGCTTTGTTATCGGTATCAAGGGTTGCCGTGGAAAGCGGACTGGTAAGTACCAGGTCGAGTTTTTCCAAAAAATATGCGCCGGCCTTTTTTAGCCGTTCCTGAAGCAACTGGTTTTCTTCCGGATTGAGAGGGCTGTTCAGCAGCTGGTTTAGTTGTAGTTTAAATTTATCCGATACAGCAATCAGGTCTGATTCGATTGAGGAGGCCATCTCATTTAGTTGCTCCGGCAAAGTCCCCAGAATGGACGAAGCATGCTCGGTGCAAAGTTTCCGGAGATACTGAACCTGCCATAGCAAGGGCTTGAAATCATAAAGTTCGGTAAGCAGTTCGCGCTGGTACTCTTTTTTCGAGGCTTCTAATTTTTGTTTGTCGGGCTGGTTCCGTTCAACCTCGTTGGTAAAGCTGATGACTGTTGAGTCGTTTTTGACGCTTTGCGTGGCAATAGGTGTTCGTAAAACCAGTCCTTCGAGGGTTTTGCAACGGCTCAGGGCAACGTAAACCTGTCCGTGGGCAAACGACAGCCGGGCGTCGATAATAGCTTTTTCGAAGGTAAGCCCCTGACTTTTGTGTATGGTGATAGCCCAGGCTAATTTGAGCGGGAATTGGGTAAACGTCCCGATTACCGTTTCGTCAATTTCCTGCGTGGTTTCGTTCAGAATGTACCTGGCATTTTGCCATTCGGTTTTTTCGACCCGGATGGGGAACTGGTCGCCGGGGCACTGCACCTCGATGAGTTCGTCGTCAATGGCCGTGATTTTTCCGATTTTCCCATTGTAGAACTGTTTCTCGCGCGACGTGTCGTTTTTTACAAACATGACCTGTGAGCCAACTTTCAGGGTTAACTCCGGATCGTTGGGGTAGGCATATTCCGGAAATTCGCCTTTGACTTGGGCTTCAAAACGGTATGTTTTGGTTGTCAGCTTTCCCAGTTTGCTTTGATTGATTTGCCGGGCCTGAGAATTATGCGTTGTCAGCGTGATGTAACCTTCCTGTTCGGGAGGGTTAAAGTCGGGGATGTACCGTTTGTTGAGCTCAGTCAGAACCTGTTCGCTGATTTTGTTTTCGCGTATCTGATTCAGCAGGTTGATGAACGCCGGGTCGCTTTGCCGGTAAATATGTCGGAGTTCGACCCCGATAAAATTGGACCGTTTCAGGGCATGGCTGCTGAAAAAATAGCAATTGTCGTAGTAGTTTTTCAGGATTTCCCATTCGTCTTCTTTTACCACCGGGGCAAGCTGTTGCAAATCGCCGATCATGACTAACTGCACGCCACCAAACGGTTTGTTGCGGTTTTTGAAGCGCCGGAGTACTTCGTCGATGCTGTCCAGAATGTCGGCCCTGACCATACTGATCTCGTCGATCACCAGCAGGTCGAGGCTGCGGATGATATTGATTTTCTCTTTGCTGAACCGTTTAATGCCGGCAGCGACCCGATCGTCTTCCTGTACTTCGACCGGCCGGGGCTTGCCGGGGTCTTGCGGCATCTGGGGCCCGAACGAGATCTGAAAAAACGAGTGGATGGTTACCCCGCCGGCATTGATGGCTGCAACACCTGTTGGCGCTACAACAACCATGCGTTTGGGCGAACGTTTCTTTAATTGATGTAAAAACGTGGTTTTCCCGGTTCCTGCTTTGCCAGTCAGGAAGATATTCTGATTGGTAAACTGTACAAACTCAAAGGCAAGCTGAAGTTGCGGGTTGATTGGGTTTTCCATGATTACGGGGCGTTGGGCTATTAACACGCGTGTAAAGATAGTTATTTCTGATTAGAAGGAACTGACTGCTTTTGAGCGATTGTTGTATCTGAATACGCGGATGGTTAACGGGTTGGGGTTTTTTCCCCGTTTCCCGGAATTAATGGTTACCAGGATAACCGTCTGGTTGGCAGCCCCCTTTTTTTCACCCGGGCCCGTTTAAACCTGGCAGGTAAAAACCCAGACCGACGCCCGCGGGCAGCTTACTACCTATAACTACCATGCCGACGGCCGCACCAATACGGTTGTTACGCCCGAAGGGACAACCACCTACAGCTATAACAGCAACAAACAGTTAACCGGCATCA
>JAJUGZ010000148.1 GCA_029265715.1 Bacteroidota bacterium
CGGCTGTCCGACAAATTTTATTTCCGTATTTTTACCCATGTTGTGATTTTTGTGTGCAAAACAAATCTACAACATGGGGCCAAACCTTCGGGGAGTAACCCCTATCTTTTAATTTTTTACTCGTTCAGTAGTGATTTAAAATGTGTTTTAGAGTTTTTCGGATAATGCCTTACCAGAATAAGTTACCGTTTTTAGCGGGGTGCTTTCAGCCAGGCCGGTTTTTTCTAAAAATTGCTGTTGGTTTGTTGTCATAAGATCATCCGGATCAAAGATTATTCTGACAAACCTATAATTCTAACTCAAATACGCATTGAAAGTAAAGAATAAATTCAGAAACGCCTATATAGCTTATAGAACAGCGATTTCATAGGTTTTTTACTTTTAAAATATCAATAGTAAACGCCATAAAAATACACCAACAAGACACTCTTAATAAGCAAATTAAATACACAAATATTTCTAATGGACAACTTGGGTTTAATGTATTTTACAGAGGTTCATTAATCTCTCCGGATCGATGAACCTCTGCATTATCTATGCCCCGATTAATATCCGGGGTTCTGTTTTAGGTTTGAATTCGTCTCAAGTCGTCCTCTGGGAATTGGATAAATTGAACGATAACTTCCGTTTGGCGAATGCGAGAGCCAAGACTTAGATGTATAAACGCCAAAGCGAATCATATCCTGACGACGACGCCCTTCTTGGTTAAACTCCCATGCCAGTTCATCGAGAAAACGACCATATTGAATATCGGCACCACCTTCCTGGGTCGTCACACTATGGTCACGACGGCCATAATCGTACGAACTACCTGCCATCAGTTCTTCACCGGTAACAGTTGCCTTGGTCGGGTTTGCTGTAAAAGCGCGAGCGCGAACCTGAGAAACAATTACTGCAGCTTCGTCGGCATGTCCGGTACGCAACAAACACTCAGCTTTCATCATCAATACATCTGCATAACGGAACAAAGGATAATCGTTATTCAATATATTCGAGGAACCTAATGCAATTTCAAATTTTTCGAAACGATATCCGTGGATTTCTTCTGATTGATCAACTCCGGGAACCTCATTTACAAAAGCCAATGGTTGTCCAATAAGACTACCCATGGTAACTTTTAATGGTACACCTCCAGCAGTATATTGCTGCCCCATCATAAAATTTTTAGTCAGGCGACTGTCGTCCGGATCGAATGTATTGATAAACTGAGGAATTGCACACATACCGCCCCAAGGGGACATCTGCAGGTTGTATTTGGCTTGCATTGATGGTTGACAAGTTTGCATGTGAATATCAAACTGGTTCCAAGCCGTTGTATATTGGTCATCAATTGACAGGCCGTAGATGATTTCTTTTGAATTCTGGTTCTCAGTAATAAAAACATTCTTCTGGTTCGACTCCAGTTGATAACCTGCACCAGAATTGATAATCAGGTTACACTGGGCCAAACAATCGTCCCAATGTGCAGTTCCTGTGTATACCTGAGCATTCAGGTACACTTTAGCAAGCAGGGTACGGGCAGCCCATTGGTTAAACCTACCGTAAGTCGATTGATCGTGTACCTCAGATAACAAATCAACATTGTCGTTAATTTCCTTTACAATAAAATCGTAGACTTCCTTACGGCTGCTTTGTGTTGGCAAATAACCTTCAGGGACATCAAAATCTGTTACAATTGGCACATTACCATATAAATCACAAAGAATATAATAATAACTGGCACGCAAAACTTTTAACTCGGCTATTACCTGGGCTTTTAGATTACCCAGAGGAAGGAGGTCTTCTTCAATCTGGTACAAAATGCGGTTACAGTTGGTAATCGCATTATAAGTGCGATCCCATGTTTGATAAACGTTATCATCATCGGTTGTCCAGGTATGTTCGTGAATACGGCGATAAATACCCCCATCGACCCATCCATTTGGACGAGCCGGGATCACAATTTCATCGGCACCAACTTCTTGAACCCGCCAATACCCATTCCAGAGCAATAAAATATTTCTCCACCCCCCATATGCAGAACCGATTATCGATATAATATCGTCTTCTCCTGCGGTAAATTGTTCTGCTACAATCTCGTTATAACTCTGATCCTCAAGTTTTGTACATGAGAAAAACAGCGCCAGCAGCAATGCACCTGCCGTGCCAAATAATTTATGGAATGTTATCTTTTTCATTTCGAAGTCAGGTTAAAAATTAGAAATTCAGGTTTATCCCCAAGGTAAATGTACGTGTAGTCGGATATTTGTCACGATAATCGTTCCCTGGTGACAAACCAGATGTATCAACCTCCGGATCAATTCCTTTATAACCAGTAAGTATGAACGTGTTCAGGGAGGAAATATACACCCGGGCACTCTGGACGATTGTACCGGAAGGTTTAAAGTTATAGCCCAAGGTAATGTTGTCAATTTTCCAGTAATCTCCATTTTCGATATAATAGGAGTTATATTCCAGATCAACCTGATCGCTTAGTACCGCTTTCCCAAACACTTTGTTGTAAGCTGATTTCAATCGATTATATTGAATCGTTTTCGTATTTTCAAGGTACATCCGCTCGAAGTTCAGGATTTGGAAATCAAACGATCCCCTCATGCTGATTGACAAATCGAAGTTTTTGTAACGAATGCTGTTGTTCCATCCAGCATAATATTTGGGCAAGCCGTTTCCTAACACTTTTTTATTGCCAAAGGAATGGTCAAAATCATCGTAATTAACGGCATTCCCATTGGCATCTTCATAAATCCACTTCCCGTTTTCATCAACATCGATTACTTTAAATCCATAGAAATTACCGATCGGACCGCCAACATCAACCCGGTGGGTAAAGGTCTGAATCGGTTCGCCAGTACTACCAGTTGTCAAATACTCCTGAGTCGCCTGATACAAATCGTTCGACAAACTTTTCAATTTATTGGTATTTGTTGAAAAATTGAAACTTGATGTCCAGTCAAAATTCTTTTTACGAACTGGCACAACATTCAAAAGAATTTCAAGCCCTTTGTTCTCCATCTTACCCACATTTGCACGTGTTGTGCTCACCAAGTTCGGCGGTGTCGGAACTGAATAATCGTATAACAACCCATCAATAACACGAATATAGTAGTCGATATTACCGCTTATACGATTGTCTGCTACAACGAAATCGAGACCGATGTTACTTTCGCGTTTTTCTTCCCATCGCAAGTATGGATTGGAATTGCGGGTTGGCGAAAGTGTTTGCTTCCATTCACCATCGGAATAAATAAATCCGGTATAGTCAACAGTTGCAACTCCCAAGAACAAGTCACTTGGCTGGGTTCCGGTTACACCGTATCCTCCGCGTAATTTCAGGTCATTAACCCAATTCACCCCCGACATAAACGATTCTTGCGAAACACGCCATCCCAATGAAACAGCAGGGAAAGTTCCCCAAGGATCTTTTGTCCCGTATAACTGACTAGCTGCTTCGTGGCGTAAACTGGCCATCAACAAATATTTATCATTATAGTTATAATTCAGACGGCCAAAGAAACTAATCAGGTTTGTTTTACTACGGGAACTTCCGATCCCTGCCGAGGTGTTTCCTTCTTTGATACCTGTACCTTTATCAATGTTGTTATAATCGTAAAGATCGGTTGGAAAATTTGTATTCCGCATCCAGAAATCGCGCCAATCATTGTCAGAGTAACTGTACCCCCCCAATACAGCAAAATGGTGGTTCCCAAATGCTTTGTTATAATCAGCAATCAATTCCATCAAACGGTCGATTGATTCAACAGCGCCATTGGTCGCATATCCGTTCAAACCGGAACGCTTCGTCGAAATGTGTTGTTTTGTTTCGTAATATCCACGTGTTTGATTGTATTTACTGTAAGAGAACAACGCCTTCAAGTTCAATCCCTCAATCGGCTTAACCGTAATGGTGCTATTTAAACGATTAAAGTTTGAGCTGTTTTCACCGTACGATTCCGCCAACCGAGCCACAGGGTTGTCGTAGTTAAAAGCTCCAACTTCTTCATACCAGCTTCCATCGGCATTTTTAACCGGGGCTGTCGGATTATAAATATTCGCTTGCCGATAAGTGTACCCATCGAAACTGTACCCATCGCCCGATGTATTGTATTTGTTTGTTCGAGTTAATAAACCCAGATTAATTGAAATCAATTCATCAAACATATTATGGTTAATGTCTGCCCGGGCAGTAAACAAATTATTGTCCGACTCTTTAAAGATACCTTCCAGATCGCGATAGTTTGCTGTTGCTAAATAGTTGGTTTTAGCATTTCCTCCACGAAACGTAATGTTGTGGACATGAGAGAAGGGCGTCCGGGTTATTTCATCCAACCAATCAGTTGTGGCACCCAAATCGTAACTAGAAGAGCGAATTCCATCCGTAATTTGTTGGCGATAATCGGCTGCAGTCAACATATTGAGTTTTTTTGTAATGCTCTGTGTGCTCATGTAACCGTCATATTCAACTGAACTCTTGCCGCTGGAACTTGCCCGTTTGGTTGTAATCAAAATTACTCCGTTTGTACCACGCGTTCCGTAAATTGCTGCTGCAGAACCATCTTTCAACACATCAACCGACTCAATATCTTCAGGGACAACGGTATTGAAATCGCCCGGAACACCATCAATCAAAACCAAGGGGCTCGTGCTGGTTCCCAAAATAGTGGTATTCCCGCGAAGTTTAATCTGGGTATTACTGGTCGGGTCGCCACTGGGTGAGGTTATAGTCAACCCAGCTACTTTGCCTTGCACCAGCTGACCAATGTCTTTCACACTACCTTTCACAAACTCGTCCGATTTTACAGAAGCAACAGAACTAGTCACATCTCCTTTTTTTATTGTTCCATAACCAATGGCGACCACTTCTCCTAAACTGATAGTTTCTTCTTCTAATATTATAGAAATGTTTGATTTCCCGGCGACCGGGATTTCCTGCGACTTCATGCCCACAAATGAAAATACCAGGAGTGCGTCGGCCGGGACATCCGGAAGGACATAATTCCCATCTGCATCGGTGATCGTGCCATTACTGGTACCTTTCACCACTACGGAAACCCCCGGAATTGCTTCGCCCGACGAGGAAACAACCTTCCCGCTCACTTTCCGGAGCGGCTGAACCGCCGGATTCAGACCGGCTTCGGCATTTGTCAGGATTATCTGGCGACCAATTATTTCATACTTAATTGTCTTATCGCTGAAGATCTTGTCCAGAATACTGGTAATCGTTTCGTCAGAAATATTGACAGAAACTTTTTTGTCCAGGTTTATTTCATCGTTGTAGAAAAAGCGAAATTCGCTTTGGTCCTCAATCCGGTTCAGCAAATCCTCGACCCGCACATTCTCGAGTTTCAGCGTTAACTTAGTTGATTGGGAATACGTATCGGCCGCAATACCGGTAAATACGGTCAGAAACAGGAGTAGCAAAGTTAGTTTCATCTTCCTTAAAATTTGATACAACAATGGCGCGATGCCATCACAACATCGATTTTTTTTCATAAGTTTGCTTTTTTGATTTAACTAATAATTCGCATTAAATCAAGATCATGAAAGGCAGAACGGGCAGGTTCTGCCTTTTTCCTTGATTATATCTTTTTGTTCATATTTCCTCTGTCGTGCTCTATTTAGCTTTAATAGTTAATTGCTTGAGTTTTTTATCGTAAGAATACTGAATTGGTTTTGTCATATTGATGTATTCCAGCACCTCAAACAGGGTTTCATTTTCAATGCTGCCGGTAAACCGGATATCCCCGATAGTTTTATCTTCAAGATTGATAGTGATGGCAAAATGACGCTCAAGTTTCTGAATCACACTGCGCAATGGCTCCTTCTCAAAAACAATGACTCCGCTTCGCCAGGAAGTAAACCGGTTTGTTTCAACCTGGCGCACCTGCATTTGCCCATTCTCAGCAACACAGACCTGCTGCCCCGGTTCAAGGGTGACTTTCTGATTTCTTGCTTTACCCGTAAACTGAACAACGCCCTCTTCTAAGGTGGTCTGGAACTGACTATCATCAAAAGCGCAAACATTAAATGATGTCCCCAAAACCTTCACATCGCCATATTTTGTTGAAACAATAAAGGGGATTTTACCTTTCTTAACCTGAAAAAAAGCCTCGCCTTTCAGATGAACGTCACGTTCTGAATTATTAAAGCTGACCGGAAAAACCAGGCTCGATCCGGCGTTTAACCAAACGTGCGAGCCATCGGGCAAATTAACTTCAGCAGTCTGACCTGCAGGGACAACAACTTCGGTTGGCGTATGATTCACCGCCAATCGGTCTGATTTTACCGAGGAAATATATTTGTGAGAAAGGATCCCTGCGCCAAATACAATGAACAGAACGGCCGCATATTTCGTCCACAGATATAACCGGACAGTGAAGATCGTTTTTTGCGGGTGCATCTTTTCCCTGAGCGTACGGTAAGAATTTTCGACCTGAGATTCGGGCATGCCAGACTGAGATGACGATAAGGCCCAGGCGTTTTTTACCGATGCAAAGTCTTTTCGAAGTTGCTTGTCTTCTTTTACCCGGGTAATTATTTCTGCCTTCCGGTCACCGGAAACATTGCCGGTAATCAATCTGATTATGTCCTCAATTCCTGTCATAAATTTTAGTCTTCATAACCTATAATCCAAAACCAGGCTTATACCCTATGTGAAAAGTAAGACTTTTTTGCGGGATCAGAATTCTTTTTGGGAGAGAACAAAATAAAGAGGTTGTTCCTGAAGGTAACAAGTAAACGAAACAGATTATTGGGCATCTCTAAAAACCCCTTTTTCTCTGTCTATAGTTGACGTCTTTGTTGCCTAAGGCTGGGCCATGCTTCTTGTTGTTTTTTTTATAAAGCACACATAATCAGTGTTTTATGTTATTTTTTTGTTGATTAATGGACATA
>JAJUGZ010000134.1 GCA_029265715.1 Bacteroidota bacterium
AACGGAGTTCACCGCATCATCCTTGCAAACAAAACTTGCATTTTGAAGGGGGGTGACTTTTGAAATAAAAACAATAATGACTGACTACCAGAAAATTAGAAGACAATATCTTCAGAATTTTAGATTAGTCGGATAATAGTGATTATTTATTGTATTTCAGCTTAGTGCCCAGCAGGCTGCAAAAAACACTTCCGGGAACCCGGTATTCCCCGGATGGTATGCCGATCCGGAGGGTACCATATTCAATAAAACCTATTGGATCTATCCAACATACTCAGCACCGTATGATCAGCAGGTGTTTTTCGATGCGTTTTCATCTCCGGATTTGGTTAGCTGGACCAAACACGAACGTATTCTTGATACAACCGCGGTAAAATGGGCAAAGCGGGCCATCTGGGCGCCTTCGATTATTGAAAAGGATGGCCGTTATTTTTTGTTTTTTGGAGCGAACGACATCCAGAACGGTCAGGAAAAAGGAGGCATTGGCGTGGCTGTTGCCGATCGTCCGGAAGGCCCGTACAAAGACTATCTGGGCAAACCGCTGATTGATAAGTTTTACAACGGGGCCCAACCCATTGATCAATTTGTGTTTCATGATCCGGACGGGCAATATTACCTGATTTACGGAGGTTGGAGGCACTGCAACATTGTCAGGCTGAAAAGCGATTTTACCGGCATTGAACCTTATCCCGATGGTACATTCTTTCGGGAAATTACTCCGGATAAATATGTGGAAGGACCCTTTCTGTTTGTCCGCAACCGGAAGTATTATTTCATGTGGTCGGAAGGCGGATGGACCGGCCCGGATTATAGCGTTGCCTACGCCATTGCCGATTCGCCATTTGGGCCATTTCAGCGAATCGGGAAAATCTTGCAGCAAGATCCGAAGATCGCAACCGGTGCCGGGCATCATTTCGTCATTCAGGTTCCCGGGAAAGATGAATGGTATATCGTTTATCATCGTCGCCCGTTAACTGAGACAGACGGCAATGCGCGGGTCACGTGTATCGAGCACATGTATTTCGATAAAAATGGACTGATAAAACCGGTAATCATTACCAATGAAGGAGTTGAAGCGTCTCCGATAAAATAAAGTCCCGTTTCCTTTTCCCGGCAGAAGCAAGGTTACATTGAATGATATGTTGCCATCCTGAATAAAAATGGTTGGAAAAATTGCAGGCAGCTGTCTGTAATTAAAACAAACATTCCAGACCAACATCAAAAATATTCATTATGACAAAATTCTCATTTATTCTGGTCCCTGTCTGTGCGCTTCTGTTTTTAAGCGCCTGTCATCCTTCCGGAAATTCAGGATTGCAGGGATCTGATCCGTTGGTTTCACACATTGATACAACGGTTAATCCGGGCGATGATTTCTTTCATTACGCCAATGGAAAGTGGTTTAACGAACACCCCATTCCGGTTTCGGAACAAAGTAATGGCCTGTGGCAAATTATTCAGGATACCATCAACGCGCAGGTGTTGGGTATTTGTCGGAAATCGGCGGCTGAAACGGACGCAGCAAAAGGCAGTAATAAACAGAAAATCGGCGATTTTTATTTCTCCGGAATGGACAGTGTCAGCCTGAACCAAAAAGCGCTGGCCGACATCCAGGATGACCTGGCCCGGATTGATGCCATTGCTGATTTGAAAGGTATCATTCAGGAAGCGGCCTACATTCAGCAGGTTGCCAATTCTCCTTTGTTTGCTTTTTGGGTAGGGCAGGACACGAAGATCAGTACAAAGAATGCCGTTTATATTTTTCAGGGCGGATTGAACCTGCCCGACCGCAGCTTTTATTTCGACACGGATGGGCGTTCGAAAACGATCCGTGAAAAGTTTGTTTCCCATCTGGCCAATATGTATGCGCTGATGGGATACGACCCGGTATCGGCCAGGCAGGCAGCCGAAAATGAAATGAAGCTTGAAACGGCGCTGGCCCGGGCCTCGCGAAAACGTGAGGATTTGCGCGACCCGCACAAAAACTACAATAAAATGACGGTTGAAAAACTTTCGGCATTATCGCCTGATTTGAACTGGGCCTTGTTTTTTGAAAGAACAGGGCTTCGGAACCTGGACTCGGTAATTGTTGGTCAGCCCGAGTTTTTGCAGGCTTTAAATGCCGGGTTGAAGAAATTTTCACTTCAGGATTGGAAAAATTATCTAAAGTATCAGTTGGTTAACGGGTTAGCTAACTATTTAGACGATAAGACTTATCGGGAATCGTTCAGCTTTTACGCGACAACGTTGAGTGGTGTCCCGGAACCCAAGCCTCGCTGGAAACGAGTTGTTTCTCAAACAAATAGTTCGTTGGGCGAGTTGATTGGGCAGGTTTATATAGCCGAATACCTGCCTGCCGGTACAAAAGAAAAGCTGCTGGAGATCGGAAATGCGATAAAGTCCGTGTACGCCGAACGGATCAGGAACCTGGACTGGATGAGCGAAGCCACCAAAGAAAAGGCCTTGCACAAGCTGTCGACTGTTGTGATGAAAGTGGGCTATCCGGATACGTGGAAAGATATGAGCAGCGTTGAGGTTAGTCGCGGGTCGTATGTCAAAAATGTGGTTGCCGTTAATAAGTGGTATTTCAACCGCATGATTGCCAAATACGGAAAACCGGTTGACCGGACCGAATGGGACATGTTCCCGCAAACCTACAATGCCTATTACAATCCGTCGAACAACGAAATTGTGGTCCCGGGCTGCAATATCATGGTCCCGGGCTTTGAGCGGACCATGGCCGACGACGCTATTTTATATGCCATTATCGGCGGCTCGACATTTGGCCACGAAATCACTCATGGATTCGACGACCAGGGAAGTAAATTCGACGCGGCCGGGAACCTGAACAGTTGGTGGACTCCGGAAGACAGTGTGAAATTTTATGCAAAAACGAAAATGATCGTCAAACAGTTCGACCAGTATGTCCCGGTTGACAGTCTGCACATCAATGGTGAGCTGACCCAGGGCGAGAATATTGCCGATTTGGGCGGTATCGTGATGGGCTACGAGGCATTTAAAAAGACCCGTCAGTATAAAAATAGCGAAGTAATTGCCGGGCTTACTCCCGATCAACGGTTTTTTCTTGGGTACGCTCTGGCTTGGATGATTAACCAGCGCCCGGAGGCAACAGCCAACCAGGTAAAGAGCGACGAACATTCGCCGGCTCAATTCCGGGTAAACGGGCCATTATCGAATATGCCTGAATTTTATGCTGCTTTTGGTGTGAAAGAAGGCGATAAAATGTGGAGACCGGATAGTTTAAGGGTAAAGATTTGGTAGAAACACGTTCGTGATAAACAAACAGGCTGTCCCGGGAAACGAGACAGCCTGTATTGTTTATAGCCGGACAGATCGGATTACCATCCAGGATTTTGCTGTGTTTTCAGTTTTTCGTTTGTGTTTGTTTCAGAATCAGGAATCGGGAACAAGAAACGTCTGTCGTCGTAGCTATAGGCTGCAATGGTGATGATTGAAGACGGCACGGTACCGCTTGCAGCATTCCATGAAGCGGCGGTAACATTACCCGTTGCTACTTTTGCCGGTACACCGGGCGCATCGTTTAAGGCTTTTACATAGTAAACCGGGTCTTTTGCCAGTCGGTGGATATCAGCCCAACGGCGACCTTCTCCCAAAAACTCAATTCTTCTTTCATTCAGGATTGCAGTCATTAAGCTTTTGGTGTCAGAAAAACTGTTGATTGTATATTGATCGGCAGTAGTTGTTACGGCTCTGTTACGGACCTGGTTCAGCAAGTCAACGGCTTTTTGTGTTACTCCATTGGTACGGGCTTCTGCCTCAGCGTAGTTCAAAAGCACTTCGGCATAGCGGAGAATCGGGGCCCAGTCAGCCATTTTTTCGTAGGTTTTATATTTATCAACCCAATAAGCATGGCGTGCAGTATAACTTGTGTTATAAACGACCAGTTGAGTCCGGCGTTTGTCGCTGGCTAACCAAAAACTGGCATTGTATATAATTGGGCTCATGCAGATAAGAGAGCGCACTTTGGTGTAAAACTGAGATAAAGAACCGTTTACGGTACAATTGTCCAATTCCGAATTTTCAATCGAGAACATCGATTCGGTATTCCCGCTATTATTGGTAAACGGACCGCTCGGTTCTGCGGTTAATGCATATCCGCCGATTGGGCTTTTAAATGTAGCGTCGACAATTTTTTGGGATTCCGAAATTACTTTATCCCATTTGCCCATGTGCTGGTAGATACGGGTTTTTAACCCGATTGCAGCGCCTGATGTTGCTCTTGAAATTTTCAAACCACCCGATCTGGTTGCAGGGAGGTTTGCTTCGGCATAGTCGAGGTCCTCAAGAATCTGCTTGTATGTTTGGGCTACAGTTGCCCTGCCAGCTGATTTGGCTGCCTCGACCGTTTCAATTGAATTAATCGGAGTTGTATTAACCGGAACGCCAAAATGAGAAGCATCAGCCGTATGAGCGTACGGATAAGAGAAATGAAGAAGTAATTCATGGAATCCAAGCGCTCTTAAGAACCGGGCTTCGCCTTCATATTCTTTGGCTTTTGCTTCCGTAATTACACCTTTTGATGCGGCGAGTTTGAACCCTTCGATACAAATGTTGATTTTATTGATCATCTGGTAGGTACATTCCCACATGGCCTGTCCGTTGGGTGATGATGATCCGTAAGTGCTTCCGTAGGTTACAGCAAAGAATGCCTGAACATTAAGCATGTCTTCGCCGCGCATGTCGCCTTGTTCGATGGATGCAGCGCCAAACGGATAACCTCTTCGTTGGTTATTTCCCGGATAATACCCACTTTGGGCTGCATCATAACATCCGACCATTGAAAGCTCGCATAATTTTTCTGTGCTGAATGCATCTGTATATCCTACAGAATTTGCCGGCATTAAATCCAGGACTTCATCGTCGCACGACGAAAAAGTTGTGGCCAGTGCAAAAGTGATTATTCCGGCAGCAAAATATTTTATATTATTTCTTTTCATATTGTCTTCTCTTTAAACGATTAAAAAACAACGTTTAATCCAAAAGTGAAACTTCTCTGTTGCGGGTTCCCATTCCAGTCAACACCCAACGTTGTCGTATAAACTTCCGGATCTAATCCTGTGTATTTGGTAATTGTAAACAGGTTTTGTGCCTGAGCGTAAACGCGTACCTGATTTAGGGTCAGCCTTTCAGTAAGTGTTTTTGGCAAGGTGTAACCGAGCGAGATATTCTGGAGTTTCAGAAAATCTCCGTCTTCAACCCAACGTGACGAACCGTCGGCTTCCAGGTTTAAAAAAGAACCCTTGTTGTATATGATGATTGGAACTTTCCCGTTTCCAGGGTTTTCTTTACTTTGCCAGCGGTCAAGTATTTCTGTTCCGTTGTTTTGGAAATACATGTTCATCATATCGCGACGGGTAACATTGGCAATTTTATTCCCTCCTGAAAAGCGGAAGAATATGTTCATGTCGAAGTTTTTGTACTTCAGGTTGTTATCGAATCCGCCAAACCATTTCGGGATTGTATTTCCAAGAACTACTTTGTCTGCAGCAATCAGGCTGCTTGCAGCGCCAAGTGTTCCCGGGTTGGCTGCATCGTAAACGTAATATTTACTGTCGTTGGGGTTCCCCTGAACAATTGTGCCGTCGGCTTTCCGATACATCGGGTACCCATTGGCCATATTAACTCCTTCGTAAATGTAACCATACAACGAACGCATCGATTCTCCTTTGCGGATGATATAGTGTTCGTATGTCATATCGCTCAAAAGTTCGGTTACTTTGTTGTATTGGGTCGAGAAGTTTAACGAAGCCGCATAGCTGAAGTTCTTATTCCGATAGACGGTTCCGCCTAATTCAAATTCCAATCCGTGGTTTTCTACGGCCCCAATGTTGCGGCTGATCACATTCCATGGAATGCCCAGTGATGGCGGGGTTGGTGAATCGAGCACAATGTCGGAGTTTTTCTTCGACCAGTATGCTGCCGTAAAGTTGACACGGTTATACAGCGACAGGTCAAATCCAAGGTCGTAGATGTTTTGTTTTTCCCATTTCAATGCCGGGTTCCCAGTTTGGTAGTAAGAAATACCTGTTTGCGAACCATACAATTGGGCAGTAAAGGTATCGAGGTACGTAAAGTTTCCAATGTCGTCGTTACCAACTTCGGCGTAACTGCCCCTAAGCCTGAAGTCGCTCACTACGTCTTTAATGCCTGTCCAGAAATCCATTTGGGATAAGCGGACAGCAAATGATCCTCCGTAGAATGTACCCCAGCGGTTGTTTTCCGGAAGCCTCGAAAGGCCGTCGCGACGAATAGAACCTCCGATGTAGTAGGTGCTGTTGTAATTGTAATTTGCGCGGAAAATATACGAGGCAATGCCGTTGTAAGTATAGTCGCCACCTGAAGATTGAGTGTTGTACGTATTGGAGATAATGTAAGGCATGAAGAATGAACTTGACATATCGCGGGCTCCTGCATTGACATTCCGGTATTCATATTTCGACCATTCGGTAACTGCCGTTAAGTCGATGTTATGTTTCTCATGGAATGTTCGCACATAAGAGGCAATGTTTTGCAAAGTCCATCTTTTTCGGGTATAGTTTGTTTCGCTGATTAACCCATTGTATCCGTAGCCGTCGCCGGTATCAGGCAGCCAGGCATAAACATTGTCGAGTAATGAAATATCGGCGCCAACAACTGTTTTAAGAGATAATCCTTTGAGTGGATTAATTTCGACATAACCGGTAGGCATCAACCGATATGATTCGTTTTCCTGGGTATTGTTTTTTAGAACCCAAACGATATTCGGAACAGTTAAGTCGATCGGAAGCAGGTTGGCTCCACGGCCTAAGCTCTTGGGACTTGCAACATCGATATTATACCCGGTTGGATGGGTTTTGTCATAAACCGCAACGTTAGGGAGCATACGGGTTGTCGCATACATATTGTCCGAGATACTGTTGGTTCCTTTAATGGGGCCGGTATTCTTTTGGTACGAAGCATTTAATGAGAAGCCGGCTTTCATAAATTTCAGTAACTTCTGGTCGACGCTGGCATTGAAGGTATAGCGTTCGAACTTATTGTTTATTACGATACCTTCCTGATTACTGTAACCGCCGGAGATATAATACTGGGTTTCATCAGTTCCTCCGGATACCGATAATGCATGACTGTGCTGGAAGGCTGTGCGGAATACATAATCATTCCAGTTTGTGTCGGTTCCTTTGTCGTCCATTACGGCCGGTTGTGTTGATGATCCGGAATTTTTGTATTTTTAGTTCGCGATGGTTACAAACTGTTCGGCGTTTAAGAGATCGTACAATTTGGCGGCTTTCGACATGGCATACCATGAGTCATAAGTAACTTTTGCCTGTTGTACCTTCCCTTTCTTGGTTGTGACTAAGATTACCCCGTTTGAGGCCCTGGACCCATAAATGGCCGTAGCGGCGCCATCTTTTAGAATATCAATTGACTCAATGTCGGCCGGGTTGATATCCGAAAGCGGGTTGTTGTTGGTGTATGTTCCGCCGATATTTCCGGAAGTAACCGGAACCCCGTTAACAACGACCAATGGTTGGGACCCCGATGAAATGGTGTTTACCCCACGGATCCGGATGTTCGGTGGAGTTCCCAGGTCTCCCGAACTTTGGGTAATTTGAACTCCGGCAGCACGTCCGGCAAGTTGTTGGACGAAACTGGGAGTTGCTTTTTCCGAAAGATCGGTTCCCTTTACCTGAGAGATTGAACTGGTTACATCTTTTTTCTTTTGTACGCCATATCCAACTACCACAACTTCGTCGACCCCGATGGTTTCTGATTTTAATGTTACATTAATCGTTGTTTTAGTGCCAATTACAACCTCTTGTGTTGTCATGCCGACAAAAGAGAAGACCAGTATTTTTGCTTCCTCTGGTACTTTCAGCCGGAAATTTCCTTCTATATCTGTAATGGTTCCAATGGTCGTCCCTTTTACAGAAATAGACACGCCCGGAATAACACTTCCGTCGTCGGCGGAAGTAACCGTTCCTGAGATCTCTTTGGTTTGAGCCAATAAGACCTGCATGCTCATTGCAAAAAATGCAAGCAATAACGCGATTTTTTTCATAGAAAAGTAATTTAAATTAAAAGACATCAAGACTTTATAGTACATAAATAGTTAGTCATTCTAATTTTCTTTTTTGAACTGACCAGTTTATTCCTGAAATAAAGTGGTCAGTTTGGGATAATAACATGAAATGCAAAAAAATGTTAAGAAATGATAATAAGTGTAAATTTAGTATTTTCCATTTATTGGCAAAACATTTATGTTGTAGAATGAATTAAAGTGAAGGAAAAGAAAAATGAATTATTTTCGCCGGCTTTTTTGCGAATGTCAATAGCGTTTATTTTTAGGAGGTTGTCATGGCCATGTAAATAAAAAAGCGGCTATCCTGAATTCAGGATAGCCGCTTTTTTTATTTAAGCTTGCCTTAATCCTTCTTGAACGGGACTAATTTTTCGTGTTTCAGTGCATTAATGATTGCTGACTTATTTGCTGCTGCATCTTTTGTAAATGCAAATACAAACTCGCCGCCCCACCAATATGACGCCCCGGCAGCATTATCGTAAAGCATTGGCGTGCATGCAATCGAAAATTCGCCGGTACAGGCTGATGCGATTCCGGAGTTAAAATCTTCGAAGCTGATGGTGCAGTTCGAGCTTAGGCCCCAGCCCGTCAAACTTCCACTCCATACATCCTGGTTTTCGGCTGTTACTTCGTGTTTATTGATGGTCGTTGCTTTCGGGTTCAGGTTAACAATGATTTTGACTCCAGGGAGTTCATCCCATTCGGTCATGATTGTTAGCTTACTTACACCATCATTGGTAATGGTAGCTGCTGGTTGATATCCATACCCCAGCAAGTCTGGATAAACATATTCACCTTCAAATAAACTGATATCAAAATCACATTTCAGTGATTTAAATATCTTAACGGTAGCAGTTGTTCCGCCGTTGGTGTACACCGGAACATCAGAATTCGCATCGTCTAATTGGAGCGAAAGTGTGTAATTTTTGTCAACTTCTGCTTTATCCTTGTTGATTGTAATATTTACTGAACCATCAACAGAACCTGCGGGGATAGTAGCATAACTTGAAGCCAGGGCCCATTCTACGCCGGAAGTTCCGGTGGCGCTAAGAATCTTTATCCCGACTTTAACATCCGATTTGGGGGCTGGCCCAAGTAGTTTCACAGTAATTGGAAAGGAGAGGGATGAGCCTTCAACAAGATCTCCGTCGGCATCTACATATGATCCAAAACTAAACGAATTACTGGTAAACTGAGCATAACTTTCTCCTTCTCCACTGTAATCCATATACATCTTTCGGCTGTCGGCGCAAGATGATACTACCCAAATCAGCAGGATTAAGGCAGTGATATTTGAGATAA
>JAJUGZ010000125.1 GCA_029265715.1 Bacteroidota bacterium
TCATAGCCCTTGAGAGTCATACTTGAAATGAATCTGGTAAATTCTCTTAAGATACTGATTCTCAGGGGTTTTACCAAACAAAAATCAAGTTATTTTGTTGATTATCAATTATTTAACACAACTCTTAACGGAGTGTTGATTTTATAAACACTACTAATATTTTATCCTGATGTCGATTATTGAAAACTACATTGAAGAAAATAAGAGCCGTTTTCTCGAAGAACTTTTCGGGTTGATCCGGATCCCTTCGATCAGCTCGGAGGTTGCCCGCAAGCCGGATATGTACCGGGCTGCCGAATACTGGAAAGAAATATTGCTAAGTTCGGGTGCCGATAGGGCCGACGTATATGAAACAGCCGGAAACCCGGTTACTTACGCCGAAAAAACCATTGATCCGGATAAACCGACGGTATTGGTTTATGCACACATGGATGTGATGCCGGTCGATCCACTTAATTTGTGGTCAACGCCGCCGTTTGAGCCTGAAATCCGCGAAGGGAGAATCTGGGCCCGTGGAGCCGACGACGATAAGGGGCAGAGTTTTATGCATGCCAAAGCGTTTGAGCTGATGGTGAAAACCAACACCCTGCCCTGTAATATAAAATTTATGATTGAAGGGGAAGAAGAAATCGGGTCGCCCAATCTGGGTGCGTGGTGCGAGCAGCATAAAGACATGCTGAAAGCTGACGTTATCCTGATTTCGGATACTTCGATGATCGCCCGCGATATTCCGTCGATCACTACCGGGTTGCGTGGTTTGGCCTACTGGCAGGTTGAGGTAACCGGGCCTTGCCGCGATTTACACTCCGGACTATTTGGCGGAGCTGTGGCCAATCCGATTAATGTGCTGGCCTCGATGATTGCTAAGATAATCGATGAAAACGGGCGTATTACCATTCCCGGGTTCTATGACGATGTGCTGGAAGTTTCAGCCGAAGAACGTGCCTTGCTGGCGCAGGCCCCGTTTGATGCCGAGGCCTATAAAAAAGCGCTTGGGGTCGAAGCATTGGCTGGCGAAAAGGGATATACGACAACCGAACATACCGGTATCCGCCCAACCTTTGATGTATGCGGAATTTGGGGCGGTTATACGGGCGAAGGAGCCAAAACGGTATTGCCGTCGAAAGCCTTTGCCAAAATCTCGTGCCGGCTGGTTCCCAATCAGGATCACGAGAAAATAGCAATCTTGTTTAAAGAGTATTTTGAACGGATGGCCCCCAAATCGGTAAAAGTGGAAGTTACGCCGTTGCACGGCGGACAGGGATATGTTTGCCCGATTGACCTGCCAGCTTACCGGGCTGCAGAGAATGCCTATCTCGACACGTACGGCCGGCGACCGGTTCCGTTCCGCAGCGGGGGAAGTATTCCGATTGTCTCGACTTTCGAACAGGTGCTTGGCATTAAATCGATTTTAATGGGCTTTGGGCTTGAGTCGGACAATATTCATTCTCCAAACGAAAATTTTCCGCTCGAACAATTCTATAACGGGATCCGGACGATTCCGTTATTTTACAGGTATTTTGCAGAATTGTGCGAGTAAGGCCGGTTTGACCCGAAGAAATGAAGCTTTCGGGTCAAATCTTCCCAAACGATCCGGAGGTCATAAATTGGCTTCAGACAATTGTTTGGGTTCGTTCATCCCAGATTTAGTCAGGGCCGGAACGGTGAAATAAAATGTACTTCCTTTTCCTTCTTCGCTTTCGGCCCAGATGTGACCGCCGTTCTTCTCGGTGAATTCTTTGCAAAGGATTAGCCCCAGCCCGGTTGTTGGCTCATTTTGGGTGCCTTTACGCCCGGTGTTTTCGCCTATCCGGAAGAGTTTCGCCAATAAATCAGGGCTCATCCCGATCCCTGAGTCCGAAATAGAAATGGTGACCTCACGGTCAGTCTTCTGTTGGGCATCAATTCTGACTTCTTCCCCTACAGACGAGAATTTGAGCGCATTGGAAACCAGGTTCTGAATAACAGTCCGGAGCATGTACTCATCGGAAAATACTTCTAAATCAGCTGGAATGTTGTTTGTTAGTTTGATTTTTTTATTTCGGGCCGTTTCCTGCAAGATCAAGAGGCATTTTTCTGCGATTGTCCGTAGTTGACAACCCTGGGGCCTGAATTTGATGGCGCCTTTTTGAAGTTGCGACCATTCTAACAGGTTTTGGAGCAACTGGTACAGATTGCTGGCCGATTCTTTCATGCTTACCGCCAGTTCATGCATGTTGTTTAGCTGAAGTTCTTCCAGTTCGTCGGCCATTAATTCGGTAAGGCCCAGGAATCCGTTGAACGGGCTTCGGAGATCGTGCGAAATGATCGAAAAGAGTTTGTCTTTGGTGGCATTGGCGGCTTCGAGCTCTTCTTTTTGTTGGATTAGTTCATTATTAATAGCCTGTAGTTCCTGACTTTGTCTGACTACCTGTTCGGTTTTTTCTGCCACTTTCCGTTCAAGGTACTTCTGTCTTTTTCTGAGTGATTTAATCCGCCATAAATATAACAATGCCAGTTGGATAACAACGAATGCAGCCATTCCGAGGCGGAACCAGATTGTTTGCCACCAGGGGGGGCGGATTGTGAAAGGGTATTCAAACTCGTTGCTCCAAAAACCTTCGCTGTTTTCGGCTTTTACTTTAAAAGTATAATGGCCTGGCGATAAATTTCCATACGTTACTTCGTTCGTTGTAGTCGGGGCGCTCCAGTTTTCATCGAGCCCAACCAATTGATACTGGTACTTTACCTTTTTGTTCCGGATTTGTGTTATCCCGATAAATTTGAAGGTTAAAAAGTTATTGTCGAAGTTCAGGCTCAGGTTAAGAGGAAGGCCATACCAGTCTGAGGTTTTATCGAACCGGAAGTTGCTTACGGTGACGCCGTTCTCCAGAACGATGCTGGTATCGCGTACTTCGCTTTTGCCCGATTTCTGCGAGGCTGGAACAATCAGGTCGCTCCAGTTAATTTTCTCATTGAACAGATCTACGGCGGTTAGCTGGATGTTCGGGGGGATTGTGTCTGCAACATCGCCCTCGGGGTGGTAAGCGGTGAGCCGGTCGTTAGTCCCGATCCAGATTGTTCCGGTTTTGTCCTGGCAAATGGCGCTCCGGTTGCACCCAATGCCCAGGAATCCGTCCTCGTCCTCGTAACTGACAAAAGATAAGGGTTCGTTTTTATTTGCGGTTGCCTTTTTGTTTTTAGAATTTATCCGGCATAGTCCGAAGCGTGTTCCGAACCAAAGGGTTTCATTTTTGTCCTGAAAGATACTCAGAATATAGTTGCTGCACAGTCCATCTTTTTCGGTATAGGTTGTTGTGTATTTCCCGTCGAATTTAATAAGGCCGCCACCGCCAGTTCCAAACCACATGGAGCCGTCTTTGTCCTGATATATGCTATAGATGTTGTTGCTGCTTAACCCGTTTTTTTTAGTAAGGTTTGTGACCTGATACTCTGGTTGACCGTTAAAACAGGCCTTCCCCGGCGGAGAGAATTTTAATATTCCTCCGCCATCAGTCCCAAACCAAAGGTTCTTTTGGGCATCCTGAAACGAACAAACAATGGCATTTTGAGGAACTCCCTCTTTAATAAAATAGTTGGTGAAACATTTCCCGTTGTAACGGGAGATACCGCCTCCGTAAGTGCCAAACCACATATTCCCGTCGGTATCCTGAAGAATGGTGAAGACCTTGTCGTTGGGGAGGCCGTTTTTTTGCGAAAAGTGGATAAACGAACTTCCATCGTATTTCGAGACTCCTCCGCCATCGGTCCCAAACCAGATATTGCCATCTTTGTCCTGATATATGCAAAAGACCTTATTGCTACACAAGCCTTCTTTCTCCGAAAAGCATTCAACTGATTTTCCATTATATCTTAAAGCCCCCCCTCCGGAAGTTCCCATCCACAGATCCCCGGCTTTATCCTTAATAATGCTGTAAGCTTTGTTGTTGCTGATCCCTTCGCGGGTAGTCAGATGTGTAAATAGTTTTCCGCCGTATTTACTGACCCCGTTATTGGTCCCGAACCAAATCGTATTACATTTATCCTGCAGGATGTACAAGACGACATCATCGCTTAAACCATCCGCTGTTGTGTAATTAACAAAGTGCCGGAGGCTGGTTGAAGAACCGGGAGTTCTGTTTTCTCTGGAAAGTTTTGATATTCCTCCTCCATGGGTGGCAAACCACAGGTCTCCGTCCTTGTCCTGCAAAATGTGATACACATCGTTATAAGCTAAGCCTTCGGTTTCGGTATAGTTTGTAAAGTATCGGCCATCATATTCCGAGATGCCACGGTGGGTTCCGAACCAAAGGTTCCCGTCTTTGTCCTGCAGGATCGATAAAACCGAATTGTTGATCAATCCCTGTTCCCGGGAAAAATTTACAAAGGTCTTCCCGTCAAATTTAGTTACTCCGTTTTCGCCGGAGCCGAACCATAAATTTCCATTTTTATCCTCCAGTACCGATAAAATGGTATTGTCACACAAGCCTTCCCTGGCAGTAAACTGGGTGAAGGACTTTCCGTCGAATTTCGATACCCCATCGGTTGTTGCAAACCAGATATTCCCGTGTTTGTCTTGCGTCATGTTCAGGACCGAATTGCCAATCAGCCCCTCGGCCTCGGTAAAACGGGTAAAATATTTGCCATCGTAGCGGCACGCCCCCCCGCCATCGGTCCCAAACCAGATGTTCTCGTCGCGGTCTTGCATGACCGACCAAACCCGGTTGTTGCTTAACCCTTCTTTTTCGGTAAAATGGGTAAACGATTTGCCATCGTATTTCGAAACGCCCCCACCATAGGTGCAGAACCAGATATTTCCGCTCCGGTCCTGCATCATACAGTGCACTGCGCTGTATTTTAGTCCGTGGCGCTTGGTGAAAATGCTGAAATTTTGCTGATTATCATCTTTGATATAGGCATCTTTAACCGTTTCAACCTCAGGGGGGCCGGCTAATATCGATTTGCTGATGGCCGGGACTTGTTTAGGGTTGAGGAACTTGCCTTGCCCGGGAGTATTGACAATCGGTTGTCCGGCCAAAACGACGCGGGGATGGGCCGATGGTTGTTCTTTTTTGTTCAAATAAACGATGGCCGGTTTTTGGGCTGGTACTTTTAGGGGGTGCCCCATCAGTTTAATTTCTGATTGCTTGGGCCGAAACGCTGAGCGGTCCAGGTTGCTTAATTCTATCCGCAGAGGCGTATGGGTTAACAGTTTATTTGGTTTTTGTTGCCTGGTGCAAGAAAAAAGCAAGAAGACGGTAAAAGTTGTGTAAATCCATTTATTCATTGCAGAGTCCTTAAATAAAAAACGGACTCATCTAAATTAGAATAATATTTGATATCTCGTCCGGGGGGTGTTCTGATAAATTTTATAACCCGGGAAGAAACCGGATTAATAATACAAGAAACGTTTGATTTTTTGTGTTGGTGTTTTTTCGAATGGGACCGGCTGTAGTACAACGCGTTGTATCTGCGAAAACTTATTGACCTGCTCGTTAACTTTTCGCTGGATTTCGTTCAGGATCTCTTCGGCGCGTTCGTTTACGTATTGTACGGCTTCCGATTTTAGGTCTTTGTACCGTCTTTCCAGTTCTTCCATATTCAGGTGAACCAGTGCAACTAATCGTCCTTTTTGTTGAATGACAAGCGATTCCAAAACGTATTCCATTCGGTTGATAACCGATTCGATTTCTTCCGGATAAATATTCTCGCCACTGGCGCCAACAATCATATTTTTGATACGTCCTTTGATGTAAAGCTTTTGGTCTTTGTCAAAGCGGCCCAAGTCTCCGGTTTTTAACCAGCCGTCGTCGGTAAAAGCTTCCCGGGTAAGTTGGGGTTCTTTGTAATACCCTTTCATGATGTTTTCGCCTTTGGCCTGTATTTCTCCTTCGCCGGTTTGGGGATTGGCATTGGCAATGCGCAATTCAACACCGGGCATAGCCGGGCCTGTCGATAAAAAGCGGGTTTTCCCAACGCCGGCACCTGCCAGCAAAGGCGAAGCTTCGGTCATCCCGTAACCAATGGCCAGCGGGAATTTGGCTTCCATCAGGAATCGTTCAACGGTATCGTCTAATTTAGCGCCACCAATGCCGAAAAATTTCAGTTGTCCGCCAAACGTTTTGTAAAGCTTTTTGCCGGCTATCCGGTGCAGCAAAACCCGGAACGGCGCAACCTTATAAAGGTTCCGTGTCAGGAAGCTTTTGTTGATGCCGGGTAAAATTTTGCTTTTGTATATTTTTTCAATAATCAGCGGAACGATAAGCATGATTGTCGGCCTCACCAATTCGAGCGCCGGGAGCAAAACTGCCGGGGTTGGTGGTTTTTTTAGATAATGGACCGAGGCCCCGAACATTATTGGTAAAATCAGTACCAAGGTGTTTTCAAATGTGTGCGACAAGGGTAACAGCGACAGGAAGCGGTCGGATTCGGCGATAGGCTGGATTAATGAACCTTGCTGGGCTGTCCACACAATATTTTTGTGGGTCAGCATCACCCCTTTCGACTTCCCGGTGGTCCCGGAAGTATAAATGATTGATGCCACATCGCTTTCATCAACATGTTCGAACTCGAAATCCGGAGCTGAATCCGGGAGCATTATTTGGTCATCGCCGGATAGGACCGAGAAATTTTCGATGGCAAGAACTGTAAGGTCAGGGGCAGAAGATATTTTGTGCCGGAGCGATTCGGATACAAAAATAGTTTTTACTTCGGCATGGTCCAGAATGTTTTGAATTTCGTTCTGGTGAAAGTCAGGAAGGATGGGAACCACGATGGCTCCAATGACATTGATGGCAAAATATGAAATACCCCAGTTGGGCATGTTGGCGCTGAGAATTGCAACTTTGTCGTTTTTGGCAACTCCCGCCAGTTTAAGCAGTACGGCCACCCGCTTTACTTCTTGCTCTAATTGTGCATAGGTTCTTTGTTCCTCTCCTGCAAAAACCAAAGACTGATTACCTGCAAAATTGCGGAAACTTGACTGCAACATGGCAGGCAATGTCAATTTATCCAACCTCCCCATAACGAAAATCTTATACTAATCTGAAAAAACAGATCCGTTGTTCCAAAAGTTCTGCAAATGTAGTGAAAACTACGAACCTGCGTTCTTTTTCGACAGGTTTTAAAACCTATGACAAGAAGTAGAACGAATTTTGCCGGTTTCTTCCTGATCCGGATATTTATTTTAAAATATGATTAATTCTTGGTGGCAGTTTCGGGTTGTAATGCTTGTATTTTCTGTAAATTTGGAGAATATGGATCAAAAAGAACTAATAGAAAAAACCGTCGAATTCATTTCCTGGAGATTCAGGAATGAAGCAAGCGGGCACGACTGGTTTCATACCGACCGGGTTCGCAAGTTGGCATTGTTCCTTGCGGAAGAGGAGGGTGCCGATTTGTTTGTTGTTGAAATGGCGGCCCTGCTGCATGAACTGGACGACTGGAAATTGACCGACGCCGAAGATGCCGGAAGTTTGCCACAAACTTACATGTGGATGAAGAGCCTGGGTTTGTCGTCAGACATGCAGGAGAAAATAGTATCCGTGATCCGTGATGTTTCGTTCAAGGGAGCAGGGGTCGAAACACCGGCACACTCGCCCGAAGCCAAAGTTGTTCAGGATGCCGACCGGCTGGACGCCATGGGGGCTATTGGTATTGCCCGGACTTTTGCTTACGGAGGAAACCACAACCGGCTGATTTATGACCCGGAGATTGAACCGGTTTTGCACAACCGGTTTGATGCTTACCAAACCAGTCAGGCCCCTACAATCAACCATTTTTACGAGAAATTGTTGTTGCTGAAAGACCGGATGAATACAAATTCTGCAAAAGTTTTAGCAGAAAAACGGCATCAATTTATGGAACATTATTTGTCCCGGTTTTTTGATGAATGGAATATTGTAACTTAGACATGCCACAACTAATTAATATTACCCACAATGAAAATTGATCATATAGCAATCTGGACTACCGATCTTGAAGGGATGAGGAATTTTTACATGCACTATTTCGATGCCAGTTCAAGTGCTGGTTATTATAACCACTCCAAAGAGTTTCGGTCCTATTTCCTTTCATTTAATGGCAATTGCCGGCTTGAGCTGATGCAGATGCCTTCGATCCTGAAGTCGAAAAACGATTTGTATAAACAGTATCTGGGGCTGGTGCATTTTGCCATCAACGTGGGCAGCCGCCAAAAAGTTGACGAACTAACCCGGCAGTTGCGGGAAGATGGCTTTGAAGTTTTAAGCCCGCCGCGGACAACCGGCGATGGCTATTACGAAAGTGTAGTCCTCGATCCGGAAAAAAACCGCATTGAAATTATGGTTTGATGAATTGCCTGACTTAACCGGTAGACACGTTCCTGATCATGGATTTTTTCAGTCATTGTTTGTTGTTGATGGTCATTGGGTCGTCAAAAGTGGCTTTTTTCACTGATGACCCAATGGCCATTTAATGACATTTCTGGACGGGGAGTTGCTCTTAATATCCTATTCAGGTTACTTAATTAAGCTAAGATGGTCGCCCGCATACTCCAGTTGCTGGTACCATTCTTCTCCATATTTCCGGATCAGAGGTTCTTTCAGGAATTTGTAGAGCGGCAACCGGGCTCCGGCGCCACATTGGCGGCCAGGTTTGCAAATGTCGATTTGCTGATAGTTGACCGCATCAAAATCGGTGTATTCGGTAATCCGGATGGGGAACAGATGGCAGGATACTGGTTTGCGCCAGGTAATTTTTCCATCCAGGAAAGCACGTTCAATCCCGCATTTCCAAATGCTTTTTTCGTCGAGATAGGTATAAACGCACTGACGGTTATTAACCAACGGTGTTACCAGGTCGCCGTCGGAGTCGGTTACCGAAAAGCCCTGTTTTCGTACTTCATCACGGTGTTCCCGGGGCAGGTAGGGCTCAACTTCTGCATAAACCGATTCGATGGTCCGGGCTTCTTCCGGAGTTAAAGGGGCTCCCGAGTCGCCTTCCAAACAGCAAAGTCCTTTGCATTTCAATAAATCGCACAAAAAGTGTTTTTCGAGTATGTCGAAACTAACAATGGCGCGTCCGATTTCCAGCATACATGATAGGTTAAAAAACAAATCCTGACAGGTTTCCCGAAAACCTGTCAGGATTAATGGTTTTATATAACGAGTTTATTTTTCGATCAGCACTTTGCCAGTCATTTCCTGAGGTATTTCCAATCCCATTACCGAGAGTAAGGTTGGGGCCACGTCGGCCAGAATACCGTCGTTGATTCTTACGTTTTTGTTTTCAGAAACGTAGATGCACGGAACCGGATTCAGCGAGTGGGCTGTATTGGCCGACCCATCCGGATTAACGGCATTGTCGGCGTTTCCATGGTCGGCAATGATCAACACATCGTACCCGCCTTTTTGAGCGGCGGTTACCACGTCTTTCACGCAGGCGTCAACAGCCGTTACAGCTTTCGAAATGGCTTCGTAAACGCCGGTATGCCCAACCATATCGCCGTTGGCAAAGTTCAGGCAAACAAAATCGGCAGTTCCTTTTTCCAGTTCCGGAACGATGGCGTCGCGAACCAGCGGGGCCGACATTTCAGGTTGAAAATCGTAAGTTGGGACTTTGGGCGACGGGATCAGAATCCGTTTTTCGCCATTAAATTCGTCTTCGCGGCCACCGCTGAAGAAGAAGGTTACGTGTGCGTATTTCTCGGTTTCTGCAATGCGGATCTGTTTCAAACCGGCTTTGGCGACTACCTCGCCCATGGTGTTGTCGAGGTTCGGCTTGTCGAAAATGACGTTGATGCCTTTGAAATCGGCTTTGTAATTAGTCATGGTGTACCATTGCAGCGGCATGGTTTTCATTCCAAATTCCGGGAGGTCCTGCTGTGTGAAGGCGATGGTTGTCTGGCGCAAACGGTCGGTACGGAAGTTGAAACAGATTACCACATCGTTTTCCTGAATGGTGGCCAGCGGTTTCCCGGCTTGGTCAACCATTACGATTGGTTTCAGGAACTCGTCGGTCACGCCGGCATCATACGATTCCTGGATCGATTTCAGGAGGTCGGTCGATGGGGTTCCAATGCCTTTGGTGTAAAGGTCGTAAGCCAGTTTCAGGCGGTCGTAGTTTTTATCGCGGTCCATTCCGTAGTAACGGCCAATCAGCGAGGCAAATTTGCCATTGGTGCCTTTCAGGTTTTTCAGGTCGTCTTCAACAAAACTGTAGCCCGAACGAGGGTCGGTGTCGCGGCCGTCGGTCAACCCGTGAACAAAAATGTTTTCCAGTCCCATATCGGTACCAATCTGGCAAAGGGCAATCATGTGCGAGCTCAGCGCATGAACCCCGCCCGGGCCAATCAATCCGATCAGGTGGACGTTTTTGTTATTTTCTTTTGCGTAAGTAAAAGCCTTCACAATTTGTGGTTCTTTCCACAGCGATTTGTCGCGGATTGCTTTGGTGATTTTGACCATATCCTGATAAATCACGCGCCCGGCGCCAATGTTCAGGTGTCCTACTTCCGAGTTGCCCATTTGGCCGTCGGGGAGCCCAACGTTTTCGCCGCTGGTAAGCAACTGCGAATGAGGGTAGTTGGCGTTCAGGTAATCCATGAATGGCGTTGGGGCTGTTGCAATCACGTCGCGTTCAGATCCGTCGCCGATTCCCCAGCCATCGAGGATCATTAAAAGCGCTTTTTTATAGTCTGCCATAATTTATACTGATTTTAAATAGTTAACAAATCCGGAGCACAAAAGTATCCTTTTTCATTCAGGAACAAAAATTTAAATCAGCCACTTAACTCGAATTAACAATTAA
>JAJUGZ010000061.1 GCA_029265715.1 Bacteroidota bacterium
CAAATAGGCCTAGCATATTGATATTCTTCATTGTTGCTCTTTTTTGTACTGTAAAATAGGCAATCTAACCATATATCCCATGCTTAAAATATTAACAATTAAACAAATATATTAACATTGGGTTTTTAGAGATGCCCTTATCTTTGTTTCTCCTGAAAATCATAATTTTTAATGAACGATGATATTGAAAAAATTACAACGAATTGCTATTCTGTCTTTGGTTTTGGGATTTGTTGGAATGCAGGCATCCAATGGGTGTACCAATTTCCTGATATCCAAAGGCGCTACGGTCGATGGTTCGACCATGATTACCTATGCTGCCGACTCCCATGTTTTGTACGGTGAGTTGTATTATCAGCCAGCCCAGGATTATCCGGAAGGGGCCATGCGCGACATTTACGAGTGGGATACCGGCAAGTATATGGGCCGGATTCCGCAGCCATCACACACCTATAGCGTGATCGGAAATATGAACGAGCACCAGGTTGCCATTGGCGAAACAACGTTTGGCGGGAGGGAAGAGTTGCAGCAACAGCCTGGCGCCATCATGGATTACGGCAGCCTGATTTATGTAGCTTTGCAGCGGGCCCAGACCGCGCGTGAAGCCATTCAGGTAATGACCAGCCTGGTTGAAGAATTTGGCTATGCCAGCGAAGGCGAAAGTTTTTCCATCAGCGACCCGAACGAAGTCTGGATCATGGAAATGATCGGGAAAGGAAAAGGAGAAAAAGGCGCTGTTTGGGTAGCCCTGCGCGTTCCCGATGGCTATATCTGTGGACATGCCAATCAGGCCCGCATCACGACTTTCCCGATGGGGGACCCGAAGAACTGCATGTTTTCGAAAGATGTGATTTCGTTTGCCCGCGAGAAGGGATGGTTCGAAGGCAAAAACAAAGATTTTAGTTTTTCTGATGTGTATGCCCCGGTTGGGTTCAGTGGCGCCCGGGCCTGCGATGCCCGCGTTTGGGCTGGTTTTAACAAGGTTGCTTCCGGAATGGCTCAATACGAAAACTATGTGATGGGTAAGATTGAACACGGCGGGGAAAATAATTTCCCGACCAACCGGTTGCCGCTGTGGGTAAAACCAGACAAAAAACTGAGTGTTCGGGACGTGATTGGGATGATGCGCGACCATTTTGAAGGAACTGCTCTGGATATGACCCAGGATGTGGGCGCTGGTCCGTACAAATTGCCATACCGCTGGCGCGGCTTGACCTGGAAAGTTGATTCGGCAACTTATTGTAACGAGCGGGCTATTTCAACACAGCAAACCGGTTTTTCGTTTGTAGCCCAGAGCCGTTCGTGGCTTCCTGATCCCATTGGCGGAATCAACTGGTTTGGGGTTGACGATACGTACAGCACCTGTTATGTCCCGATGTATTGCGGCATTCAGGAAATTCCGGAATGTTTCCGGGTTGGCAATGGCGATATGCTGACTTATTCGGAAACATCGGCTTTTTGGACATTTAATACGGTTTCCAACTTTGCGTATTTACGCTACGATGATATGATCAAAGATATCCGGAAAGTACAGTCGAACCTGGAAACCAAGTTTCAGGAATATACGCCGGTAATAGATCAGGCGGCAAAAACCTTGTGGGATGCCGGAAAGCAGGCCGAAGCCCGTCAGTTCCTGTCTGATTATTCGGTCAACCAGGCAAATGGAATGACGGCTGAGTGGAAAAAACTTTCTCATTATCTGCTGATTAAATATCTCGACGGAAATGTAAAGAAGGAAAAAGACGGAAAATTTGAACGCACTGAAACCGGAATGCCTGCCACTCCGAATTTTCCCGGATATCCGGAGTGGTGGTACAGAGTGATTGTAAACAGCACGGGCGATCATTTTAAGATGCCGCAGGGTGCTGCACATTAATTTGCATTCTGACAGTTATTTATTGATCAGGACTCTTTGATCGTTGGATATTTTTATTATTTTTGCGCCACATTTTTGCAATCTCTTACACACTCAGTTGTAGTAATATTGCCACTAAAACTTAAAGACAATGGATTTAATTAAAGTTGCACAAGAAGCATTCGCTCAGGAAGTTAAAGAAGTTCCGGCGTTTAAATCCGGTGATACCATTACCGTACACTATAAAATTAAGGAAGGTAACAAGGAACGTATCCAGAACTTCCGCGGTGTTGTAATCCAGGTAAAAGGAACCGGAGTGACTAAAACATTTACTGTTCGTAAAATGTCGGGTAACATTGGTGTTGAACGTATCTTCCCTATGTTTTCTCCATTTATCGAATTGATCGAAGTGAACAAGAGAGGTAGTGTCCGCAGGGCAAAACTGTACTACTTGCGTCAGCTGACTGGTAAAAAAGCACGTATCAAAGAAAAACGTGTCTGAGAAAATATTTCTTTACAACAGAAGCCTCCGGAAATTTTTCGGGGGCTTTTTTTTGCCCGGTTTCCCTGGTGAGCGATTCGTTGTTCGGGGGGAAAGACCGGTCTTTAGATGTGCTTTCGTTTGTTAAATTTTCGATATTGGTTCGAACAATTTTCGTAACAGTGTTCGCTTTTCAATCTGAATTCCAACGGATGGGGTCGTCATTTATTCGCTTCGCGGATTTCCCTTTGGTCAATTCATTTTCGGTTTGCATAAGCTATGGCTCTTATGGCTGTCTCATGGCTTTATGTAGATCATGATTATTCCAAGCCCTTTCACTGGAAAAAGCTTTTGAAGGGGGAAAAACAAAAAGGCAGCAACCCGAAAGTTACTGCCTTTGGTATGGAGCTTAGCGCATTCTTCTTTTAAATAAACCGGAACAAGCGGTTCCAGCGTATTTTGCCAAGGAACGATTTGTCTTTATCTAACGACAGCCAGATGAAGACGGCTTTCCCGACAATGTGGTCTTCCGGAACGAAGCCCCAGTATCGCGAGTCGGCCGAGTTGTGGCGGTTATCGCCCATCATCCAGTAATAATCCATTTTGAAGGTGTAGCTGTCGGCTACTTTGCCGTTAATATAAATGGTGCTGTCTTTTACCTTCAGGTCATTCTCTTCATAGAGGTCGATAATGCGTTCATATAACGGCAAATTTTCGAGGGTAAGCTTGACGGTTTGTCCTTTCTTCGGGATCTGGAGTGGCCCAAAATTGTCGACATTCCACGGATAGTTTGGACTGAACGGGAAAATGTTTTTGTCCCAGTTGCCCGGAGGAACATCCATGGTAGTTACCGAAGTTACATTGGGCAAAGCTTTCATCTCGGTGGCATTGCTTTCGGTGAGCGGGAACAGATATTGGGTAGCGGAATATACATGCCGGTCGTCTTCGGCAATTTTCATTTTATCCAACACGCGTTTGGCAATTGGCGTTCCGTTGGTCGTTACAATGTGATCAAGCTGCATGCCCTGGAAATGTTGCTGGGCGTGCCCGTTTACAAATAGTTGTCCGTTTTTCAGCTCGATTTCGTCACCCGGAATACCAACACATCGTTTGATGTAGTTTTCGCGTTTATCGACCGGACGAGAAATAATATCGCCAAAGGTTTGTTTGTCGTTCCAAACGCGCTGGCGGGTATACGTACGGACCAACTGGTAATAGCTTTGGTTCTGGGCATTGAGCGCCACGGTATCGCCTTCTGGAAAATTGAAAACCACGATGTCGTTATTTTTTACCTTGCCAAATCCGCTGATGCGTTTGTAAGGTAGTTTAATCCATTCGACATACGATTTTTTTGTTGTCGAGAATGGCATGGTGTGGTGAACAAAGGGGAACGAAAGGGGGGTGTTTGGTAATTTCGGCCCATATGATACTTTGCTTACAAAAAGATAATCGCCAACCAGCATGGTTTTTTCCATGGATGAGGTCGGGATAGTGTAAGCTTCGATGAAAAACATGCGGATAAAGGTAGCCGCAATAACTGCAAAGATGATGGCGTCTATCCACTCAACCACCTTGGTTTGTTTGCCATCTGGTGGGTTTTTCTTTTTCCAGAAAGCCCAGTGTACTTTTTTACTTACATAGATGTCGAAAATGACAGCTAACCCCAGGAACCAAAGATAGCTTTCAAGCCAGATGACCCACAGGGAATAAAGTAGTCCAACTACGGCAAATTTGAACCACTTATTGGTGAGAAGTTCTTTCATTGTAATCAACTGTATTTTTTAATTAGATGTTTAGCATGTCGTTCATCGACAAGATTCCCTTCTTGCCGGCGCTGTATTCGGCAGCCAGGACTGCCCCCAGGGCCAAGCCCTGACGGTTACGCGCGCTGTGTGTGATTTCGATATAATCGATGCCCGAATCATAGGTGATGGTATGAATGCCAGGTACTTCGCCGATTCTTTCTGAAATGATCCCCAGCTCGGCCGGGTTGTCGGTTGCCTTGTTTACCCAGCTTTTTTTCGATGGTATGTTTTCCATGATCCCTTCGGCCAGGGTGATGGCAGTTCCGCTTGGCGCATCCAGCTTGTGAATGTGGTGAACTTCTTTTACTTCAACTTTGTATTCTTCCTGATAAGGAGCCATCAACTGGGCCAGTTTTTTATTCAGGGCAAAGAAAATATTCACCCCAACACTGAAATTGGTTGTATGGAAGAACGTACCATTTTTTTCGAGACAAAGCTGGTGTACTTCGGCCTGCTTTTCGAGCCAGCCGGTTGTTCCGCTTACGACCGGGATCCCGGCTTCGAAACATTTCTGATAGTTGGCGATGGCTGAATCCGGAATGGTAAACTCGATGGCTACATCTGCTTTTTGGAGATTCTCAACCGTTAAGTCTTCCGGATTGCTTATATCTATTTTTAAAACAACTTCATGTCCGCGGCTTAGGGCAATCTTTTCAATTTCTTTGCCCATCTTTCCGTATCCGATTAATGCGAGCTTCATAATTCTGTCAACGTTTATTTAAATGGAGAACAAAGATATAAATTACACCATAAAACTAAGCCCGGACCCAAACGGAATCAATTATTTTCGATCAAACAGGCTTGTTTCCCGATGAACAAGAGAAACAAAGACTTTCGTAACGAGCAAAGCTGTTGGTTAAATTGGTAAATTCGTAGTTCAAACCTTGAAACGTGGTTATGTGCAACGAGATTGTTTCGCGTGTTGCTGCTATTCACAACCTGTGTGGATCTTAACGAATGTAGAAATGATGGAAGAGAAAGAGTTATTGAAATTAGTGGCTACCGATTTGGATGGGACTTTTTTGATGAACGACAAGTCAATTAGCCGGTCGAACATGGAGATGTTGGAAGTTTTGGGCGAGAAAGGCATTATCCGGGTGGTTGCAACCGGCCGTAATTTTCGAAAAACCTGCGAAGTTATTCCTGATCACATTCCGTTTGATTATGTGGTTTTCTCATCGGGTGCCGGCGTGTATGACTGGAAGAAACGGGAGTTGATGTATTTCAGAAATATGCATCGGGATACCGTGTCGGGGCTTGTCCGGTTTTTTATTAACCGGGACCTGAATTTTCATCTTTTCAAACCAGTCCCTGACAATCACATGTGCTGGTATTATCGCGGAACCCAGCCGTGCAGCGAGTTTGAGCGATATTTCGATTTTCATAACTCCTATTCGGAACCGTTGCCGGAAAATTGTCCTCCAGGATCGGAAGCCTGCCAGTTTCTTGTCATCTTCCCCAATAACCCGAAACGGTTTCATGAACTGAAGCTCGAGATATTGACCCATTTCCCGGAGGTAAAAGTAGTTCGGACCAGCTCACCGCTTGATACCGGGTATATTTGGATGGAAATCTTTCACGAAGCAGTGTCGAAAGGCAACGGGGTAAAATTTGTTTGCGATGCGGTATGTGTCGACCACAACCAGACGCTGGGGATTGGAAACGATTTTAATGATCTGGATTTGCTTGAATTTACGCGCTATTCGTATGTGGTTGAGAATGGCCCCGATGAACTTAAGGCTAGGTTCCGGGTTGCAAAATCAAATGAGGAGGATGCTTTTGCTCATGCAGTGAAAGATTTTTTGTAATGAATATGGGGTTCGTTTTACATATTACAAAAACTCACAGAAACTAAAATAAAAAATATGAAGAGATTAGGTAGTTTGTTTTTATTGCTGTTCATTGTTATTACCAGCTTTGCCCAGCAATTCGACTTGAATGCGCCGATTCCGCTCGACCCCAAAGTGTCTAAAGGCGTTCTTGAAAACGGCATGACTTATTATGTCCGTGCGAACAGCACACCCAAAAACAGGGCTGATTTATTTCTGGTTGTTCGCGCCGGATCGGTTGACGAGGATAAGGATCAGCTGGGACTGGCCCATTTTTGCGAGCACATGGCTTTCAATGGAACAAAGAATTTCCCGAAGCACGATTTGATTAACTACCTCGAGTCAATCGGGATGGAATTTGGTCCGGAGATTAACGCCTATACCAGTTTTGACGAAACCGTGTATATGATTAAGGTGCCGCTCGATAGCGCAATTTTTATTGATAAAGGTTTGCAGGTTTTGTATGATTGGGCCTGCCAGACAACCGATTCGGACGACGAGATTGAAAAGGAGAGAGGCGTTATTCACGAAGAATGGCGTGGTGGGCGTGGAGCCAACGAGCGCATGATGCAAAAATGGCTGCCGGTTTTCCTACATAACTCAAAGTATGCCGACCGGTTACCAATCGGAAAAATGGAGATTGTCGATCATTGTCCGCCCGACGCAGTGCGCCGCTACCGGAATGACTGGTATCGCCCCGATTTGCAGGCAGTAGTTGTTGTTGGTGATTTCGACCAACAAAAAATGGTTGAACAGATAAAGGCAACATTCTCAACGATTCCGGCAGTGAAAAACGGGCGTAAGAAGGAGCTGTTTGACATTCCGCCTCATAAAGAGACGCTGGTTTCCATTGCGACCGATAAGGAAGCCCGGTATCCGATGGCGCAGATTTTCTATAAACACCCGCTCGAAAAATCAAAAACATTGGGCGATTATCGCCAATCGCTGGTCGAAAATTTATACAATGCCATGATTAACGACCGGTTGTCTGAACTGACCCAGAAAGAGAATCCGCCGTTTATTTATGGAGCCTCGAGTTACGAAGAGCTCTTTGGCCCGGCAAGCGTTTATAATTCGGTTGCCGTTTGTCAGCCTGGGAAAATTGAAGAAGGGGTGAAGGCTGTTTTGATCGAAAATGAACGTGTGCTGAAGTTCGGTTTTACTGCCAGTGAATTGGAGCGCCAGAAAGCCGCTATGCTTACCTCGATTGAGAAAGCATACAACGAGCGGGACAAGCAGCAGTCGATCAATTACGCTGAAGAATATAAGCGAAATTTTCTGATGACCGAAGAACCAATTCCGGGGATTGAAAATGAATATGAATATTTCAAGGCATTTATTCCGGATATTAAGTTGGAAGAAGTAAATGCGCTGGCAAAAAAATGGATTACCAAAGAAAACCGGGTTGTTATCCTGACTGCTCCCGACCTGGAAGGCATGAATATTCCAACCGAAGATCAGTTGAAAGGCTGGCTGGATGAGGTTGCCAAAGTGAAAATCGAGCCTTATCAGGATAAGGTGATCGACAAACCCCTGATTTCAAATATGGCTCCGGCTGGCAAAATTACCAAAGTAAAAAAATTACCGGAAGTGGATGCCGAAGAATGGACACTTTCCAATGGCGCAACCGTGGTGGTGAAATCAACTGACTTTAAAGACGATGAAATTTTGTTTTCAGCCTACAGTTTAGGCGGTAGTTCGTTGTACGGGCAAGCCGATGATGTATCGGCCGACATGGCTACCGCAGTCATGAGCCTGAGCGGTATTGGCGACTTCGATAAGATTTCGCTCGATAAACTGATGGCCGATAAAAAGATTAGTATCAGCCCGTATATCAATGAACTAAGAGAAGGTTTTAGCGGAAACTCGAATATCAAAGATATTGAAAGCCTGATGCAGATGATTTACCTGTATTTCACGGCCCAGCGGATCGATCAAACGGCTTTTAGTTCTTATATAAACAGAATGATGGGCATGTTACAAAATAAAAAGGCTGTTCCGGAAGCTGCTTTTCAGGATACTCTGCAGGTAGTTAATGTGAATTATAGTTCCCGGGTTCGGCCAATGACCCCTGAAATCTTACAGGAAGCTAAATTAGACCGGATTGCAGCCATCGATGCCGAACGCTTTAATGATGCCAGCGACTTTAAATTCTTCTTTGTGGGGAATGTTGATAAAGTGAATTTAAAAGAGTTGGTCGAAAAGTATATTGCTTCATTGCCGGCGACCCATTCGAACGAAAAATGGAACGATTTGCACATCGGGGCCCCCAAAGGCGTTGTCGAAAAGACAGTGTATAAAGGACAAGATCCCAAAAGTATTCAGTATATCGTTTTTCATGGCGATTTTGATTATACCCGCAAAAACCGGATACTGATTGACGCTGTTGGAAAAATTCTGTCGACCCGGCTGTTGGAAGTCATCCGCGAGGATAAAAGCAGCGTGTACAGTATTGGCGCCAGCCCCTCGATCGATCGGTTCCCTTCTCCTGAATACAGTATAACCATTTACTATGGAACCGATCCGGCGAAAATTGACGAACTGAAAGCAGCGGTTTTCGACCAAATCAACGATTTTGCCACCAATGGCCCAACCAATGAAGATTTACTGAAGGCCAAAGAAAAACAGATCCGCGAGCACGAAACCAATTTACGCGAGAACCGCTACTGGATGAGTGTCTTATCGAACGGATATTTTATCGATAATGGTTCTTTTGCCGATTTTGGCAATTTCGTGGAAGTTGTTAACAGTATGACAAAAGATGAGGTCAAAGCCGCCTTTGCGAAATGGTTTGATTTTAACAACTATTATAGTGTTGCCTTGAAACCCGAATCGGAAAAGAAATAATTCGTAACAAAATAGCCTCAGATAGGAAAAGCGTCTGCACTAAAACAGGCGCTTTTCCTGTTTTTATTTCTCACTGAATGAAGCTTCTCTGATAATCCTGAAATTAGTTGAATTTTCGACAGGGAGACAGCCAATACGCATTCAAAAAAATTATCTATTATTTTCTGGAAAACCATTGCATTTTTTAATAAAACGAATTTAATTTGTTCGTCATTTTACGAACTACGAACAATGCAGAAAGAAAGTATTACAGAAGAACAGCAAAAGGCAGCCCGTTATGCCAAGGCGATGGGACATCCAATCCGCATGTATGTGCTTGAACTACTTTCAAAACAAGCATGTTGTTACAGCGGTGATTTATCGGAAGAACTGCCGGTTGTCAAATCAACGCTGTCGCAGCATTTGAAAGAGCTGAAAGATGCCGGGCTGATTCAGGGAGAAATTGAAGCTCCTTGTGTTAAATATTGTCTGAATAAAGACAACTGGCAAGAAGCCCAGAATTTATTCCGAAAATTTCTGAAAATCGGAGTATAAGAACCAATTCAAGAATATTAAAACAAAAAAGTTATGGAAATTAAAATTTTAGGGACGGGTTGTCCAAAATGTAAAACACTTGAAAAAATGACCCGTGAAGTGGTAGAACAGAATGGAATTGATGCAACAATTACGAAAGTAGAAGACATTGTTCAAATCATGAAATATGGCGTTATGACGACCCCGGCCCTGGTGGTTGATGGAAAAGTAGAGATTAAAGGCCGCGTTCCTTCGTCCGACGAAATCAAGCAAGTATTAATCCGTTCAATTTAAATTCGCCATGAGAAATTTTCTAATGTGGTGTTTTTTTACTTGCTTGGCGTTGATCAGCCTGACACATGAAGCACCGGCGCAAAACGGCAAAGTGCAAAGCTCGGCGCAAGCCCCGGTTCAGGCTTACTATTTCCATTTTACGGCGCGGTGTGAAACTTGCCGAACCGTGGAAGCTGAGGCAAAAAACAACTTGCAGGACCTTTACGGAGACTTGGTTACGTTTAAAGCTTTAAATCTGGAAGATGCAGCGACCAAACCGATTGCCGAAAAATTAAAAGTGTCGGGACAAACATTGCTCATCGTGAAAGGGACTCAGAAAATCGATCTTACCAACGAAGGTTTTTTGTATGCGGTTACCAATCCTGCCAAATTTAAATCGATTATAAAAGCCAAGGTTGACCCACTGTTAGATTTATAAAACATGGAGTTTTTGACCAATCTTCTCGAAAACAGCACCGTGCCGTGGGTATCGGCACTGGTGCTGGGTTTGATGACGGCCATCAGTCCTTGTCCGTTGGCGACCAATATCACCGCGGTTGGTTTTATCAGTAAGGACATCGAAAACCGCAACCGTGTTTTTGTGAACGGTTTGCTTTACACACTCGGGCGCGCCATTTCGTACACCGCCATCGCGCTGATTATTTTTTTGGGAGCCGACCAGTTCAAATTTTCAGGATTTTTTCAACGCTATGGCGAAAAAATAATCGGACCTTTATTGATTATTATCGGCTTATTTATGCTCGATGTGCTCAAGATCAAGTTCCCGGGAATGAGCGGATTGACTTCCAGAATGGAAACCAAAACCAGGTGGGGCTTTTTCGACGCTATCTTGCTCGGAATGATTTTCGCCCTGGCTTTTTGTCCATACAGCGGTGTTCTTTATTTCGGAATGCTTGTGCCAATGACCATTGCAAGTGCATCGGGCCTCTATCTTCCGGTTGTTTTCGCTTTGGCAACTGGAATTCCTGTAATTATTCTTGCCTGGATATTGGCCTTTTCGGTGGGTTCAATCGGCGGAGTTTATAACAAGATGAAGAACTTCGAAATCTGGTTCCGCCGGGTGATTGCAGTTTTGTTTATTGTTGTGGGTATTTATTACATTATCAGAGTATTCATTATAAAAGCTTAATAGGTAATGGCGAACAGATTCGATTTCAACAACCTGAAGGTGGTAAATCCGGATAAAATGATTTGCTACTGAAAACAGGTAACTCAAAGAGAAGTTGAGAAAGCACTGGCCATGGGCGCAAAAACACTTTCCGATATCCGGCAGGCCACGGACGCTTGCACGGGAAACCAATGCAAAGAGCTCAATCCCTCCGGAAAATGCTGTTCTTCCGATATTAACCAGATCATCAGAAACTGGAATTCCGAATCGATAAAACACAACGTTAAATTCTAAAAAAATTTTGCACCTAATGTTCGGTTTTTTACGAACAAACTAAAAATCAAAAAAATGGAATACACCAAAAACTTAAAAAATACGATTTGGTTGCCATTGGCCTTAATCCCGATTTGGTGGGTGATTTATCACAACCTGCAGCCGGTAACCGATTGGTTCGTCGATGCTGTTTTGGGACTGACCAAAGGGGCACATCTCACCGAAGCACTTCGTTTCTTCATTTTCGAGTTTCCCAAAGTGATGCTGCTGCTCACGCTCATTATCTTTTTTGTGGGAATTGTCCGGACTTTTTTTACTCCCGAACGCACCCGGAAGGCGCTGGAAGGGAAAAAGACGTTCACCGGCAACGTAATGGCCGCCACGCTGGGCATTGTCACCCCGTTTTGTTCGTGTTCGGCCATTCCCCTGTTCCTGGGATTTGTTGAATCAGGCGTTCCACTTGGAGTTACGTTTTCGTTCCTGATTTCGGCACCTATGATTAACGAAGTAGCCATCATTCTGTTGTATGGGCTGTTTGGCTGGCAGGTGGCCGCCATTTACATCGGCACAGGGCTGGTGATTGCTATTGTGGCCGGCTGGGTCATTGGCTTGCTGAAACTCGAAAAATGGGTTGAACCCTGGGTGTACGAAACCCAAATGGGCGATTCGGGCGACGACGACGGAAAGATGAGCTTTGCCACGCGTATCGGCTTTGGATACAATGCCCTGAAAGAAATTGTTGGCAAAGTGTGGATTTACGTGGCTTTGGGTATTGCTGTTGGCGCCGGCGCCCACGGTTATGTTCCTGAAGATTTTATGGCAGCCCTGATGGGAAAATCGGCCTGGTATTCCATCCCGCTTTCAATTTTGATTGGTATTCCATTGTATTCGAATGCAGCCGGTATAGTTCCGATTGTTTCCGTGCTGATCGAAAAAGGAGCCTCGCTCGGTACTGCACTGGCTTTTATGATGTCGGTAATTGGACTTTCTCTGCCTGAAATGGTCATCCTTCGGAAAGTGCTGAAACTCCCGTTAATCTTCACTTTTATCGGAGTTGTTGGTACCGGGATCCTGATTGTCGGCTATTTATTCAATTATATCTTTTGAAGCATAAAAAGCTAAAAAATGAAAACAACACCAATCTTTTTATTGCTGTTCATAAGTATATTAGGAACCCTTAAAGTCGTTGGGCAGGAAACCAATGCCACGTTTAAACCTTCCGGAAAGCCGATCATTCAGGTCTTTGGAAACTTCGATTACAATGCATCCGAAAATGCCCAAAAGAAGTACGGATTTTGGTTTGGTCGTGCACATCTGGGTTATGAATATCAGTTTAGCCAGCAGTTTTCAGGAAAAATTATTATCGACATGGGACGTCCCACCACCGTGGGGCAAATTGAAGTGACCGACGCGAATGGCAACAAGCTAAACGTTACGAACAACTCAATAGCAGGCAGTTACTATTCTATGACCCTGAAATTTGCTTCCCTGCAATGGCAACCCAACGAACATTTTAATGTTCAGGTGGGTGGCGTTTTGCAAAACCATTACATCACGCAGGAAAAATTTTGGGGCTATCGCTATGTGGCACCGACCTTTCAGGATAAATATTACGGCATTCCCAGCAGCGATCTGGGCTTGATTGCTTATTACAAAGCCAGTGAAAAATTTGGGTTCGACGTGGCCCTGACCAATGGCGAAGGTTTCCGGTTCGACCAGGATCCGTACGGCGATGTGAAAATTGCTTCCGGTGTCGATTTCAATCCGGTTGAAGGATTGCAAACCCGCTTTTTCTACGACAATACCAAGTCGAAAAACCCGTCGAAACCGGCTGTCCAGCAGTTGCTTTCATTTTTCACAGGCTACAAATACAACGACAAATTCAGGATTGGAGGAGAATACAACTACCGGATGAACCACCTGAATATCAATGATCATGATTTGTTTGGCTGGTCATTCTACGGCAGTTTGGCGCTCGAAAAAGACCTTGCCTTCTTTGCCCGGTTCGATCTGCTGCAAGCCAACACCCTGACGGGACAAACCAATAACTGGGATTACCCAAACACCGGGAAAGCCTACATCGCCGGGCTACATTACAATCTGGCCAAAGGGGTGAGTGTTTCGCTCAATTACCAGGGCTGGCAGCCTGAAAATGACAATCTGGCTTTTCAGCATCACGTTTTGATGAGTTTCGAGTATAAAATTTAATTGCAATGGAAGAAGAACACCATCACCACCATACTCCGGCAATCTCGAGCATTAACAAGGCTTTTATAATCGGCATTGCTACCAGCCTGTATGTGTTATCGAGTTTGGTGCGTAATTGTATTGCGATTCGCTGGCGCTGATTTTGGCAGACAGTTTACCAACACCAGATGGTTGATGCCCTGCGTGTTGGTTTCATGAGCGAAAGGCCAAACACTTTTTAGTATGGAGAAAGCGAGTGAGGTTGTTGAGTGCATAAAGAAAATGGTAAATTAACTTATTGAAATACAAAATAATAATTGTGTAGTAATGAGTGCAAAAGTTGTTCAAAATCTATCACTGGTATTGATTTTATTGGCATCTATCCAGCTAACCAGTTTTGCGCAAAACACACCCCAAGGCGTAACACATAAACAGGCAACCGAACCAAAGCAGGCGATAAAGTATAAAGTGACCTTTATCGAATTGGGCTCGGTGCGCTGCATTCTGTGCCAGAAAATGCAACCCGTGATGAAATCAATTGAAGCAAAATACGGCAAAGATGTAAAAGTGATTTTTCACGATGTATGGACTCCCGAAGGCCAGCCGTTTGCCAAACAATATGGCATCGAATCCATTCCAACACAGGTCTTTTTAGATGAAAACGGCAAGGAGTTCGCACGACATGTAGGTTATTTTTCGGAAGAAGAACTTGTGAAGGTATTGAAACAAAAGGGGGTAAAATAAACGTACTTTAATTTGTTTTACTGAATTTTACAAAAAGCCAATTAATTATAAAAAACAACCTATGAAAACAAAATCACTCGGTTTTATTGGTGGTGGACGTATCACCAAAATATTTCTTCAGGCATTCGCCAATAAGAAAATGGAATTTGAATCGGTCGTAGTATTTGACACCAATGCCGATGTGCTTGCCGCTTTAAAAGCACAATTCCCGTTTATTACAACCGGAAGTTTGGAAGAAACGGCCAGTCAACCAACTCTTTTTATTGCCCTGCATCCGCCAATGATCATGGAAACGCTGGAAAAAATCGCCGGAACGGTGACCAATGATGCCATGGTGATTTCGCTGGCGCCCAAAATTACCATGGCCAAAATCGCCTCGAAACTAAGCACCCCGAACCTTGCCCGGATGATCCCCAATGCAACCTCGTACATCAACCAAGGCTTCAATCCGGTGAGCTTTGCCGAAAGTTTCAAGGAGAAAAATGAAACGATCGATTTGCTTAAAGTTTTGGGAACAACCTTTGAAGTAGCTGAGCAGAAACTGGAAGCGTATGCCTTGCTTTCGGCTATGTTGCCAACTTACTTTTGGTTTCAGTGGAATGAATTGACAAAATTGGGAGAGCCGATGGGACTGACCAAAGAAGAAAGCACGGTTGCCATACAGCAAACGTTACACGCCGCAATGAATTTGTACTTCGAATCGGGACTTTCTCCAGAACAGGTGATGGATTTGATTCCGGTAAAACCGATTGGAGAGAGCCAACCACAGATTACCGAAATTTATCAGACAAAATTATTGGGACTATTTGAAAAAATTAAGCCCTGATAAAAATAAAGGGGTTCAAACTTTAATCAAAACTTAATGACGCATTTATACGTTATATTTCAAAGTGACGTATATTTGCGTCATGTTTTTAATCGATAGAATATGGTTACTGCGAAAACGGTACTTTTTGACGAAGCGATCCAGGAAAAAGCGAAGCTATTTAAGGCACTTTCCCATCCGGCGCGCTTGCAGATACTACAATTTTTGGCTCAGAGCAAAACTTGTATTTCTGGGGATATTTCGGATGAATTACCACTAAGCCGTACAACCGTTAATCAACATTTGGCCGAATTGAAAGAGGCTGGGTTGATTAAAGGGCATTTCGAGGGAGTAAAAATGTGGTACTGCCTCGATACGGAAAAAGTGAAAGAAATGAAAAGCCTTTTGACCGCATTTTTGGAGGAAATTCAGTTGCCCGACGATTTTGTTTGCTCCTGATTTGTCAATTAGCAGATTAGCAAATTAGATCATTGAGCAAAAACCACTGAATTTAATTTTCAAATTGCCTCATTCTCAAATTGTCTCATTCTTAAATTACAAATATGAAAGTCTTAATCCTTTGCACAGGCAATAGTTGCCGCAGCCAAATGGCTCATGGTTTTTTACAGTCGTTCGATCCGAACATCACCGTTTGTTCAGCAGGAACCGAAGCATCGGGGAAATTGAACCCGAAAGCAGTAGCCGTAATGAAAGAAATAGGAATTGACATCAGTCACCATACGTCTGATCAGGTGGATATGTACCTCGATCAGGAATGGGACTATGTAATTACCGTGTGTGGCGGGGCCAACGAAAACTGCCCGGCATTCCTGGGAAAAGTAAAACACCGTCTTCATATCGGGTTCGACGATCCTTCGCACGCCGTTGGAACTGATGAATTTATCTGGAGCGAGTTCCGCCGCGTGAGAGACGAAATAAAAGAAGGGTTCTGGAAATTCTACAATGAAAATTTGAAAATGAGTTGATTTGAAAATTTGAAAATGAAAGTGTTTGAGAAATGATAAGGATAATTTGATTGTAAAACTCACGCTTGAGTTTGCATTAGAAATTGTTGAATATTCGGAATTATTAGAAGAACATAGAAAGTTTGTTATTGCCAGGCAATTGTTGAAATCCGGGACATCTATTGGGGCAAATGCTTCGTGAAGCTCAAAATGCTGAGAGTAAAGCCGATTTTATACACAAACTAAAGATTGCTGCTAAAGAAGCCGATGAACCCGAAAATTGGTTAATGCTATGCGAAATGTCTAAGAATTAACTCTAAGAATGAACTTTTAACAGTAAAGCTTCACTCAATTATCAATATTATTTCAAAAATCATCAGCACGTCCAAGTCGTAACAAATAATTTTCAAATCTTCAAATTGATAATTTACAAATCAATACACTATGAGCACAGCAAAACAACTTTCATTTTTCGACCGCTACCTTACCTTATGGATATTCCTGGTCATGTTTGCCGGGGTTGTTACAGGCTTTGGGTTTCCCAAGATTTCAGGCTTCTGGAATTCGTTAAGCTCCGGAACGACCAATATTCCCATTGCCATCGGGTTGATACTGATGATGTACCCGCCATTGGCCAAGGTAAAATACGAGAAATTACCCCTGGTCTTTAAGAACCTGAAACTACTTAGTTTATCACTTACACAAAACTGGATTATTGGCCCGCTGGTCATGTTCTTTTTGGCAATTCTTTTCCTGCATAATCAGCCCGGATTAATGGTCGGGGTCATTTTGGTGGGCTTGGCCCGATGTATTGCCATGGTATTGGTGTGGAACGACCTTGCCAAAGGTGACACCGAACTGGCGGCCGGATTAGTGGCATTTAACGCCTTGTTTCAGGTATTTTTATATTCGGTTTATGCCTATGTGTTTATTACCCTTTTACCGCCGCTGTTTGGCTTAAAAGGAGCTGTTGTTCAAGTTTCGATTTCGGAAATTGCCATTACCGTTCTAATTTATCTGGGAATACCTTTTGCTGCCGGTTTGATTTCAAACCTGGTACTTCGCAATTGGAAAGGCAGCAATTGGTACTTTGCTAAATTTATTCCGAAAGTTTCCTTGTTAACACCAATAGCACTGTTATTCACCATTTTTGTGATGTTCTCACTGAAAGGCGAAAAAATTATTGAATTGCCCATGGATGTGTTAATGGTTGCTGTACCCTACACCATTTATTTTGTGTTCATGTTTTTCAGTACCTTCTTTGCTGCCAAATGGATGGGCGAAGGATACGAAAAATCAACAACAATGGCTTTTACGGCAGGAAGCAACGATTTCGAATTAGCGATTGCAGTGGCGATTGCTGTATTTGGCATCAACTCACAGGCAGCCTTTGCAACAGTGATAGGCCCGCTGATTGAAGTGCCGGTAATGATTGTATTGGTAAATGTGGCCTTATCTTTTTGGAAGAAATACTTTTCAGGAGAAGTGGTTTCGTAATAAAAACGGATAGTTCCCGGGAAGAAAGATGCATTTTTAGCTGGCGCAAGAAAGAAAGGTTATGGGAGAAGAATATTTCAGGCAATAAGTTACTTTTTGCTTGGTATTCGTCTAAATATCACCTAAATAATCCAGCTTATGACACCAGCAAAATTACGCCAGAAACAAGGAAATTTTATTGCATTAATTATCGCAATTGTCCTGCTAATTACTTTGCTGATAATTTATTTGTAAGAAAAATTATTAAGGAGCAAGTTATGACCAGGGGGAATAGCCATAACTAAATTGAGGTTTTTAACCGGAGTCGCAATGAACTCCGGTTTTTTTATTCAACCTCTAATTTCTAATGCAAACAAGAGCCTCTATGGGCAAGGCCCGAAAGATTGAACGGGCATCATCAACCGGGATAAAAACGTAAATTACTGGTTTGTAGGCCGGCGCTTTAAATTGAGATATTTCTTTCATCCCATTTATAAAGCGTTTAATTCCGTAACGGGAATACAACTGTGTTGAAGTCACAGCCGGAGCATCAGGATCAAGCCCTTTTACAATCAAGGTTATGTCATGCTCAAGGTTCAATCGCCATTCTACCGGTTCAGCTTTTTTTACGGTATCTTTTTTCAACTGCAATTGCGCTTCAATTGTATCGGCAGGCGCTTTTTTTACCATAAGCGGAATTTTCGGGGTTGTAGCATCAAACGAAAGGGTTTTCAATGGTTTTGAAAACAGATAATCGTAAGTTGTTGCATCCAACCGGTCAAAAAATCCGGAGAAACGAATATTGGTAATTTTTGATTTCTTAAGAACCACGCCCTGCAATTCGATTTGCATAACGCTGTCTTTCAGGTTTAGCGATAAACTGATTGAGTCTCCTGAATTTGCTTCAAGCCGGGAGCTTAACCAATCTTTTTCCTTTAAAAGGGCATATATTTCCGGATCATTCAGGTTATCATTCTTCACATTCCCAACGGCTTGTTGCGCTTCACCAGCTATCAGCGACATGCTGTGACGGGCCGAATAGGCAGAAAACAATATATAGGAAAGGCTGATACCCAGGAATATCACGAGAAATACCACTGCAATCAGTGTTTTGACCGGATTATTCTTTTTTTCCGTGTTTTGCATATTCTATAAAATAAACATTAATAGATATAAACTTTCGAACCGATCGACAACGTATTGAAAACAACTTCCAGGTCTTCATCGTTCAAACGGACACACCCGTGGGTTACCGCTTGTCCCAAAAATCGCTGATAAAGAGTTCCGTGTATCATATATCCGTCGCCCAGGGTCAGGGCATAATCGCCTAACGAACCATATTCATAACGTGAGGGGTCGTTGGCTGGCGGGACGGGCAACCCTTCCTCGATAAAGGCCCAGTCTGGCTTTTTCCAAACCGGATCTTTCTTTTTGCCCAAAACCTTGCGAACGCCTTTTGGGGTATGGAATAACCAAGCCTTTTTATCGTCTTTTTCCAGCTTAATATAGCTTCCCGTCGAGCACAGACCTTCTCTTACCAAACCATTTTTATCATACAACATAAACCGGTTTTCTGTCGTGTTGATGATAATGTATGAACCAGAAGGGGCCATCTTATCCCACTTTTTCTGAGCCGTTTTCAGCTCATCGCCCAGTTTTCCCATCAATTCGCCCTTGGTCCCTTCATCTGCTGTAACGTCCGGAATTCCGGGGAAAATAAATTTAGACTCCAAAATGCGGGGCGCCAACCACAAAACGGTTATGATCATCAGAAAAAATGCACCAATAGGACCCAATACTTTCCAAGTTAGAAAAGTTCTCCTAAATTTTGACATTAAACTATCTTCTTTCATTTTTATCCTGAAATAAAATTCTAAAATGAAATATCACCACATATCTCAGATAAAGGGACCCGCGATCCGATAATATAAACCCGGGTATCTGTTCTTACAAGAGAAAATAAGACATCCATATCACTATTTCTCAACGCAACACAACCGTCAGTCCAGTCAACTCCTTTGCCTCCCATTCCGTGAATTTCGATCAAGTTACCGATATCGGTACGCGAAGAAAGTTCTCCTGATCGTTTAAGCCGTGCAAAACGCGCGCGGTCTTCATCATTGGGGTAATTAATCAACAAGGCTTTATAGTATTTTGTTGCTCTGTCTTTTCGGGCAGTAATTTTATAAATTCCTTCCGGGGTCGCTTTATCTCCACGCCGCAATTTGTCTCCCATCCAGTTTTTGCCAAATTCAGCATCGAACGAGTGGGTCATAACTCCTGATTTATACACCATTAGTTTGTGAGCCAACTTATCAACCAGAATAACCCGGTTCCCGCCTTTTGAAGCTTTTATGGCCTGATCGGCCAGGCTGCTCCATTTGGGGTAATGTTGAAAATATTCTTTTAGTTTTTGCCCTGCCTGAAGATTTGATGCGGTAACTAATTCAACCGCTTTTTTCGCTTTACTTTCTGCTTCCGGATATCGCTGACTTTCATAGGCTATCCGTGCCTCGCTGGTCAGCATTTTGCCGCGATTGTGCATATCCAGCTCGCGGTTAGACAGGGGCATGTCTTTGAATAATCTTTCGTAAACATCCAGTTTATTCTTCAGGTCGGCCAGCATGGTTTCTACCCGATCCTGAGTGGAACTTGCCCTTTCTTTCGAAACTGTGCTCGACTCTTTGGCCTTGCCTTTTGCTTTTTGGGCAAATGATCTGGTCCGGTCGTAATTGCGGAACAAGAAAAACCGTTCATTTTCGCGGGACCAATTTACCATCGCCGAATCATACAGTTGTTCAGCCTCTGCAAAAAGGTCGGCTGCATATATTGATGCATTCAGTTGTTTAGCTTCAGCAAGCGCTTCCCTGGCCGATTTAATGGCATCGTTCGGGGCACCATCGTCACGGATAGCTAACCAAATAGTAATTGAAATGCTGACGATGATTAAACCAATAAGTATATAAAGATATTTCTTTTTTAATCTTCGCTTTTTCTTTCGTACTTGATTCATATTGAAAAGTTAAAAAAATCCCCGGAGGGTAACCCACCGGGGAAAATAGTCTTTTCAAAACTTTAAAGCAAATTATTTCTTTTTGCCTTTTGCTTTTTCAATTACGTCTTTCAATTCAGTGTTGATTGAAGTTGCTTTTTCTTTAGCAGCTTTAATTTTGTCATCAGCACCGATCAGGTCGCCGTTAGCTTGAAGTGTAGCAACTTCAGCAACAGAAGCTTCGATCAAAGCAAGGTCGCTTTTAATAGCTTCGATAGCAGCAGCACCTTCTTTACCTTTAGGAGCTTTTGTAACCAAAGTTTTGTTTTCTTCCATCAGCGTAGTTACTTCAGTTGTCAACTGAGTAATTTCGTTCTGGATTTCAACTTTACGGCTTTCTGATTTAGCTTTTGTATCAACAGCCATTTGGCTAACAACAGCTAATTTTTCTTTTACTTTTCCGTAGCTCGGGAACATTTTAGATTTTTGTTCTTCAACAGCTGCGTTAATAGCGTTCATTGAGTCAGTAAGAGCTGCAAAATCAGCAGGAACATACAAATCAGCACCTACAGTTTTAGCTTCCTGAATAGCTGCATTAGCTGCATCAATTTCTGCCTGTGGGGGTTTAGCACAACTTGTGAACAACACGGCAATACCTAACACTGCAATCGCAAGAATAATCTTATTCTTCATAACTTTTAAAAATTTTGGTTTTTCTCTTAAAAATTAATTCCAATCCAACTTAAACGCTTTTCAAAATTGCTCTATTTTTGCAGCAAGATTTTCAAAGTGTTTTTCGCTGAAATTCTACATTGTGACGCAGTGATGTCAGGAAGTAACAGACTTTGATAAAAAATTTTTTAAAAAATTTCAGGGAAGCACTGTTTTACCAATACAATCAGGATGTTAAAGGATAATTTAAAAAAAACGAGCGACGAAGAAATCATCCGTCAGATAACTCAGGCGGGGAAGCAAGAGCTCTTTGAGGTTATTTATTCGAGATACTATTCGAAAGTTTTAGATAAATGCTACAGCTTTCTGAAGGATAGGAACCAGGCCGAAGAATTTGCCAACGATATCCTAACCAAAGCTTATGAAAAGCTTCCCGGATTTAAGGGAACATCTTCTTTTTCGTCTTGGCTCTATTCCATTACGTATAATTATTGCATCGATTACTTGCGCTTTAAGAAAAAGCTCCATTATCCGAATTGGAATAGTCAAAATGATATTCCTGAAATTATCGATGAATCTGAAGCCGAGCTGAATGATGTCAATTACGACAATCTCTTGCAAATTATGGAGATGATCCATCCCGAAGAAAAAGTACTTCTTCTGATGAAATATCAGGATAACCTTTCCCTGAAAGAAATTGGCCAAACACTTCGGATTAGTGAAGACGCTGTTAAAATGCGACTGAAAAGAGCCAGAACCCGTGTTATCTATCTTTATCATCAAAAATTTTTATCTGACAATTAATCTTTTAGTTACCTAAACCTATAACCAACGTCAAAAGGACAGAAAAAAGCCAAGGCTATGAAAAACATTTTTAAATTATTATTCGGATCAGATAGCCCTACTCCTCCGGAAAATATTCTGACCTCATTCAAAAAACACTGTGGAGAATCACTCAATACCGAATGGATTTCGGGCGATAATTTCTACGAAGCAATTTATTATAAGGATGAAACAGAGCACATAGCGCGTTTCGGGAAAAACGGGGACCTTATAAATATGAAAAAGAATATTCCAATTCAGTTTACCCCTGAACATATTAAGAAAAAAGCCGGGGAACACGGAGAGTTGATGAATACGATTGTTATCATGGAAGGCGATCGGACCGAATATGAGCTTATTGTTCGCGACGAAGAGCTGATTCGTTATACCCTTCTGTTGACCGACGACGGCAAGGAAATAAGTAAAGTTAAACTGTAATATTTCACTGCCATGCTGGAAACGAGTTAATTGCATTTCTGCTATGCAACTTTTCCTGTATGAAGCAAAATAAAGCTTGATTTTTTTTTTGATTCAATCGAAAAAAATGCGTGGGAATAAAATAAAACACTATATTTGCCACCGCAAAATCAGCCGGAGAGATGGCTTCTAAAAAAAGAAGAAACGAGCTGGATTAAAATAAAATGGTGGTTGTAGCTCAGTTGGTTAGAGCGCTGGATTGTGGTTCCAGAGGTCGTGGGTTCGAGCCCCATCTACCACCCAACAAAGAAAAATCCTGATTGCCAATGCGTAGTCAGGATTTTTTTATTTGCAGCAAATTAGTGCGTTAGCCCCGTGTGGGATCAATTGGGATCAATTCAACATTCGGGTGGACGATAACTTTTAAGCATAGATTTTAGCTACTCTGAAAAGGAAGAAGGTCACATCTTGAACTCCTCTTAACGTTGTTCTGAACGCTTTCTGTTTTGTATTGAATGATTTGACAGAGGCATTGGGTGAGCGGTGGTCTTAACTCCTTAAAAAACTGGAATAAAAACGATGAATCAGTTTGACACTTATCTTTGTAAAGTTATGACAAAAGAAAGGTGTCAATGGAGCGAGTGAACAGCAGAAGCTCCAGATTATTCAGGTAGATAAAACGGACGAAGTTGTGCCAGTCATTTCGGCTCAAGCTGTGCCAGTCATTTCGGTCGAAAGTGTGCCACTGATTTGAGGCATTTAAATTTTGTTTCGGTCCAAGTTGTGCCAGTTGTTTCGGTCCAAATTGTGCC
>JAJUGZ010000185.1 GCA_029265715.1 Bacteroidota bacterium
ATAAACGGCTCCGTGCCTGCGCCGCCCTTGTCCAATTTTATCCCAGGTTCAAAAAAGCATTTAAGAGTTGGAATCAAAAAAAAAACAGTAGTTTTGAATTGAATGAATAATTTACCAGACAGAGTTTAATTTACACTCCCCTTGGGTCTTAGGGTTATTCACGATTTGAGGTCAATCGATAAATTTTCCCATACATATTCTTCGAGCCTGCTTTGCTTAAACGCGAACCACTTTTCGCGGTAGTCCGAATTGTCGATCAGGCGCCTGAAATTGGCAAACGGGTGCCGGTTGCCAAGAGCGTTTGACAGTTTATCTTGCAATTTCTTATCATCGACTTGCCCGACGAATTGCTCCATGATGCGAAACGACTCTCTCGATTCGGGTGGTTCAACCGTGATGCACGTTTCCCATTTTCGATGTTTCAAGTTTAGCATTTCTTCTTCTTCTTCTTCTTCTTCTTCCTCCAAACCATAATATCCTTCCAGAAAATTTTTGGGCACATCTTCCATTTCGAGCGTATCGGGATTGACGAAACAGACCATTCCGCAATCGATGCTTTGGGCAATATCGTGTACCAGTTTTCGATATTTTTCGGGTATTTCTACCGCATCGTCTGGTTCCTCATAAATTTCTTCCAGCAGAAAATTAAGTATCTGCTAAAGTTTAACTTCATCATTCTTTACCGAATGAAGGATCGGGAGAATCTGGTTTAGCAATTCGTCTGGTTTCATAGGCTTTTAATGTTGGTTCTCTGTTTGTCATTTTTAATGGGTTAACAGAGAATTTAGTTTTTATTGTTACCCCTGACAGGCTTTCTGAATCTGTCAAGGGTAGTTATCGAGCGGTTATTCTTTTGTCTGCCCGTCTTTTGTTTTTTCGATGAAATAAGGCTTCGACGAACTTTCGATGGCACGGATGGCAATGTCTTTAACGTTGGTTTCTGCGGTAACGGCTTTTTGTGAGAGTTCCTTAATGGTGGTTTCCATATCTTTTATCTTGGCTTTAAGTGTCTCGATAATCTGGTCTTTCAGCCTCAGCTCTCCTTCAGTTTCTTTTTGTTTCAGTTCTTTTTCGAAGCCAAACCGGGTCTCCAATTTTTCGGTAGCAGCTAATACTGCTGCATTCACTGCTTTCTCGAGTTCGTCGGGAAATGACGCATTTTTTAGCCGTAGTTCTTTTAACTCGGCTTCAGCTTCCTGAATTTTCGTTTCGCGGTCGGCAAACTCTTTTTCGAAAGCTGCTTTTTTATCGGCGAGTTCTTTTTCAAGTTTTTGTTTCTTTTCTTCGTATTGGTCGGCCTCTTTTTTTCGGGTAATCTTCAGGTTATACTGGTATTCTTCGTCTTCGCGGGCCTGGATTTTTTTCTTCTCTTCCTGTGTTTCTTTGGCTTGTGAAGCATACTGTTCCTGCTCTTTTTCCCATTGATTTCGTTTCTCGGCCATTTCTGTATCGAATCGTTCTTTCTCTGTTTTTATCTTTTCGTCCAGCTCGGCCTTACGGCTGGCCATTTCCTGTTCAAATTGCTCTTTCTTTTCTTTTTGTGCAAGCAGCATGGCCGAAAGCGAGTCGGTATTGGCCGACAATTGGTACAGGTCTTCCAATTGCTGTTTTTCAAACTGGATGGCTTGTTGCAATTCTTCAAATTTCCTGAATTCGGAAACGAAGTTTTCGCTTAGTTTATCGAGGGCCGACGAAAGGCTTAATTTCAGGTTCGATATTTCTTTCACGATGCCTTCGTGGCTCAGGGTGGCCGCATTTTTCACAACGGTTTCCTGTTTTTGTTGTTCCTGAACTTTTTTCGGTTCGTCAGTTTTCTTTTCCTGAACTTTCTTCAGCAAATCTTCGTAGGCCGAAAGAATTTCATTTTTTGTGTTTTTAATACTGATTTCGGGTTCCATATTTGTCATTTTAAAAGGGTTAACAGGCAATTGACTTTTGTTGTTGAAACAATTGCGTCAAGTATTTCATAGTCTGTTTCAGAAAGGTTTAATTCTCCCAATACCGAGCCCAAAGCTTCAATTTTGTTCAGGTCGTTTTCGTGGGCTGTAACAAGAATATGCAAGCTCAGGAAATGAAACCTCTCGGTTGGATGAATGGATTTCCTGTTCGGAAAGAATGTCGACGATTTAAACGGAAAGCCCGGGACTTTCTGAGGATCAATTCCAGAAATCACCTGTTCGTTAGCCCACATTAAGTTGATCAACGGATAATTGGGGTATTTCCGGGCGTACTCTTTCAGTCGTTCCGGGTATTTGCGCGATTCGTCGGATTGAAGGAGCAATAGTTCAAACAGAGCAACCCCTGGCTGGCTATTGCTTTCTTTTTTAAAGATTTTCAATTCCGATGCCGCTTGTTTCGGGTTCTCGTAAATTAACTGGTAAATTTCCATGAAACGATGTTTTTGTTCTTGTGAAACATCTTGAATTTCAGGGCTTATTCCCATCATCTCATTGGGGATTTCCTCTTCGTTAACATCGATGTTTAGTTCGGCATAAAATTCATCGAAGTATTTGTTGTGCAGGTCAACATCAATCAAAGCGTTGGTAAGCGAATTGGCGAGCGAGGCAAAGCGTCGATGTTCCTCATCGGTTAGTCTTCCTATCCGATTGCTCATATCGATGAACATTTCCTTCTTTTCATCCAGCGAATAATCATCGAAAATGTCCTCGTCGAATTCTTCATACCCATCAAATGCCTCGTCCTCGTCAATGATCGAATAATTTCCGGGTCCGGCTGTTTTTTCTAACTGGGCAATAATACGGTTTACTTTCGCTTCGTCGTCAAACGGGCCGCGCATGTAGGTTGGTTTTTCATCCACTCCGCATTCAATATCTATCAACTCGATGTCGTCGGTGTCTTCTTCGAGCATAAACCGGGTAATCGACGTGAAATCTTTGTGCGGCTTAAACCCGTAATCTTCGGCAAATTCAAGACCGGCAAATACGATGTTGTGGGCCAATTCGTAACTAATCCGGCTGACCGGCATTTGGGCGTTGATATTATCAATCTGTCCGGAATAAATACCCATTGGGATATTGAACTGGTAGTGGGTGTCTTTTACGCCAAGGCACATCAGATCGACCAGGTAAAAGCATACAGTAATGTTGCCGTTTGTATGCCTTCGGGCAACCGATAGCTGCGCCAGTTTCGACTTTTCCCAATCTTCGTTGACCACACATTCGTAAATGGGCAATGTGCGCGCTTTTTTACGGATATAGTTTCCGGGGCTTAACATCTGAACGACTTTCGCTTTGCTGTTTTTTGACATTTAGTAGTTTTTTAGAATGATGGCCAAATGTAATTGTTTAAACCCATTGCCGGAAGCGAATTTTGTTTTTGTTGTTCCCCCCCCCCCGACAGGTTTTCGAAAACCTGTCGGG
>JAJUGZ010000188.1 GCA_029265715.1 Bacteroidota bacterium
ACCGTTCCGTTCCGATATTCAGTTTTCAGGTATTCCTGATCAGTTAAACCGAATCCATGATAGAGCAAACTCGTTGCCATTTTTTATTCTAAATCTACTGCTTTATTTATTCAGGTACGCATTTCTGTGAAGAACCAAAAACTATTAACCAACGACTTCCATGTTATCAATCGCAATAATATGTTCTCCCTTGTAACGCAAAAGGAGGTTTGCTAAAGCCAGAACATCTTTTTCGCAATACCTTACAATCCGGTCCAAATCATTTTCTTTATAATACACTTGCGCCACCTGACTGCCATCAATATCGTCTTTGGGTGTTGGAATATCAAATACGGCACATAACAAATCGAGCGACGTGTAGTTTTTATAGTCGCCGAATTTCCATAATTGCAGGGTGTCAATCATTCGGTCTTTTACCTCCCAAGGTTTTGCACCGGCAATATCCAATATGGCTGGAAGTTTTAATCCATGGATTAATGAGCGCCGTGCAATATACGGGAAATCAAATTCTTGTCCGTTGTGTGCACAGATTCGCTTCCCCGGATGGCTGGTAAATTTACCCAACAGATCATTAAACTGCGACAATAATTTCTTTTCGTTATCGTCGTGAAACGATTTAACCCGAAAAAACCTTTCGCCCAGTTTTTGGGTCACAAATCCGACTGATATGCAAATAATCCGCCCAAATTCGGCATATATACCGGCCCGTTCATAAACATCGGCAGCTGTTTGTTCTTCGCTCCTGATATTTGCTGATTTTTTATCCCAGAGCTTCTGAAAACGCTCAGGCAAGTCATTAAACTCCGGATATTGTGGCGCTGTTTCAATGTCAAGAAAAAGTACATCTTCAATATTCAGGTTTTCGAGCATGGCTTAAAGTTTTTGACGAATGTAATTGGTTAAGATCTCTATGGCTACTTTATTGTTTCCACCTTCTGGAACAATAATATCAGCAAATTGCTTAGTTGGCTCAATAAACTGAATGTGACTGGGACGTACCGTTTTCTCGTAACGCTCCAAGGTTTGGGCCACACTCCGCCCCCGTTCTATAATATCGCGCTGGATAACCCGGGATAGCCGGATGTCGGAATCACAATCGACGAAAACCTTGATATTCATTTGCTCCCGAAGGATGGCCGGAAATAAGACCAAGATGCCTTCAATAATTACAACTTCCTTGGGTTCGATTCTGCGGGTCTCTGATTGGCGCGTACACGTGAGATATGAATAGCTAGGTTCATCAATAGCCTGCCCTGCATGTAACTGGATCAAATGATCGACCAACAATTCCCACTCAATTGAATTGGGATGGTCGAAGTTAATTTTTTGACGTTCTTCCAATGGCAACCGACTGTTATCCCGGTAATACGAGTCTTGCGAAATGACAGCAACTTCTCCCTCAGGCAAATTTTCAATAATTTTATTTACCACAGTCGTTTTTCCTGATCCGGTCCCTCCGGCAATTCCAATAACAAGCATAATCGAATTGTTTCCTCAAAGATAAAACATGCCCCGTTTCTCAACAAACTAAATGTTGAATTATGCCTCCAAGGACGGAAAATGCTACTTTTGTGACAGAATTAATCTAAAAACACAGGCTATGATAAACCACATTGTCATGTTCAAGCTGAAAGAATATGGTTCTGAAACTGAAAAAAGAGCAGTTTTAAATGAAATTAAAAGCGGCTTGGAACAATTACCCGAAAAAATAGAGGAACTGAAATACATGGAAGTCGGATTAAACTACGAACTTGATGCAAAGTCGTTCGACTTTTGCCTGATTTCGCACTTTGTCGACATCGATGGACTGAATGCCTACCAGGTTCATCCGGAACACGTAAAAGTTGCGAATTTCATCAGGGAAAACGCAATAGCACGTGCTGCCGTCGACTTCGAGTTTTAGTTTACTATTGCCTAATAATATCCAGTTTTTCAATTAATTATTAAATTAATATACACATAATGAAAGGATTGTATCCATTGAAATTTGCCCCAATTTATAAAGATAAAATCTGGGGTGGCAATAAAATAAAAACTGTTTTAGGAAAAGATTTTGGCAACTTGCCCAATTGCGGCGAAAGCTGGGAATTATCAGCAGTTGAAGGGAACATTTCGGTTGTTACCAATGGCTATCTGGCCGGAAACAACCTCGAAGAGTTGATCGAGATTTACATGGGAGACTTGGTAGGTGAAAAAGTTTATGAGCACTTTGGCATTGAGTTCCCGTTATTAATCAAATTCATCGACGCCAATGATGATTTATCAATTCAGGTTCACCCCGATGATAAAATATCGAAAAAAAGACACAATGCTTACGGAAAAACAGAGATGTGGTATGTGCTGCAGGCCGATAAAGGATCAAAGTTGAATTCGGGGTTCAATCAGGAAGTCGATCGGGAAAAGTATGTGAAATATCTGGAAGAAAACAAACTGATGGATATCCTGAACTTTGTTGAAGTTTCAGAAGGAGACGTGTTTTTTATTCCGGCCGGACGTGTGCATGCCATCGGGAAAGGACTCTTGATTGCCGAAATACAGCAAACCTCGGATGTGACTTATCGGATTTACGATTACGATCGCCGGGATGATAACGGAAACCCGCGTGAACTCCACACCGAACTGGCCCTTGACGTGATCGACTACACGGTATTACCCGAATATAAGACGCCTTACCAGGAGGAAATGAATGAAACGGTTCAGGTAGTTTCCTGCCCCTATTTCACCACCAACGTTTTAAAATTCAACAAAACAATAGAAAAGGACATCAACGAACTTGATTCGTTTGTCATTTATATCTGTCTGGAAGGAAATTTTGAGATTGTTTACGATGGCGGGAAAGAAGTTGCCGGCAAAGGAGAAACACTGCTAATTCCCGCTTCGTTGGAATCATACAAACTGTCTCCTGTTTCAGGCGAAGTAAAATTGATGGAAGTATATATAAAGTAGCAGATCGTCACAATACAAATAAACCTCTCAACAGATATTTGATTGATGCAACGAAATAATTCTACTTTAACAGATTAGAAAAATGTGCACAATTCGTTGGCATTCTTTATCTTGTATTTGTTTTAGTTGTTGATTATTAGTACTTTAGAAGCGTAATAGAAAAACAGATTTATCGTTCAGAGCAATGTTTAATA
>JAJUGZ010000014.1 GCA_029265715.1 Bacteroidota bacterium
ACCGTTCCGTTCCGATATTCAGTTTTCAGGTATTCCTGATCAGTTAAACCGAATCCATGATAGAGCAAACTCGTTGCCATTTTTTATTCTAAATCTACTGCTTTATTTATTCAGGTACGCATTTCTGTGAAGAACCAAAAAAGTTTATCACTTCATCTCGGCAAGTTCGGCTGCTGGTTCCACCCGATCCCCTCTGTCCCCTCTTTGTTGTTAATAAGTTTCGTCCTTGCGTTCAGGCCAAAATTGCTATATTTGGTCGTTCATTAAAAATGATATGGAGAATTTTATTGTTTCTGCACGAAAATACCGACCGGATACATTTCAAACAGTTGTCGGACAGGCGTCGATCACCGCCACCCTAAAGAATGCGATCCGGAACAAGCAACTGGCCCATGCCTACCTGTTCTGCGGGCCCCGCGGGGTCGGTAAGACTACCTGCGCCCGTATTTTCGCCAAAACAATCAATTGCCAGAACCTGACCGCCGACACCGAGCCCTGCAATCAATGCGAATCGTGTAAAGCGTTTAACGACAACCGTTCGTACAACATTCACGAACTCGATGCCGCATCGAACAACTCGGTTGACGATATCCGGAACCTGACCGACCAGGTACGGATCCCTCCGCAGATCGGGCATTACAGCATCTATATCATCGACGAAGTGCACATGCTGTCGCAGGCGGCTTTCAATGCCTTCCTGAAAACGCTGGAAGAACCGCCGCGTCACGCCATTTTTATTCTGGCAACCACCGAAAAACACAAGATCATCCCGACAATCCTGTCGCGCTGCCAGATTTTCGACTTTAACCGAATAAAAATCAGCGACATATCCGGACATTTGGGCAATGTGGCCAAAAACGAATCGGTGCAGATCGAACCCGAAGCACTAAACGTAATTGCCCAAAAGGCTGACGGGGCCATGCGCGATGCACTTTCGATTTTCGACCAGATCGTCAGTTTCTCCGGAAAAACTATTACCTATAAAGACGTAATCGGCAACCTGAACGTGCTGGATTACGATTATTACTTTCGGCTGGTCGACCAATTCCTGAAGAACGACATTCCCGGCGTGCTGATGCTGTTTAACGACGTGTTGAACAACGGATTCGATGGTCATCATTTTATATCGGGGCTAAGTTCCCATTTCCGCGATATTATGGTTTGCAAAGACCCGGTAACCGTTCAGCTGCTCGAGGTTGGTGGCGAAATTCGCGAAAAATACAAAGCTCAGGCAGCGGTATGCAGCAGCGATTTCCTGCTCGAAGCGTTGAAAATAGCCAACGAATGCGACCTTCAGTATAAAGCCAGCCAGAACAAACGCCTGCTTGTTGAACTCGCGCTAATTAAGATATCTCAGCTTACCTTAAAAAAAAAATAGCTGACGGTCCGGAAGAAATAACCCTTGAACCCATTTTTTCGGCAATTCCCGCTACAACCACACAAACAACGCCCCCGGCGACAAAGCCGGGTATCCCAGGTACCGCGCAAGTCCCGGAACCCGAACATCCGGTGAAGAAAGTCATCAAAAAGTTTGGGAACTCGTTTACACCATCGCTAAAAGATGCACTGGAGGGCAAATTCAACCAGGAAGAAAAACAGGAAGATGCCAAAGAGGTGATGAAATATTACATCTCGGAAGACCTCGAAGAGCCGTTCACACAGGAACAGTTTGAAGCCAAGTGGACGGAGTTTCTTTCCCGGTTAACCGATCGGCCCAACCTGCGGACAACCCTGTCGAACACGCCGGAACTGCAACCCGGATATAAATTATTGCTTAAAATCGGGAATTCGGTCCAGGACGAAGATGTCCGGCTGATAAAACCAGAATTGGTTTCGTGGCTGCGCAAAGAATTGCGCAACACCCGTATCGAGCTTCTGACCCAGATCGAAAAACAGGAAACCACCCGGATAATCTATTCCGATACAGAAAGGTTACAGGCCATGCTCGAAAAAAACCCGGACCTGAAGCTGCTGAAACAAAAATTTAACCTTGACTTTAATCCCTAACAACTAATTGGTTAATCAGCCAGGCAAATAGTTTTTTTTATGTTTTTTCATTGTTTCAATATGGCTTCCGCTCCAGATGGTAATCAAAATTTTGTATTTTTATAAAAAATAAAAATCACAGCCATGTTGAAGAAAGAAGTTTTAGATGCACTAAACGAACAGATCAATGCCGAATTATACTCATCGTATTTGTATCTGTCCATGTCGGCATATTTCGAAAACAAAGGATTGCCCGGCTTTGCCAACTGGATGAAAATCCAGTATCAGGAAGAAACAGCCCACGCGATCAAATTTTTCAATTTTGTGAACGAACGGGGTGGCCGTGTTATCCTGAAACCAATTGCCGGGCCGGAAGTTGAGTTCGACAATGTCCTTTCTGTGTTTGAAAAAACATTGGCACACGAAAATCATGTAACCGACCTGATCAACAATCTGGTTGACATTGCAATTCAGGCCCGCGACCATGCCACTCAAAGTTTCCTGAAATGGTTTGTTGACGAGCAGGTGGAAGAAGAAGCCAATGTGAGCAAGATTCTGGACACCCTGCGCCTGATTAATGGCGAAGGTAACGGCTTGTTCATGATGGACCGTGAAATGCAACAACGTGTTTTTGTTGATCCCAACGCGGCAGCAGAATAAAATATTCTCAATATATAGTGAGAAAAAGGCTGCCAAATGGTAGCCTTTTTTGCTTGCAATGCCCCCAAAAAACACAATCTTTACAAAATTGAACCCGATATTCGATGACCGATATAAGTAATAACCCATTTGCAGAATTACTGGAAGTATGCAAAGCTAACTTTCAGGAAAAAGATGTGAACCTGATAAAAGAGGCCTATGACTTTGCGTGCGAAGTGCTGTCGGATAAAAAATGGGAATCAGGTGAAATAATCGTACTCCATTCCATCGAAGTTGCCATGATTGTAGCCAGAGAAATTGGCTTAGGCCCCGACTCGATCATCTCGGCCCTGTTGCACAACGTGGCATACAAAGGCGTTGTTTCACTGCCCGACCCGACCATCATTGAAAAACGGTTTGGCAAATCAGTAGCGCTGATCCTGAACGGAATGGCCAAAATCAATGCCTTGGGCACCGATACGGTTGACCTGCACTCGGAAAATTACCGCAAACTGATGCTGGCCCTGGCTGGCGATGTTCGCGTGATTCTGGTAAAAATTGCCGACCGCCTCCAGGTCATGCGTCATCTCGACCTGCACCCGGAAGAAGTTCAAAAGAAAATTTCGGTCGAAACCTCGCATTTGTATGCGCCATTGGCTCATCGCCTTGGTCTGTATTACATCAATTCGGAGCTGCTCGACCTTTGTCTGAAATACTTAACCCCCGACGCTTATAATTACGTTTCCGAAAGGTTGAAAGAAACCGACCGGGAACGGGCCAACTTTGTAGCCGAGTTTGTAAAGCCAATCGAACAGAAGCTGAACTCCAAAGGGTTCAAATTCGAAATGAAAGCCCGGACCAAAGCAATCAACTCCATCTGGAAAAAAATGAAAAACCAAGATGTGAGTTTCGACGAAGTGTACGACTTATTTGCCATTCGTGTCATCCTGGAATCGGCACCGGAAAACGAAAAATCAGACTGCTGGCAGGTTTACTCGATTGTAACAGAAGAATACCAGTCGAACCCCAAACGTATGCGCGACTGGATTACCATCCCGAAATCGAATGGCTACGAATCGCTGCATACAACAGTTTTAGGGCCACATGGGAAATGGATTGAAATTCAAATCCGTACCCGCCGAATGGATGAAATTGCCGAAAAAGGGCTGGCCGCCCACTGGAAATACAAAGGAGGTTCCAGCTCGGCCGAAATGGAAAAATGGTTGGCCAACGTGCGAGAAATCTTGGAAAATCCGGATTTGAACATGGTCGATTTCATCGACGACTTTAAGATGAATATCTATGAAGACGAAATCTTTGTGTTCACACCCAAAGGCGACCTGAAACGACTGCCAGCCGGAGCAACTTTGCTCGATTTTGCCTACGAAGTTCACTCGCAGGTAGGCGACCGCTGCGTAGGAGGGAAAGTGAACGGGCGAAACGCAACCCTGAAAACCAAGCTCAAAAATGGGGATCAGATTTCAGTCGATACTTCTGCCAACCAACGCCCAAAATTAGACTGGCTCGATTTTGTAGTTTCGACCAAGGCAAAAAACCGGATTAAAGCCAGCTTGAACGAAGAAGTAAAACGCGAAGCCGACAACGGCAAGGAGATCCTGTTGCGAAAACTTAAAAACTGGAAAATCGATTACAACGACGAAAATATCCGCAAGCTGTTGAAGCACTATAAGCTAAAACTGGCCCAGGATATGTACTATAATATCTCGACCGGGAAAATTGACCCACTCGAAATCAAAGAACTGCTGGCCGAGAAAAAAGAAGAAACAGCCAAACAATTAGTTGCCGAAGTTCTGCCCAAAGAAGCGGTACAGGAACTGGAATTCAGTGCCGGCGACGACTATTTGATTATCGATAACAACATCAAAAGCGTCATTTATAAATTAGCCCCATGCTGCAACCCGATTTTTGGCGACGAAATCTTTGGCTTTGTAACCATAAAAGAAGGTATCAAAATCCACCGGACAACCTGCCCCAATGCTCCGCAAATGATGGAAAAATACCCTTACCGGATTTTGAAAGCCAAGTGGCAGGATACCAAGAAACGTGCCTCATTCCAGGCAACAATCCGTATTTCGGGAACCGATGAAGTTGGAATTGTGGGGCAAATCTCGCATGTCATTTCGAAAGATATTGGCATCCAGATGCGCTCCATCAATATCGAATCGACCAAAGGTGAATTCGACGGAACGATCCGCGTATTTGTAAACAACGTTGAACACCTGGAATTCCTGTTGAACAAACTAAAACACATCAACGGAGTAACCCATGTTTCGCGCGCCGATTAATTATTTTCTGAGCGACCGTGTTGATAATCTAATTTTGATGGCCCAATAGCTGATATCTTTTCTGAATGAATATACTCATCGCCCCCAACAGCATGAAAGGAAGCCTCAGCGCCAAGCGGGTTGCTGAAATTATAAAAGAAGCTTTTTATTCAGTTTCCGGATCATACCATCTCCGAACAATGCCGGTTGCCGATGGCGGGGACGGAACGGCAGAGGTTTTAATCAACAACCTGAAAATGGATGTTGTACAAGCCATCGTTTCCGACCCGCTGGGCCGGCAAGTCATTGCATCGTATGGGCGGAAGGGAGAAACAGCCATCATCGAAATGGCATCGGCATCGGGTATCCGGCATTTGAAACCCGAAGAACTTGACCCGATGAAAACTTCGAGCTTCGGAACCGGGCAACTCATTCTGAATGCAATCCGGAACGGCGCAACAAAAATACTGTTGGGAGTTGGCGGAAGCGCTACCGTTGACGGAGGCACCGGAATGCTAAATGCTTTCGGCGCCCGGTTCTTTACCCATTCCGGAGAAGAACTCAAAGGCAATGGGTCTGCTCCCGGAAAAATAAACCTGATTGATTTTTCAGGCTGGCAGTTTCCGGAGCACATCGCAATTGATATTCTCTGCGATGTGAATAACCCGTTGACCGGGGAAAACGGAGCAGCCCGAACGTTCGGCCCTCAAAAAGGCGCAACCCCTGAAATGGTCGGACTGTTAGAATCAGGCTTAATCTCATGGGGCAAATTTATTGCTGATTTTTTGGGCAAAAATATTTGCCCGATGCCAGGCACAGGAGCAGCCGGTGGTATCCCGGCAGCATTGGTTGCATTTTGCAAGGCCCGCATTTTGCGTGGTTCCGAATGCATTCTCGATCTGTTGGGTTTTAACGACGCCGTAAAATGGGCCGACCTGATTATAACCGGCGAAGGCAAACTTGATTCCACCAGTTTAAATAATAAAGCGCCATTTGCAGTTTTCGAACGCTGCCAGAAAAACAGAAAACCGGTATATTTTATCGCCGGAAGTTTTAATCCGGAAGGATTGGAACAACTAAGGCCAATGGTCGTCACCCTAAGCGACGAAAAAATTCCGGTGCCGGAAGCTATCCTCCGGGCCGAAGAATTGTTATATATCAGGGCCCGTGAATTAGCCCGCCAATTACTAAAAAAAGAAACAAAATGAACACCTTTCAGGAAATAGCGAATTTATACGGACAAAATAAACTTGAAGAAGCCCGGCAGCTTGCCACCATCTGGATTGAATCGGGGGAAAATGAAGAAGAGGCTTATTTCTGGCGTGGAAAAATTAATTACCGCCAACAAAAATGGGGCGAAGCCATGAACGATTTTGGAAAAGTACTTGAAATAAACCAGCACCATCAGGAAGCAAAAACTCATTGGGAAATGGCTTCCGAAATTCTGGCTTTCTACCATTCCGATTTATTGAACCCTTAGATTACTACATCCCAGCAAAATATCATTCTCACAACAGAATACATCCGCTACATCTAACCCTAAATTTGTATGGTACCTAAATTTTACCTGACAGAAATAATAAATTCAGTACTTTATTGCTATTTTTGAGGGAATTCGAATTTTAGAAATCAATAAAACGAATAAAACCCTACAAAAAGAATTAGTGTATGAAAAAGTTATTTTTATTAGTTGCCTTCTGCATGGGAGTAATCATGGCATTTGCACAAGATGAAAAAACGGCCATCGATTTGAAAAATGAAGGAAACGATGCTCTTCGTGAAAAAGATTACAAAAAAGCCCTTGAATTGTACGAGCAGTCAATGGCAAAGTGGGAAGGAGATCAGGACACAGCAATGGTTTACAACTCTGCTTTTTGCGCCTTCAAGGTAAAAGAATTTGATAAGGCAATTCAGTATTTCGACAAGTCGATCGCCCTCGACTACAAGAAACAAACCGCAATGCTTTACAAAGCCAATGTTTATAAAGCCCAGGATAAAGAAGAAGAATATGTAAAAACATTGGAAGAAGCGCTTGCTGCATTCCCTGACGATGACAAAGTATCGGGGATGCTGGCTACTTATTACCTGAAAGAAGGAAATACCTTTTATAAAGCAGGTGCCGCGATTCTGAAAGGCGCTGCCGACGATGTAACTGCCGGGAAATACAAAACAACCGACGAGCAATACAAACAAGCCACCGAAAAAGCGAAAGCTGAATTCAAAAAAGCATTGCCTTTAATTGAAAAAGCATTGAAATATGACCCGGACAATGCTACCGGGAAACAGTTAAAAACGGCCTGCGAACAAAACATTAACGGATAATTCCGGATTTAACTATACATTAAGAAAGCCGCTCGTGAAAATGAACGGCTTTCTTCTTTTATACCAAATCGCAAGCTTCAGGCGGCATCCATTTGGGCTCCCTCCCTTCCCATTTAATGTTGCAACCTATCGGATTGGTAAGTTTTATTGAAATGTCAGCTCCGGAGGTTAACTCAGTCAAAACCCGGTCCAGATCATTGACCGTCATCTTTGACGGATCACGCGGTTGATCAATTCCCCGTCCGGTATAAACCAGTTTCCGGCTGCGGTCAAACACAAAAAAATGCGGAGTTTTTAAAGCGCCATAGACCCGGGCCACCTCCTGGGTCTTATCGTGCAGATATAGCCACGGGAAATGAAACTCCTCCATCCGGGCAACCATGTGCCCAAAACTATCCTCCGGATAAGTGTTGGCGCTGTTTGAATTGATCCCGACAAACTGCACCCCTTTATTCCGGAATTTCAGCGCTGTTTGCCGGGTTATTTCATCGCTCCCCAATACATACGGACAATGGTTACAGGTAAAAAAAACCACCAAAAAATCGATGGGTTCAAAATCGATCAAGCTGTAAAATTCACCATCGGTAGCCGGCAGATAAAAATCAGGCGCAGACTGTCCTATTTCAAGTGTATATGCCATTTTTCAGCAGTTAAGTTTATTACATAATCATCGGGTAACTCTCTATTTCCAACATCCTTTTTCCCGGGGGACATCCGGTAACACCACTACTCAAAAAAGTAATTTCGGTCTTTCTTAATTGGTTTGCTTGTAATTAAAACAAATCTGTTGTGAATTTGATTAGTTGAGATTAACCGAATTTCTTCCCGTTTTGATAAATCTAACCCAATACATAACCTGCGGAATTTGATATTACCCGGAAAATGAATTTAATCAGACGTTCCCGTCGAAATTCGAACCATAGAATGCATATTTCTGTTTCAGGATTTGAAAATGTCAGCTATCTTAGTTCCAATAATCAAGATATGGAAAAACAGCAGAACAAAGCTTATCCAACCATACTTGGAGCAGTCCACCTGGTTGTTTTGTACATTTTCATTCAAACGGTTGTTGACTTTCCACTGGCCGTTATCGATTATTATTCAGGGACCGACTACCTGTATAACCCGGTTAAAAAAGTTGTGCTGGGTATCGGGTCTATCTTGTTTATCCTTTATTTTGCTTACCGAAAAGCAAAAGTCAGACTTTCGGAGTTATTTCCACTTCGTTTTTTTAATCCATTCATCATTCTTCCGTTGATCCTGATCATCTGGGCCGGGCAAAACATAATCGGAGAAATAAATGTCTGGGTTGGGAAAGCACTGCCTCCTCCATCGTGGTTCTGGGAACTTTTCAATAAGGTTTTCGAAAATGATTACGGTATTTACGGCGCCATACTGAAAGTTGCCATTATTGCTCCGATCGTTGAGGAATCAATTTTCCGTGGAGTGATTATGCACGGCCTCATGCGGAATTACTCAAAAATTACGGCCATTGTCGTTTCGGCGCTCATGTTTGCCCTGTTTCACCTCAATCCGTGGCAATTTCCGGCTACTTTTACACTCGGCTTACTGCTGGGTTGGTTAATGGTCCGCATGCGAAATATTGTTCTCTGTATCATCGGACATGCGATTAACAACGGACTGGTACTGCTTTCGATAAATTACGCCGATCAGATCAGTGAAAATGCGTTTTACCTTTCAGAAAAAACTCTTCAGTGGAAAGTTAGTTTACTGACCATTACATTTGGGCTCATTATCGTAAGCCTGTTAAGTTGGAAAAGACAAAAAGCCGGAACCTCAAAAAGCACCTGATTTCAGGATTGTTGAGCAACCAACAATTATCGGCAACACTACATACCCGCAAAAAGAAGCGTTTATTTAGATGTTTTTTTGCAAAAACGACCGAAAAATATGAAGTTTTATTATTTTTGTGCTCGCTAAAATGGTCCCATAGTTCAATGGATAGAATTTCAGATTCCGGTTCTGACGATTTGGGTTCGAGTCCCGATGGGATCACAAAAAGGGATGCTACAAAGTAGTGTCCTTTTTCTTTTTCATCCTTCTTTCCGACATGTAAGATTTCTTTTCCCCTGTTGATCAGGCCAAGGTTTTGCAGCCAGCTTCCTTCACACAGTGGCCCACGGCACCGTTGCTTCGTTGGCTAACAGTTACTACGACCAAGCGTGTTCGGAACTTTCATCTGTATAAATTTTCAAAGTTGTTTCTTGCAATTTTCATATCTATTTCTGTTTTTCAAACTAGTTTTTCAACGAGATGGAATAGCCATTTATACATTCCCGGTTGGTATAAGCTTCAGCTTTTATGGCTATTTCATTCGTATAAATTATCTTTTCCCTATTGAACTTTGGCAGGTACTTATGGAATAGCCATTTGTTCATTTTTCGGATGGTATGAGCTTCAGCTTTTATGGCTATTCCATCCTATAGTTATCCGCCCCTGCCGGCGCATAAAAAGAGGCTGTTTCAAATGTTTTTTAAAGCTTCTGCGAATTGAATATTCGAAAAACTTTTCGGTAGGTTACTAATGAAAAGAGGGTGTCTCGAACTTTTGAGACACCCTCTTTCTGATAAATATTGGAACCATCGATTAGTCGTATTGGTGATCGGGATCGCCCCCACATTCGCACTCGCAGCCCAATCCTTTTTCGTATTGCTGCAACGCACGCAGGCTCATGCCCATTGAAGAGAAACCTCCGTCGTGGAAGAGGTTCTGCATGGTAACTTTCCTGGTAAGGTCTGAAAACAGAGTAATACAGTAATCGGCACATTCGTCGCCTGTTGCATTACCCAGAGGCGACATACGTTCAGAGAAATCCATTAGTTTATCCATGCCTTTTACACCGCTACCGGCAGTTGTATAGGTTGGCGACTGCGAGATGGTGTTGATGCGGACATTACGTTCGCGCCCATAAATGTAACCGAAACTGCGGGCAATTGATTCCAGCAGTGCTTTGGCGTCGGCCATATCGTTATAACCATAGAACGTGCGCTGTGCCGCTACATACGACAGGGCAACAACCGACCCCCACTCGTTGATTGCATCTTTTTTTCGGGCTACCTGCAACACTTTATGGAACGAAATAGCTGAAATGTCCAATGTTTTTTCAAGATAGTTATAATCCAAGTCACTGTAGTGACGCCCTTTTCGTACGTTGGGCGACATACCAATTGAATGCAGTACAAAGTCGATTTTTCCGCCCAGCGCTTCCATCGATTTGTCGAACAGGTTTTCAAGATCTTCCACGCTGGTTGCATCGGCTTCAATTAAAACAGCATTACATTTTTCCGCCAGTTTGGCAGTATCGCCCATACGCAGGGCAACGGAGGTATTGGTCAGGGTAAACGTAGCGCCTTCTTCGTAAGCCCGTTCTGCAACTTTCCATGCAATAGAATCGGCATTGAGCGCTCCAAAGATGATTCCGCGTTTGCCTTTCAATAAATTATAAGCCATAATGAAATATTTAAAATATAGATTCAAAAACTATTTCAATGACCAATAAACAGTCATGTCTGAGAACCAGATTTATTTGTTACCCCATTGATAACAAACTTTTTTAGAAATAGTTAGTAGTCAGGTTCGTTTTTTTACTCAGATTTTTTCAATTGCCGTGGTTAACAACCATCCGCGATTCCCGTCGGCTAACCGAATTTCGCTCCATTCGCCCAGTTTATCGGTAACCTGGACCTTCAATCCTTCATGGATCAAAAACAGATCAGTTCCGGTCTCCGAAGGCGAACTTTTTACGGTTACACTGGCCTGAGTTACGATGGCATAGTCGTGCCCGGTAATCCTCGCTTTTTGTTTCGACGCAAAGATAAACGTTAAAACCGAAAACAAAAGCACAAAAGTTCCGGCCCAAAATGAGAGTTTTTTCAGGTTGCTGGCACTACTGAATACAAACAAGCCAAGCAATATCAGGAATATAAAAAAGGAGACAACACTAAAGGCACCCCAACCATCGGCATCGTGTAAATTAAGCAAACTGTGCCACCAGCGTACAAAAAATACCTGAGGCAACTCGTCGATAGCATCAACCACGTGCTGATTGGCCAAAGCCAGGTTAAAGGCAATATCTTCATCGTTGGGGGCCAGAAGTTTTGCCCGTTCGTAATTAAGAATGGCTTGGGTAAACTGATTGGTTTTGTAATACGCATTACCCAGGTTGTAGTAAACTTCTTCGGAAGCCTTACCGGTTCCCAGTATCTGCTGGTAAGCCTCGATCGCTTCGTTGTACTTTTGATCGGCAAACAGCTGATTTGCTTTTTCCAGAAGCTCGCTTTGTGCCTGTACCGATGCGGAAAAAACCAATATGCTGAGAATAATAAATAAACGTTTCATAGGTGAATAATTTGTGTTTTTTTGTCGTATGCCTGTTTTCAGACAGTGAATCGCCATGATTAAACCGTTATTCACATTTCCGGTTGATGTTTACAAATCATGGCTATCTCATAATTCTTTCTTCTTGTTGATTATACAAATCTCACTTAATCTGTTTTTCCAATTTTCCCATAATCGAAGCCGAACGGTCATAAACATCGTTCATGGTCCCGGAAAAGGCAGCCGGGGCATAGCGGGCAAACTCGCAATCGTCAATCAGCTGCTGGAATTCGTCAATCACGGCCTGGTCGACCGATCTTTTCTGCATGGCGGCTGCGGCTGATTCACGGCTCAGGTCGGCAACCGGAATAATTAGTTTATCGCTCAAATACCCCCATAACGCTTTGATGACCGCTTCATAGAACTCTTCACCCTTGTTTACTTTCAAGAAAACAGCGGCTTCTTTTAAGCGGCGTTGTGCCATTTTATTTGCTTTGCGGTTACGCGACAAGGCCATGTTCGCATTTTCGATTGCTTTTTTGCGGTTCAGGTAATACACTACCCCGAAAACCAGCAACCCTGCAATGTAGAGCAAGTAGAATTCAAACGTTCCGAAGAATGTATGTCCAACGGGTTTCAACGGTTTTTTGTTTTGCTTGATAAAGCGGATGTCTTTCCCCAGGTAACGCACGTCTTGTTTCGACATCGAGCTCACGACCGTTGCATTCTGGCTCGCATCACCTTTTTCAACATGGATCTTGAAATCGCCGGTTGAGCGGGTCACATACTGCGACGACGACGGATCGTAATAAACAAATTCGGCCGACGGAATGGTATAATCGCCCTGATAACGCGGGATAAACAGATATTCGAAGCTCACCGATCCACTCAGCCCGGCATCGGTTGCGCGGGTATTTTCAGTTGTCTTCGGATCATACGCCTCAAAATCGGCAGGTGCTTCTATTTTGGGCGCCTGAAGCAAAGAAAGGTTCCCGCTGCCGGTCACATTAATTTTCAGGGTGACAGCCTCATTGGCCTTGACTGTTGTTTTATCCACTCCGGCAGTCATGGTAAAATTACCGACGCCACCCGAAAAATTGGCCGGAGCTGACGGAAGGTCTTTGACACTCACATAAACCGGGTCGCTGGTTACCTTGGCTTTCACTTCGCGATAACTATCGAAGAAATCATCGAAGAAACTTTGCTGACGGCGCACGCGCTGGCGGATTACGCAAGTGATCTCAAACGGGTCTATTTTTATACTGCCTTTTTGCTGCGGAAACAAAATCGTCTTTTTCAGTAAACCAACCTGGTAAATCTTATTGTTATAGGCTTCGCGGGTAAAGTTTACCTGGGTCGGAACTTCAATATCTTTTGTCCAGAACCCTTCGTACGACGGAATTTTCACATCGTCGAACCCGACCAAAGGCACCGACGGACTCACATACAACTTCACCGTTGCAATAACCTGTTGTCCTTTAGCCACGCTGGTCCGGTCGAGGCTCACCTTCACAAATAAATTATCTTTGCTGATTTCCCCGGTCGGAAGATCGGCACTACTGTCCTGCCCTCCGCTCTGCTGGGTTCCCGACGACTGCGAAGCGGCTGGCTTCTGCCCTTTTACCACCTGAATATCGAGCGAGTTCGACTCGTAAATTTTCCCGTTCACTTTGATCGATGCCGGGCGGATTGTGAATTTCCCTTCCGACCTGGCCCGCAGAATAAAAATGTAGGAAAACGAGACCGATTGTGTTGTCTTGCCATTAATCATCTGAAAACTTGAACTCTGTGAAGTCGACGGGCCCATCAGGATTTCAAAGTTCGACAAGTCGGGCAACTGCAAATCCGTTCCGGCGTCGTTCACCGTAAAGCTCAGTCGGAACTGCTCCCCGACATTGACAACATTCGGAGCTTCCATGGTAAACCGAATGGCATCGGCCATCGAAGCCAGGCTCACCATTGTAAATATCAATAAGACAGATAATTTTTTGATCATGGTTTTTCCGGTTTTTTATTTCAAAAAACGGTTCAAAAATAACAATAATTGAGTTTCTGCTTCCAGCGTTTCCATTTCAGGCATATCCTACCAATCTTTTTCAATCTTCTTCGACTGAACTTTCTGTGCTTGTTCTTTTTTTACTTTATCCTGAATTTTTTTCTCATTGTTTTCCAGGGCCTGCAACATCCGTTCGGCATTCTCCTTCGATATTTTTCCCTGCTGAGGTTGTGGCTGCTGGCTCTGCTGATCCTTGTTCTGATCTTTATTATTTTGGTTCTGGTCTTTATTTTGCTGATCCTTGTTCTGGTCTTTGTTTTGTTGATCCTTATTCTGGTCTTTATTCTTGTTTTGATCTTTGTTTTGATCTTTGTTTTGATCTTTGTTTTGGTCTTTGTTTTGGTCTTTGTTTTTATCCTGGTTTTTCTGTTGCTCTTTTAGTTTTTGGGCATACAGCAAGTTGTATTTTGTATCCAGATCGTTCGGGTTATTCCGAAGAGCTTCCTTGTATGCAGCAATGCTTTCATCAATTTTTTTCTGCATCAGGAGCGAATTGCCCATGTTGTGCAAAGCCCGGCTTTTTTCAACCTTATCCGGCGTTTTATCAGCAATTTCCTTGAATTTGGCAGCCGACTCTGCGAACTTCATTTGTTTGTAAAGGGCATCTGTCAGGTTAAAATCCCATTTTACTTCATCCGGTTTTTTGTCAAGTGCTTTCCGGTAAGCCATCTCGGCCTTGTTAAACAGAACCGTATCCAGCTTACTGGTGTCTTTCAATGCTTGCTTAAAATAGTCATTCCCCTCGCGGACAAATTTCCGTTCGTTTTGAGCCTGTGCCGAAATTACCCCAGTCAGTAAAATTATAATTGCAATAACTGATTTTCTCATAACGTTGGTTTACTTTCTCCAAACAATCTGAAGTTTTTCAAATACTTATTCTTTCTCTCCAAAATCACAAAATCGAAAAGGATCAGGAATAAGCCCATTGCAACAAAATACTGAAACTGGTCTTCGTAATCTTCATAGACCTGTGATTCCATTTCCGATTTTTCCATTTTATTGATTTCGCCAAACAGGTTGTTCAGCCCCACTTGCGCATTGTTGGCCCGCACATACACCCCTTTGCCTGCAGCCGCAATTTCCTGAAGCATCGATTCATCCAATTTGGTTACCACTACCGTTCCGTCTTTGTCTCTCCGGAAATCTTTTTGACCGTTGCGAATTACCGGAATCGGGCCTCCCTGGGGCAATCCCATCCCGATGGTATGGACAATGATTCCGTTTTGAGCAGCAGCGGCAGCAGCGCCAACTGCATCGTCTTCATGGTTCTCACCATCGGTAATCACAATAATCGCTTTATTGCCCGTGAACTGGGGGCTAAATGAGTTGGCTGCCAGATTGATGGCTGCACCAATAGCTGTCCCCTGGGTTGGAACGACCTCGGGGCTAATGGCATTCAGAAACAACTTGGCCGATACATAATCGCTGGTAATCGGCAATTGTGTGTAAGCGTCGCCGGCAAAAACAACCAGTCCGATGCGGTCTTCATCCAGTTTGTCGACCAATTGTGAAATGGCCCGTTTGGCCCGCTCCAGACGATTGGGCTGAATATCTTCGGCCATCATACTGTTCGAAACGTCGAGTGCAATAATCAGCTCAACCCCTTCCCGCTTTACAGTTTTCAGCTTCGAACCAAACTGCGGACGGGCAACTGCCACCACAATAGCAGCCAAGGCAAACTGAAGAACAATAAACTTCAGCACTGGCCGCGAGTTACTGGCATTGGGCGTCAAAAAATCCAATGTTTCTTTCTGCGCAAAACGAGCCATGGCTTTTTTGCGTTGTATCCTCGAATACCAGAAAAAGATGATCAGGACCGGAATGATGATCAGTCCATACAAGTATTCCGGTTGTGCAAATCTGAACATTTCCATTTTTTCGGTTTTATGGAATATTTCTGAATACAGTGGTTTTCAGGAAAAGCCCGATGATCAGCAAAATGCCGGCAGCCGAAGCGTATTTCATAAACTCTTCCTCTTTTTTACTGTATTGTTTAACTTCTATTTTCGATTTCTCCATCTGGTCGATTTCTTTATAAATCTCAACCAGTTTGTCGTTGTTGGTAGCCCTGAAATACTTACCTCCGGTTGTGTCGGCAATCCGTTGCAGGAGCTGTTCATCAATTTTCACTTCCACATCCCGGATCTGAACCCCAAAGGGCGTTTGCATCGGGTATGGGGCCATACCAATGGTGCCAACCCCGATGGTATAAACCCGGATTCCGAATGTCTTTGCCATTTCAGCAGCCGTTGCCGGGGCAATCTCGCCACGATTGTTTTCGCCGTCGGTCAGCAAAATGACCACGCGGCTTTGGGCCTTACTGTCTTTCAGGCGCGAGATAGACGTTGCCAGCCCGTTGCCAATAGCCGTTCCATCTTCGAGCATACCACTCTCAATGCCTTTAAATAAATTGATCAGTACAGCATGATCGGTTGTCAACGGGCATTGGGTAAAACTTTCTCCGGAGAAAACCACCAACCCAATACGGTCGTTGGGGCGCCCGGTAATAAACTGGGTAGCTACTTCTTTGGCGGCTTCCAGCCGGTCGGGCTGAAAATCGCGGGCCAACATCGAACTGGAAATATCGACGGCAATCACAATATCAATTCCTTCGGTTGTCTGATTTTGCCAGCTGTTCGACGACTGCGGACGGGCCAGGGCAACAACCAGTAACGCAATACAGAGCAGCTGAAGCAAAAAAACAACATGCCTGAAGTAGTATTTCCAGCTCTTCGGTATTTTCAGAAATCCGCCAACACTGGAGAACTGGATACTGGCGCCATTCTTACCCTGGCGAAGCACATACCAGACAATCATGGGGACCATTACCAGTAGCAACCAGAAGAATTCCGGATTTTTAAAACTTATTCCGTTCATTTTTTTTTCGTTTATTTTATCTCAACTTCAGTACCCTCCTGCTCTTCGACCGGTTTTTCAGGCGCTTTTATTTCTTCTTTCTTGGTCTGATTTACAAAAAAATAAGCATTCAGAAGAGTCATATTGTTATCCTCGGGTTGTGGTTCATACTTGGCAAACTTCACCAAGTCGGCCAGGCTAAGAATTTGCTGCAGCTGATCGACCGATTTTTCATCGGCCAGATCCCGATGCTTTTTAAAGACCGCCAACGTCTCGGCCGAAGTCTGCTCCAAAGCTGAAATATCAAACCGTTCCTGAATGTAATTCCGGAGAATATCCGAGATCTCGCTGTAGTATTGTTTGATTTTTTCCTGCTGCCAAAGTTTTTGCCCCCGCACCCGGTCGAGCTCGCGCAAAGCTATCACATGAGGTGGTTCCTTGGTTTTTTCCTGACGGCCAAACAAGGGTTCGTTCCGGCGTTTTCTCTGGAAATAATAAAACCCGAAGAAAATGAGCGCCCCGATCAGGATAATTCCCAAAATATATGGGATTATCTCCTTCAATGTTATCGGAGCTTCGTAGGGGACTTTAATATCGGTTGGTCCTTTTTGGGTATCAATCTTCATTCCATGTACCTGCAACGACAGCGCCTGCGTCGGGATCGAGTCGGTCAGTTGTCCGTTTTTCAGACGGAAATAAAACGGCGGGATCTGGTACATCCCGGTATCGAACGATGTGATCACAGACTGCTGGATCAACTTGATCCGGTTTTTATCGTCGAGTTGGAAAGTATCGATTTTTCCGCGTTGGACAACCTCGATTTTTGAAGTCACTGAATCGGAAACCATTGGAAAATCAACCTCAATCCCTTTAGGCTTGTCCAATTCAAGCCGCAGTTTTATCTGGTCACCAATCAGGATATGGGATGTATCGATGCTGGCTGTTGCCTTAATTTGTTGGGCTGCCACCTGCCCCGAAAGTCCCCCCGTGACGATCAAAGCTACTATGAGTAAAACATTCAGCTTCATCACTAATTAAATTTAGACTCGTTTTTCAAACAAGTTCATCAGCGAACGGACATAGTCTTCGCTGGTGTTGATATTTGCATAATCGACCCCACTTTTCTTGAAATTGGTATCGAGCCGTTTCGACAGGTCTTTCCACCATTGTCCGTATGTTTCGCGCACATTCCGGTCCGAGCTGTCGACCCACACGTACTGGCCTGTTTCTGCATCTTTCAGCTTGATCATACCAATCGGCGGGAGCTCCGTTTCACGAACATCGTAAATGCGCAGGGCTACCACATCGTGCTTGTTGTTGGCAATCGAAAGTGCATTTTCAAAATCCTTTTCTTCCTGAATGAAGTCGGAAATCACAAATACGGTGCAACGCTTTTTAATCGCATTGGTCAGATACCGGATTGCCCCTGAAATATTCGTTCCACGTTCTTCGGGCTGAAACTCGATCAGCTCGCGGATGATACGCAGGATGTGGCTGCGCCCTTTTTTCGGTGGTATAAACTTTTCAATTTTGTTCGAAAAGAAAATGACCCCGATTTTATCGTTGTTCTGAATGGCCGAAAAGGCCAGAATAGCCGAAATTTCGGTAATGATGTTCTTCTTTAGTTTATCGAACGACCCGAATTCGCGCGAACCACTGACATCGATCATCAGCATCACGGTCAACTCGCGTTCTTCTTCGAAGATCTTCACATACGGCTTGTTATACCGGGCCGTTACATTCCAGTCGATGTTCCGGATGTCGTCGCCAAACTGGTATTCGCGCACTTCACTAAAGGCCATCCCCCGGCCTTTAAAGGCGCTGTGGTACTCGCCGGCAAAAATATTCCGGCTCAACCCGCGTGTTTTGATCTCGATTTTCCGTACCCGTTTTAATAGTTCACTTGTTTCCAAAACTAAATCAGTTTAAAGTTCCAAATTCCAGGTCTCAGGTTTTCAACCTCAACATAACAGCCATAAATGTGTGAAACAAATGACAATTAATGGCTATGAATGACTTCTGTCCGCTACGGAACTTCAACCACATTCAGTATTTCAGTAATAATTTCTTCCGAAGTTACATTGTTGGCCTCGGCTTCGTAGCTCAAGCCGATTCGGTGGCGCATCACGTCGTGACAAACGGCGCGGACATCTTCCGGGATCACGTAACCACGGCGTTTAATAAACGCATACGCTTTTGAAGCCTGTGCCAGGCTGATCGATGCACGGGGCGAACCACCGTACGAAATCATATCGGCATATTTGTCTAACTTATAAGCTTTGGGGTCGCGTGTTGCAAACACAATGTCGACAATGTATTTCTGTATTTTTTCGTCCATGTATACATCTTTCACCACTTCGCGGGCTTTCAATATGTCGGCTGGTTTCAGTATCGTTGAAGCCTGAGGGAACTGTTTCATCAGGTTTTGCTGGATGATCAGTCGTTCTTCTTCTTTTTGCGGATATTTAATAACCACCTTCAACATAAAACGGTCGACCTGCGCTTCCGGGAGCGGATAAGTTCCTTCCTGCTCAATCGGGTTCTGGGTCGCCATTACCAGGAAAGGTTCTTCAAGCTTAAAGGTGTGGTCGCCAATGGTGATTTGCCGTTCCTGCATGGCCTCGAGTAAGGCTGATTGTACTTTGGCGGGCGCACGGTTAATCTCGTCGGCCAATACAAAATTGGTAAAGATCGGCCCTTTTTTTACTACAAATTCTTCTTTCTTCTGACTATAAATCATCGTACCCAACAGGTCGGCCGGAAGCAGGTCGGGCGTAAACTGGATACGGGCGAACTTCGCATCAATGGTATTCGACAGCGTACTAATTGCCAATGTCTTTGCCAAACCGGGAACCCCTTCGAGCAGGATATGCCCGCCAGATAATACCCCAATCATCAAACTCTCAACTAAATGTTTCTGGCCCACAATGACCTTGTTCATCTCCATGTTAATCATGTCGACGAATGAACTTTCTTTTTGAATACGTTCGTTCAATTCACGGATATCGATTGATTGATTCATATGATTTATGAAATAAGATTTTTAACAGATTTATCTCCAATTTTTTTCGAACCACGAAATTAACCGATCACCATTTGAAAAAGGGTAAATTTTAGTTAATTTTTGTTAAGCTGTTCCTCGCGAAAGGGCAGTAAAAATAATAAAATCAGCCAGCAATTACCCGATTTAGCCGAAGGGTTTCTATTTTTGTCGAAAAAATTAAAAAAACGTGCCACAACGATATTTTACAGAATTAGCCTATAACGGAACCCGCTACTGCGGATGGCAGGTCCAACCCAACGGAATTACTGTTCAGGAAGACCTTGAAAAAGCCCTTTCGCTGCTATCGCGCGAACACATCCAGCTTACCGGTGCCGGACGGACCGACAGTGGCGTACATGCCAGCTATTTTGTGGCCCATTTCGACGCCGAAAACGAAGAACTCGACCGCCCGGAATTTCTTCGAAAACTAAATGGTTTTTTAGGAAGCGACATCATTATTTTCAGCATCAGTAAAGTCGCGCCCGAAGCACACGCCCGGTTTAGCGCTATTTCGCGAACTTACCATTATTTTATTAACCTCCGGAAAGACCCTTTTAAACACGAAATTTCGGTTTTCATGAACCGGCAGTTCGATGTTGAACTAATGAACCAGGCATGCCAAGTTTTGTTCGACTATATCGATTTTACGAGCTTCAGCAAACTGCACACCGATGTAAAAACCAACAACTGCCGAATTTACCAGGCCGAATGGAAGCAATCGGGGCACGAATTGGTTTTTACCATCAAAGCCGACCGCTTCCTGCGCAACATGGTCCGTGCCATTGTTGGCACATTGCTCGAAGTTGGACTGCACAAAATTGATATCGCCGGGGTCAGGAAAATCATTGAAAACAAAGACCGCGGAGCTGCCGGCGTTTCAGTCCCGGCCCATGGTTTATTTTTGGCAGATATTGAATATCCGGAGCATATCTTCAAAAAACCATCTCAGCCTTGCACTTCCTGATGACGGTCACAACTCACTAAATGATCGTTGACCATGCCGGTGGCCTGCATATGCGCATATATAATGGTTGAGCCCACAAATTTAAAGCCGCGCTTTTTCAGGTCTGCGCTGATTTTATCCGACAATTCGGTACGCGCCGGCAGTTGATCGAGCGAGGTAAACTGATTCACAACCGGTTTATAGCCAACAAACGACCAGATGTACCGGTCGAACGAACCAAACTCTTTTTGCACCTCCATAAACCGTTGGGCATTATTGACCGTCGCCCGGATCTTTGCCTGGTTCCGGATGACATCCGGATTGGCCAGCAACTCCTGAATTTTTTTCTCGTCATAATTGGCTACTTTCCGGTAATCGAACTGATCAAAAGCTTCCCGGAATGCCTCGCGCTTACGCAGAATCGTAAGCCAGCTCAAGCCGGCCTGCATACCTTCCAACACCAAAAACTCAAACAGCTTTTGCTCGTCGTGTAACGGCACACCCCACTCTTCGTCGTGGTAAACCGTCATTAACTCGTGGTTGGTCGCCCAGTTGCAAGTATTTCCCATGTGCGTGATTGTTAAATATTCAAAAATTAAATAAAAAGTCCTGACACCGGCATCTTCCGGCTAAAATATTACTTTTGGCTTTACTAACTTGCGCCGTCACAAATAAACCGGATATTCTTACAAAATTAACGTGTAGATACTTCCATGAAGATACAAATAATAATTCTCCTGATACTTACATCACACTTGGCTTTCAGCCAGTTAAACATCGACCAATACATCCGTGTCGGGGAAACCCGCATCCAAATCGGGAATTACGTTGGGGCGATTGAGAACTTCAACATTGTCATCAAATTCAGGCCAAACCTTCCGGAACCATATTATTTCCGGGGAGTGGCCAAGCACCAGCTCGAAGATTACCGTGGCGCCATTCAGGATTACAACAAGGCGCTCGAAATAAAACCATTTTATCCGGATGCATACATGCACCGCGGCCTGGCATATCTCCAGATCCAGGAGTATGAGAAAGCAATTGCCGATTACAACCGTTCCATCGAACTTTCGCCCAATAACGAATACACCTACAACAACCGGGGAATCGCCAAAATGTCGATGAAAGATCTGGACGGGGCCATTGCCGATTTCGATAAAGCCATTGAATTTAACCCCAAGTTTACCAACAGTTACCTGAACCGCAGCAATGCCAAAATCATGAAAAACGACATCCGGGGGGCCATCCGCGACCTGAACCAGGTGATCATTATCCGCCCGCAGTTTGCCAACGCTTACCTGCTGCGCGGGTTAGCCCGGTTCGAACTGAACGACTACGCCTCGGCCTTGCGCGATTTCGACCAGTGTATCCGTTTCGATGCCCACAATGCCTATGCTTTCGCCAACCGTGGTATCGTAAAGCAGAAACTGGAAGATTACAAAGGAGCCATCATGGATTACGACATGGCATTGTATTTAGATCCGACCATGGCGAACACCTACATGAACCGCGGCATTGCCAAAGAAATACTGAAATACGCCGGATTTGAACAAGATTATGCCATGGCCGCCAAACTCGATCCAAAGTTTGCCTTCGATCCCCGAAATGTTGATTCAAGTGCCCTGGCCCAAGCCAAACAAAAACAGAACCAGTCGCAAAACCAGGTGAATCAGCAAGGACAGGCTCAGGGACAGGCACAGGATCAGGATCAGGATCAGGCACAACAGCAAGGTACAAAAGCGGCGCCCAAACAGGAAACGAAAGAAGAACGTGACCGCCGTCGGTTCCGACTGGCATTGGCCGATTCGCGCAACCTGCCTGAACAGGAGGAACAAAAAGAAGTAACCGATGGCCGTATCCAGAATAAAAATGTGAACATCGATTTGCAGCCCATATTCAGGCTCTCGGCCGTAAACCGCCAGTCGAACGAATACTTTGGTATGCAGTATTACAATTTTGCACTCGAAGCCATCAACAACTTTAACAATTACGAACCCACGATCACCATTACAAACCGGCCAGGGAACCATTCGGAAGAAAGCGACAAAAACTACATTCTGTATTTCAACGAAAAGCTGAAGAAAAACAGTCAGGAAAGTAATAATTACCTGAGCCGGGCCATTTTCTATCATTCATCGAAAGAATACAACAACGCAATCGCCGATTTGAACCAAGCCATTAAGCTTAATGAGAAAAACATGCTGGCTTACTTCACCCGGGCCAACTGCCGCATCGAAATGACCTCGATCATCGAGCAACTTGAACAAGGTAACAACAATCTGGTTATCATGCTTGGACAAAAAACAGCACAACCGGCAACCACGCCCAAAATGCCTGTTCAAGATTATACTCAGATACTCGAAGATTTGGATATCTGCATTTATCTCGACCCCAAATTTTCGTTTGCATACTTTAACCGGGCCATCATAAAAACCAAACAAAAAGATTATAAAGGCGCGATTGAAGATCTGAACCGGGCCATCGAGTTTACTCCGGATTTTGCCGAAGCCTATTTTAACCGAGGGCTGACCAAAATTTATCTGGATGATATCGAAGGCGGCGCAGTCGATCTGAGTAAAGCCGGCGAATTGGGTGTCCAGGATGCCTACAACATCATCAAGCGGTATTGTAATTAGTAGCGAGCGAGTAGTGAGAATAGAAAAAACTGTTTAAAATTAGCTCATCGAAAAAATTTAAACTCAATTTTATCATTTTTCACTCACCTCAAGTCCGGTAAACCGGTCTTTCCCCCTCTCAAAGAGGGGGCGGCGCATCGAAGATCCGACCGGGTTGAGTATTGGGAACAAATAAAATTTGAACAGTTTTCTAACAACGATGAATGACAATGCTGCGATTTCAGGAAAAACAAACAACTATTCAATAACAACTCGAAAACGAACAGTTGACACACATGAGTAGTAACCAGCCTTTGGCAGAACGGCTTCGGCCCCGGACATTAGACGATTACATCGGCCAGCAACATTTGGTTGGCCAGGGGGCTGTTTTGCGCAAAATGATCGAATCCGGGAATATCTCGTCCATCATCCTGTGGGGACCTCCCGGAGTGGGTAAAACAACGCTGGCAAAGATCATTGCCAACACGCTGCAGCGCCCGTTTTACACGCTCAGCGCAGTAACTTCGGGGGTAAAAGATGTTCGCGAGGCCATCGACAAGGCACAGAAAGTACAGTTTTTCAATCAACCGAACCCGATCCTGTTTATCGACGAAATTCACCGTTTCAGCAAGGCCCAGCAGGATTCGCTGCTTGGGGCTGTCGAGCAGGGAATTGTCACGCTGATTGGAGCCACCACCGAAAACCCGTCGTTCGAGGTTATCTCGCCATTATTGTCGCGTTGTCAGGTGTATGTCCTGAAATCGCTCGAGAAAGACGATTTGCTACACATATTGGACCTGGCCCTGACCAAAGACCATACACTGAAAAACCGACAGATCGACATTCAGGAACACGAAGCATTGCTGCGTTTCTCCGGAGGCGACGCCCGAAAGTTGCTGAATGTGCTGGAATTAGTTGTCAATGCCGAAGAAACCGACCCGGTGGTAATCACCAATGAAAAAGTAACCAACCGGTTGCAAAACAGCATGGCTTTTTACGACAAGAACGGAGAAATGCACTACGACATCATTTCGGCTTTTATTAAAAGCATGCGCGGAAGCGACCCCGACGCCGCCGTTTACTGGCTGGCCCGCATGATAGAGGGAGGCGAAGATGTAAAATTCATTGCCCGCCGCATGCTTATCCTGGCCGCTGAAGATATCGGGCTGGCCAATCCCAATGCACTTTTACTGGCCCAGTCAACCTTCGATGCCGTTCATAAAATCGGTTATCCCGAAGCCCGCATCATTTTGTCGGAATGTGCTATCTACCTGGCAACTTCACCCAAAAGTAACTCGGCCTATGAAGCGATTGACGAAGCGCTGGCCTTGGTAAAACAGACCGGCGATTTGCCTGTTCCGCTCCATATCCGAAATGCGCCAACGAAGTTGATGAAACAACTCGGCTACGGGAAAGACTACAAATACGCCCATTCGTATGAAAATAACTTTGTGGAACAAGACTTCCTGCCTGAAAAAATAAAAAACCAGCGGTTGTACAAACCTCAAAATAATCCCGCCGAGCTTAAAATCCTGGAACGCTTGAAAAACTTATGGGGAAAGCGGTTTGGAAAGTAAGTATTTACATTTAACATTCGATTGCCTTCCTAATCAGGGATTTCGGTGGTTATTTATTGTCATTTGTGGTCATTCTTAGCTTTCGCCACTCCAGTGATCAGGAATGACAAACTGTTGCCACTTTTTTTCTTCGATTAAGCTGTATTCCAAACACTAAATGTTAAACTGGCTAAACGCAAAGTGAACGTTAAGTTTTCCGGGGCACAAACTCATCATCCGGCCATTCCAACTACTTTCAGGTAACTTTGTGCCGAAAAAAGGAACGCATTCGGCATGTATCAGTCAGGACACAATTAGAATGAACCATAAAATCGCCATGTACACCAACGTTCACACCAATCGAAAATGTACAAATGGCTATTCCATGTCGGTGCTAATTTGATTGAAAAGAAAAAACTGTTACAAAAATTTTACGAACCTGCTTTGAATATTTATTCACATGAAGATATTTAAACAATTACTGATAATCCTGTCCATCAACTTTGCCGGCGAACTGCTGAGCAAAGGATTTTCGCTGCCGTTACCGGGCAGCATTACCGGCATGCTGTTGCTGCTCATCTTTTTATTTACAGGCATCCTGAAACAGGAACAAATTGCAGAAACAGCCGATTTCCTGCTCAACCACATGGCTTTTTTCTTTATTCCGGCGGGGGTTGGCATCATGGTTTCGTATCAGTTCCTGAAAGGCAGCTTTTTTGAAGCAGTTGCAGTTATTGTGCTGTCAACGTTGCTGGTCATGATCTTTACCAGCCTGGCCACTCAATTCTTGATTAAATCAGACGAAAAAAACAATGGAAAAACTAACCGATAACCATCTTTTCGGCATTTTACTTTCGGTTGCCGTTTTTTACGGGGGCATGTACCTGCGCCAACGCATGCGTAACAATTGGATCAACCCGCTGTTGCTCGCCATTGCGACCATTGTCATTTTGCTTACGTTCTCCGGAATCCCGTTCGAAAACTACATGAAAGGCGGAAGTGTGATCCATGCCTTCCTGGGGCCTGTCACTGTCGTTTTAGCCCTTCCTTTATATCGCCAGCGCAAGTTGCTGATAAAACACAAATACTCGATCTTGGGCGGAATTGTCGCCGGCGTGGTTTCGGCCATCGGGTCGGTTGTCGTATTGTGCCGCCTGCTGGGGCTGAATAAATTGCTCGAACGGTCGTTGCTGGGGCACTCAGTAACGACCCCGATTGGCATTGGCATCAGCAACACGCTGGGCGCCGTCGAAGGGATCACGGTCGTTTCGATCATCATCACCGGAATTGTCGGGGCTTCAGTCGCTCCGTTTCTGTATAAATTATTCCGGATTGTTCACCCGGTTGCCAAAGGAATTGGACTGGGAACAGCCTCGCACGCACTGGGAACAACCAAAGCTATCGAAATGGGCGAAACCGAAGGGGCCATGAGCAGCCTGGCTATCGGGGTGGCTGCCGTCACGACCGTAATTGCCGTGGCTGTTTTGCAATGGCTGGGCTGGTATTAAAAATATACAAAATCTGGGCAAAAGGGTTGTCTGCCGGTCGCTAACCCGGCACTCAAAACAAAGGCCCCCGTCTAATTCGCAGGATACCCACCGGGGGCCCCGGATAGGGTGCAATGGGAAGCTGTGATGAAAAAACATCCCTTCGCTGGCGCACATTTATAATGCCTGCCGCAAATTAGCTGCATCACATAACAAACCGATACAATCATTTAAACGTTTTCTGATAAATAAAAAACAGAAAAAACATGGCAACAATTTTAAAACCCGCCCAGCGCGAATTTCAGGAAAGTCCGAACAAGATCGACAACTACCGGGTTTTCACCGATATGTCAAGAATCAAAAAAGGGATCAATCCGGAAAACCTGAATTTTGATTTACGACAACTGAATCCCGGCCAGTATTCTGCACCATACCATTTTCACCGGTATGCCGAGGAACTTTTTATGATTATTTCAGGCTCGGCCACATTGCGAACGCCCAATGGACTGGAAATTGTAACCAGCGGAGACCTGATATTCTTTGAAAAAGGAGAAACAGGAGCCCACCAGCTTTACAATCACACAACCGAGGCTTGCACATACCTCGACATCCGGACTTACCTAGGATACGACATTGCCGAGTATCCCGATTCGGATAAAATATTACTGGCCCCTTCGTATGAGATTTTCAATAAGGCGTCGCAGGCAGGCTATTTTGACGGAGAAACGGAGATAAAAGACAAGTGGAAGCAAATTGGTGGAAAAGCTGATTAACACCGAACGAAATGGCCCGGTGTAGAATAACTGATCCGATAACTTCGAGACATCGGATCAGTAACAGAAACAGCCGGAGACAAGGTGGTTTAAAGTGTAAAGGAAGATTGGAAATCACGACGTCCGTTAAACAAAAAAGGCCTTCCGTTTCGGGAAAGCCTTTCGTATCGTGGTGTATTGAATACTTATTTCGCAGCAACGTAAGCAGCAATCCAGTCGCCCACTTCGGAGGTTGAATGCGCTTTGCCTTCGGCGATGTCGACAGTTACCACGCCGGCAGCCATCGAGGCAGCAACAGCTTCGCGGATCAGGGCCCCTTCTTCCATCAGTCCGAAAGCATATTCGAACATCATGGCAGCCGACAGGATGGTTGCAACCGGGTTGGCGATGTTTTTACCGGCAGCCTGCGGGTACGAGCCGTGAATCGGTTCGAATACCGAGGTGTGGATACCGATTGAAGCCGACGGCAACAAACCAAGTGATCCGGTGATCACACTGGCTTCGTCGGTCAGGATATCGCCAAACATGTTTTCAGTCACCATCACATCGAAGTTCTTAGGCCACTGGATGATCTGCATGGCAGCATTGTCAACAAACATATATTCGGTAGTTACATCCGGATAGTTTGGCGCCATTTCCTGGGCTACTTCACGCCACAGGCGCGAACTTTCCAACACGTTGGCTTTATCGACCACCGTCAGTTTTTTGTTGCGCTTCATGGCAAATTCGTATCCTAATTTTAGGATGCGCTCTACTTCGGCGCGGGTGTAGGTACAGGTGTCGAACGCGGTGTTACCATCGTCTTTCCGGCCCTTTTCCCCAAAATAGATACCTCCGGTCAGCTCGCGGATAGCAACGAAGTTGGCGCCTTCAACCAGTTCGCGGCGAAGCGGTGATTTGTGCAGTAACGATTCGAAAGTCTCAACCGGGCGAATGTTGGCATACAGGCCCAGCTTTTTGCGCATGGCCAGCAACCCTTGTTCCGGACGAACTTTGGCTTTGGGGTTATTGTCGAATTTCGGGTCGCCAATGGCTCCGAACAAAACAGCGTCGGACTGCATACACAACTGGTGGGTTTCTTCCGGATAAGGCTCTCCAACCTGATCGATGGCGGTTGCTCCGGTCAATCCGAATTTATACTCCAGTTCGTGGTTAAACTTTTCGGCCACCGCTTTTACCACTTTCAGAGCCTGATCAACGATTTCAGGACCAATCCCGTCGCCGGGAAGTACAGCTAATTTGAGTTTCATCTGTATAAATTTTCAAAGTTGTTTCTTGCAATTTTCGTATCTATTTCTGTTTTTCAAACTAGTTTCTCAACGAGATGGAATTGAGCTTGCGAAATCCGCGAAGCGAATAGCCATTTATACATTCTCGGTTTGTATGAGCGATGGCTCTTATGGCTATTTCATTACTATGTTTTTTTATTCTTTTTAATGTTGAGCCCATACAGGGTCATTCATCTTTTAGCTTATTTGCCACCGGTTTTGCCGGGGTTATTCAAACTAAACCCTTCAGGGTTTTACGATTCAGTTTTATCATCGCAAAGTCCAAATTCAGCGAGCAACAGATTCAAACCTCCCATTACCCAGCCTCTCCCTTCCGGGGAGAGGTTTGGAGAGGGGCCTTATTTTCTTGCGCCAAAGGCAGCAAAATTAAAATGTTTGTGCAAAACAAAAGTCTCTTTGAAGCCGACTTGCTTCATCAGGTCGAGCTGGTAAGACAACGTTCGTGGCGTATCTTCCGACTCATAGCGCTGAAGATACATGACCACCTCTTCTTCAGGTACCTGTTTTTGCAAGATAGCGATCCAGCCATCCATCATCAGTTGGGTGATCTCATCGGTTTCGCCAATCACAATATCGTTAATCCAAAACGTGCCCCCGGGTTTTAAAGCCTTGTAAACCTTTCGGGAAACCGTTTCCCATTCCTGATCGTCGCGCAAATGATGCAAGGTAGTCCCCGCGGTAATGATATCGAACTGATTTTCGCCAAACGCAAGTTCGCGGAAATCTCCCTGAACGGCAGTAACTGCTCCAGAGATATTTCTGCGCACACGTTCTTCGGCCTTAGCCAGCATATTGGCGCTCAGGTCGATCAAGGTACAGTTTACATCAGGCAAATACGAAGTAAGTTTTACTGCGTAATTACCACCGCCGCACCCCAAGTCCATCACATCGGTCGCATTCGGGGTTAGCAAGGTTGCCGCACGCGCCACCAATTCCATGCACAAAGGTGAATCGATGGCAGTGGTTTGGCCGGTTTCAATGTTCGAAAACCGATCAACCTGAGAGTCGAAGTTTTTTCGAATAGTTTCCGGAGTAGATTTTTGCTGAATTAACGACATGGAACTTATGAATTATCCCGCATCACCGAAGTCAGGATGCGTTGGTTCTCGGTCATTTTCGAATTGTGACAGCCAACCCTCTGACATATACCCAAACACCGGGCATAATTGGCATCAGGGGTCAGGAACAACGTTACCATTTGCGAATCGCACACATAACAGGTTGAGTAAACTGGCAGAGGTGTATCGCAATGCGGACAACGAATATCGAGTTTATCACCTTTCTTTAGACTTATACCAATGGTAACCCGAGAATAATCGCCAAACACCGGACTGAGTGCCAAGATACCCTGATCGCTGCCGCGCACCACTTTTAATTTGATTGACGGCAGTTCGTTGAATTGAACAGACTCATCAAAAAGGTTATGGCCATTCGGACAGTAACACGCTGACAAAATGATCTTCCCTGTTTTCTTTTTCTTCTTTTTCTTGGGTCTTTCAATCTTGTTCTTCGGGATAAACATGGTCCCTTTCGGTGTAAATAGCTTCATCGTAGTTCGGGATTTGAGGTTATAAACTACATCTCAATCAGGTTCAGCATCCGCATGGTCGCCTTGATGGCCGCCGCTGTTTGGTCCGGGTCAAGTCCGCGCGTTTTAAACTCACGTTTATAATCCCAGGTAATCACCGTTTCGACCAACGCATCGGTACGGCCTCCCGGAGGAATTGTGACGGTATAATCGAGCAGCTTGGGCAAAGGTTTATTAAATTCGTTGTAAATGGCTTTCAACGCATTCATAAAAGCATCGTACTGACCATCTCCTGACGCAGTAGCTTCGTATTTCTTCCCTTTGATCCGGATGCTGACCGTAGCCGAAGGATGCAAACCCATGGCATGCGACAGCGAATAATTGATCAGCTTGATTTTGGGCTCAGCATCAGCCTGGTTCAGCACATCGGCAACAATGTAGGGCAAATCTTCGGTAGTTACCGTTTCCTTGCGGTCGCCCAGCTCGATGATGCGTTCAGTCACCAATTTCAGCGCATTGTTGTCAAGCTCAATGCCCAACTCTTCCAGGTTGGCTTTAATGTTGGCTTTCCCTGAAGTTTTGCCCAACGCGTAGGTTCGGGTCCGCCCAAAACGTTCCGGGAGCAAATCGTTGTAATACAGTTTGTCTTTGCTGTCGCCATCGGCATGGATACCGGCACATTGGGTAAACACGAACTCACCAATCAGCGGTTTGTTGGTCGGGATACGGATTCCGGAGAACGATTCGACCAGCCGCGAAATCTTGGTCAGCATTTTCTCGTTTACCTGGGTCTGCATTTTCAAGTGATCTTTGATCGTGGCAATAACGCTCGAAAGCGGGGCATTTCCGGCCCGTTCTCCCAAACCGTTCACGGTGGTGTGCACACAGCGAATCCCGGCCTTGATAGCATGAAACACATTGGCAATCGCCAAATCGTAATCGTTGTGGGCATGGAAATCGAATTTCACATCGGGGTACGTTTCTATCATTTCCCGGCAAAAATCGTAAGTTTCGTCCGGATCGAGGATACCCAATGTATCAGGCAACATGATCCGGTTGACGGGCAATTTTCGAAGTTCAGATACCATGAAGTGTACATAATCTTTCGAATTACGCATCCCGTTCGACCAGTCTTCGAGGTAAACGTTCACCGAAATACCCAGTTTCTGGGCGTAATCGATTGATTTCTTAATGTCTTCGATGTGCTGTTCGGGAGTCCGGCGCAATTGCTGGGTCACATGTTTCAGCGATCCTTTGCAGAGCAGGTTCATTACTTTTCCACCCACCGAATTAATCCAGTCGAGCGAAACAGTCCCGTCAACAAACCCCAGGATTTCAACTTTTTGAAGATGCCCTTTCTCTTTTGCCCATTCCAGCACCCGTTTGCAAGCATTAAGCTCGCCTTCCGAAACGCGTGCCGAAGCAATTTCAATCCGGTCAACCTTTACATCCTCAAGCAGAATCCGGGCAACACTCAATTTCTCAGTTTCTGAAAACGATACCCCCGAGGTTTGTTCGCCATCCCTCAGGGTTGTATCCATTATACTGAGCATTTGATCTTTTACCTCAATTACACTTCCTGTCATTGTTATTTTTTTTCGAATGCTTCGATCTCGTCTTTGATACTGATCAGATAATCGATGTCATCCAACCCGTTCAGCAAACAATGTTTTTTATACGGATTGATCTCGAAACCAACTGATTCACCGGTTGTTGTCAGTGTAAATTTTTGATTTTCAAGATCGACCTCGAACAACGTCTGAGGATCGGCTTCGATGGCTGCAAACAATTTTTCGAGGTACTCCGGAGAAACAACCACAGGCAGCAGCCCATTGTTCAGGGCATTCCCTTTAAAAATGTCGGCAAAGAAGCTTGAAACAACCACCCGAAAACCGTAGTCGTAGATAGCCCACGCAGCATGTTCGCGGCTCGACCCGCTGCCAAAGTTTTTACCGGCAATCAGGATTTTCCCTGAATATTGGGGTTTGTTCAGCGCAAAACCGGCAATGGGTTGGTTGCTTTTGTCGTACCGCCAGTCGCGAAACAGGTTGTCGCCAAAACCTTTACGTTCGACCGCTTTCAGGAAGCGCGCCGGAATAATCTGGTCGGTATCTATATTTTCGATTGGCAGCGGAACTGCCGGCGATATTAATTTTGTAAACTTATCGTAAGCCATTTTCTTAAAATTTAGAAGCCCCACCCCACCACCCCGAAATAGAGGAGTTTGGCAATCCCCTGATTTCGATCTGATTTTGGATATGGGGTCTTGGTTATTCGATGTTAGATATTTATTTGATCATTGCCTTCGCAATTCTGGCCGAAAACAAAATATCGCGGCTCACAACATTTGCTCGCGGACAATTTTTGTCTTTCACATTTATCTCAAGTGAAACCCCAAACAGCAATATTGTCACCGCTACACGATTTTGCTCCGATACTCATTCCCCCGTTTGGGGGTCAGGGGGCTTTTTATAAAAACTCCCTGGGGTCAGTAATCTTTCCGGTTACAGCAGCAGCGGCGGCAGTCAGCGGACTGGCCAGCAGGGTGCGTGCTCCCGGGCCCTGTCGGCCTTCAAAGTTACGGTTCGATGTTGATACCGAGTATTTGCCTTCCGGGATCTTGTCGTCGTTCATGGCCAAACAAGCCGAACAACCTGGCTGGCGCAATTCAAAGCCCGCTTCGTTCAGTATTTCGACCAACCCCTCGGCAATAATTTGTTTTTCCACGGCTTTCGAACCCGGCACAATCCATGCCGTCACATTATCGGCTTTTTTTCTGCCTTTCACGAAATTGGCAAAAGCCCGAAAGTCTTCGATGCGCCCATTGGTGCAACTTCCGACAAAAACATAGTCGACCGGTTTGCCCAGCATCTTTTCTCCGCCCCGATAGCCCATGTACTGCAACGATTTTTCGAACGAAATTTTATCTGTTCCGGTCAATCCGTCTCCAGTCGGAATAGTCTGCGAAACGCCCATACCCATCCCCGGATTGGTTCCGTAAGTAATCATCGGCTCAATGTTGGCGGCATCGAAGGTATATTCGGTGTCGAAAACAGCGCCTTCGTCTGATTTTAAGGTTTTCCAGTATGCCAGGGCCTTATCCCAGTCGGCCCCCTGTGGTGCATATTTACGACCTTTCACATAATTGAAGGTGGTTTCGTCCGGGGCAATCATTCCACCGCGGGCACCACATTCGATACTCATGTTACACAAAGTCATGCGGCCTTCCATAGTCAGGCTTTCGATAGCCGATCCGGCAAATTCAACAAAGTGACCGGTACCTCCAGAAGTCGATATCTGGCTTATAATATATAATGCGATGTCTTTCGCTGTCACCCCTTTACCAAGCTCACCATTAACCGTGATGCGCATTTTTTTCGGTTTGGGCTGCATGATACACTGGCTGGCCAATACCATTTCAACTTCGCTGGTCCCGATACCAAAGGCAATGGCCCCGAAAGCTCCGTGTGTCGATGTGTGGCTGTCGCCGCAAACGATGGTCATTCCCGGCTGTGTAATCCCCATCTCAGGGCCAATAATATGCACAACGCCGTGACCTTCGGTCCCGAGTCCGTGATAAACGATGCCGTGTTCTTCGCAGTTGCGTTTCAGGGTTTCAACCTGGTTGCGCGACAATTCGTCTTTAATCGACAGGTGCTGATTGACCGTCGGAACATTGTGGTCGGGAGTGGCCACCGTTTGTTCCGGACGAAGCACTTTTCTACCCCGGTTTTTTAATCCCAGGAATGCAACCGGACTCGTCACTTCATGAATAAAGTGCCGGTCGATATACAAAACATTGGGGCCTCCTTCAACACGTTTTACCACGTGGGCATCCCAGATTTTGTCAAATAACGTTTTTGGTTCCATAATCAACTTTTATACCTTGACCTCAACACACAAATCAGATATGTGTTTATCATCAAGGCCTTCATTTATTGCATTACTTTAATTTATTCTCTGACCTTCACCGGAATTATTTCACCGGAATTTTATTTACAGCATCTAAAAACGCTTCGACCGATGCGGTAATGATATCGGTATTAGCGCTAAATCCATGATAAACGGCATCTTCGTGTTGCACCTGCATGTGCACTTTCCCAAGGTCGTCGCTTCCGCGGGTAATCGCCTGGATCAAAAATTCTTCAAGAACAACTTTTCTGCGGATAATCTTTTTCACCGCTTTGATTGCGGCATCAACCGGACCATTCCCTGAAGCTGTTGCATCGAATTTTTCGCCGGCAATATCCAACCGCACGTTGGCCATCGGCACCAGTGTCTTCCCGGTTACAACCTGCAGATAATCCAGTTTAATGCGGCGTTCTTTCTGGCTGACATCGCCAACCAACATGGCCACATCATCGTCGCGGATGTCTTTTTTCTTGTCGGCCAGTTTCAGGAAGTTCTGGTAAACTTCATCCAGTTTATCTTTGTCAAGCTCAAAACCAAGCACTTCCAACCGATGTTTCAGTGCGGCACGTCCGCTTCGGGCTGTTAAAACGATGCTTGATTCGTTGATACCCACATCTTTCGGGTCGATGATCTCGTAATTTTCGCGGTTCTTCAATACACCGTCCTGATGGATGCCCGACGAATGTGCAAATGCATTGCGGCCAACAATAGCCTTGTTCGGCTGCACCGGCATGTTCATCAGGTTTGAAACCAGCCGGCTGGTTTTGTAAATATTTTTCGTATTGATATTCGTATCAATGTTCAGCACTTTGTAGCGGCTTTTCAAGGTCATGACAACTTCTTCGAGCGAAGTATTTCCGGCCCGCTCGCCAATCCCGTTGATCGTCACTTCAGCCTGACGGGCCCCGTTGATAATTCCGGAGATTGTATTGGCTGTGGCCATGCCCAGGTCGTTATGACAGTGGGTCGAGATAATTGCCTTGTGCACATTCGGCACATTATCAATCAGGTATTTGATTTTCGCGCCAAACTCATGAGGCATGGTATAGCCCGTTGTATCGGGGATATTTACAACAGTCGCTCCGGCTTTGATAACTGCCTCAACAACCCGGGCGAGGTATTCGTTCTCGGTACGTCCGGCATCTTCGGCATAAAACTCGACATCCTCAACATACTTTTTCGCGTATTTTACGGCAGCAATGGCCCGTTCAATAATTTCGTCAGGATTTGAATTTAGCTTATAGTGAATGTGGTAAAACGATGTCCCGATCCCTGTATGGATACGGCCTTTTTTGGCGTATTTCAGGGCTTCGGCTGCTACATCGATATCTTTTTCAACTGCACGGGTCAGGGCACAAATAGTTGGCCAGGTCACCGCTTTTGAAATTTCAACAACCGAATTAAAATCGCCGGGGCTCGAAATCGGGAAACCTGCCTCAATCACGTCAACGCCCAATTCTTCCAGCGCTCTGGCAACTTCAATCTTTTCAACCGTGTTTAATTGACAGCCTGGAACTTGCTCTCCGTCCCGTAAAGTCGTGTCAAAAATGTACAATCTGTCGCTCATAACGAATCTGTTTGTTTTGCTGTTTTAGCACTATTTAATAAAAAAGCCATCCCCAGCAGATTGAGAATGGCTTCTGTATTTTTTAATATCTTCTATGGTTTAAACCCATACCATCCTCAATCGCGCATCCTAATTAGTAGAATACCGAGAATCAGACCGAGGAGAGATATGTGATTAAAATTTGTCATCTTTTCATTAATTCGATGCAAATATGACAATTATTTTTTAAAATGAAAATAAAAACGCACATAAAATTATAAATTTTAATAAAAAGATATTTTCATCCGAATTATACCATAAATCAATTAAATTCAGTCAGTTTAACAAACCAAACTCAGATTTTAACAAGGCTGTGCCTGTAATTTATTCATAACGGACAACAAACAGTACCTTCTTTCGCTCCGCCTGGCTACCAGACAGACTAAATAGTTGAAATTATGTCACTCAGAACTTATTCAGACTTATACCTTTTTCGGCTTTCGCCCGTATAATAAAACAGTCCAAAATACTTTGTCAAATAGAACCATCAACCACCGGGGGTTTCTAAACAAGACATCAGGCGCTTATGAAAGATGCAACGGCAACATGCGGTTCCATCGTATGGTAATTCACATTGGTCCAACTATTTAAAACAGAACTATGAGCTACAGGTTACATGATGTATTAGCGCTGGTTCCACTGAATGACGAAGGCAAGATTGTTCTTCAGCAAGCCAAATACTTGCAAGATGTGCTGGGCGTCAGAATTTATGTGCTGCATGTTATTCCACCAGTTTCGCCGTTTCTCCGCCTCTTCAAGCCCAGGCAAATCCGGGCAAAAGAACATGAGGCTGTAAAAAAACTGACCCAATTCGTGAAAGACTTCTTTGGTGGCGAGATCCCCAATTCGGTCATCATTGATGTTCTTCAAGGCCCCTTGGCCCCGACCATCATCCGGCATGTCGATAAAGAAAACTTTCTCTTTATCATCCTGAAACCGTCGCCCGGGGAAACGGGAGCAGAAAGCACACCCGACCAGAAAGCCGCCGACGAAATTATCCGACAAGTGAATTGCCCGGTCCTGACCATTAATCAGGAGGCAACCAAGCATGGAATCCGGAACATTCTAATTCCGATCGATATCTCGGAAGGGACAAAAAAAAGGTTGCTCTGGGGTAGTTTCTTCGCCCAAAAGACCCATGCCCGTGTCCAGATTGTATCGGCGCTGAACATCGATATGGAAGAAAAAAAGAGCCTTGCCTACCGGAACGCCGAGAAGATTAAAACCATGCTCCAGGAACGGGGAATCGAATGCGAAGTCACCATCCTGAAAGTGAGCGGAAAGGTCAAACACGAAGTTGTACTATCGTATATCGAAGAAAATAAACCCGATTTTGTGATTATCCGCAAACGCCAGGTCGCCTCTTCGTTCCGGAAAAACATCGGACCTTTTGCCCAGGAAATTATACATGGATCGAACGTTCCGGTTTTTACCGTCGGCCAGGCTCAGAAAGATATCGAACAAATTTTGTCGTAAACCCCTTCGGGGAAAGTTAAAGAACTACGGATATGACTGACAAGATCCAGGAACTAACGGAAAAAATATACACCGAAGGCGTTTTAAAAGCGAAAGCAGAAGCCGACCGGATTATTTCAGAAGCCACCGAAAAAGCAAAAAATATCTTGTCTGAAGCAGAACGGCAAAAGCTTGAAATCCTGACCCAGGCTCAAAAAGAAATACAGGAGCTAAAAGATAAAACGAATTCGGAAATCGACCTTGCGGCAAAACGGGTGATTGGTAACTTAATGCAGTACGTTTCTGAAAAGCTGCTTGCCCTGGAGATAGATCCTTCGGTCGAGAAGGCTTTCCGGGATGAAAGATTTATCCAGGACATGATCCTGCTAATGATTCAGAACTGGACAAGACTGGGTGAAAAAGAACCAGAAATAAACCTGTTGGTACCACCCGGAGAAGAAAATAAAATCAGGAAATTTTTCGAAGCCGAACTAAAAAAAGGACTCAGCCTGGGCATTCAACTGAACATTGATGAAAATCTTAAAAACGGCTTCCGGATCGAACCACGCAACGGTCGATATTACATCAGTTTTACATCGGAAGATTTTAAGTCCTACTTTAAAAGTCAATTGAAAGAAAAAACGCGCGAACTGATTTTTGGCCCTGAAAAAGACACATGGTAAACGTGCCGGAGGCACCACGGTTTGGTCATTATTAACCATCGATGATGTTTCAGAAAAAATACTATTGCCTGGTAGCCGGACTTCCCGATCTGATGGTCGGCGAAAAGAAAAAAGGTTTGACAAGCCTTCAATTCAAGCTTGAGCTGGCCAATCAATTGAACAAAACCGACTACCGGCTGCTCGAAATTTATTACCGACAAACCGACAATAAAAACCTTCTGAACCTGCTTCTGAAAAAGAACCACGAACACGATATGCTGGGAAACTATCCGACTGATTATCTGCAAGCCCAGATTGCCTGTCCGACTACGATCGAGCCTTACATGAAACGGTTTCTCCACGAAATCAAGAAAGAAAAGCCCGACGAACCGGCTATACGATACGAAACCCGGTTACTGAAACTTTTTTATTTGTTTATCTCCGAATCGGGCAACCAGTTTCTGAAGCAATGGTTTCGGTTCGACCAGATCGCCCGGAATATATTCGCTTCGGTAAATTCCTTTAAATACCAATACAACCTGGCCGACCAGCTCATTATGAGTTCGACCGACCGCAATTTGCACCAAGAGTTTATGCGTTTTAAAATCAGGCACAATGTGTTTGAAGAAGAAAGCGACTGTTTCGCGCAAATCATTCAGGTTGCCGGATCGGACCTGAGCGCCCTGGAGAAAGAAAAAGAAATTGATAAAATCAGGTGGGCCTATCTGGATGAGATCACGGTCTTTCACTATTTCTCGATCGAAAAAATCCTGAGTTTTGTTGTCAAACTAAACATGGTTGACCGCTGGCGAGACCTTGAAGCCGATCAGGGAAAAGCATTTTTCAACCAGCTTATCAAAGAACTGGAATGCGGTTATTCATTTCGCGAAGAATTTGACCTAACACCTAAACGATGAGCACCACAGGAAACGTATCGGGTATTATTTCGAACCTCGTTATTGTAGCAGTCGACGGCGTGGTTGCACAAAACGAGATTTGCTACATCCTGAAAGATGAAGTAAAACTAATGGCAGAGGTTATCCGGATCGGCAAAGAACTGGCTTACGTACAAGTATTTGAAAGCACCCGCGGACTAAAACCCGGGATGCCTGTCGAATTTACCGGACACATGCTGGAAGCGACACTGGGGCCCGGCCTGCTTTCGAAAAATTTCGACGGGTTGCAAAACGACCTCGACAAAATGACCGGTATCTTTTTAAAGAAAGGCGATTATGCCCCGGCGCTCGAAGACAATAAGCTGTGGAATTTCAAGCCCCTCGCCCATCCGGGCGATTTAGTTACCGCTGGTTCATGGCTGGGCGAAGTCCAGGAAAACTGGATGCCTCACAAAATCATGGTTCCTTTTAAAATGACCGGTACCTATACGGTCAAAGAAATTGCCCAGCCCGGCGAATATACCATCAACGATACCATTTCCATCCTGACTAACTCATCGGCTCACGAAATTCCGGTAAAAATGGTCCAGAAGTGGCCGGTAAAAATTCCGATAAAAGCATATAAAAATAAACCACGCCCATACGAGTTTATGGAAACCGGCGTACGGGTTATCGACAGCCTGAACCCCATCGTCAGGGGCGGGACAGGTTTTATTCCAGGCGCTTTTGGTACCGGCAAAACCGTTCTGGAACACGCTATTTCGAAACAGGCCGACGCCGATATCATTGTCGTTTCGGCTTGTGGCGAGCGCGCCAACGAGGTGGTTGAACTGTTTGCCGAATTTCCCAGGCTGGATGATCCACGAACCGGGCGAAAACTTTTGGAACGGACCACAATTGTGGCCAACACCTCGAACATGCCGGTAGCAGCCCGCGAAGCTTCGATCTACACAGCCATGACCCTGGCCGAATATTACCGCTCGATGGGAATGAAAATATTGTTGCTGGCCGACTCTACCTCGCGATGGGCCCAGGCCTTGCGCGAAATGTCGAACCGGATGGAAGAACTACCCGGCCCCGATGCCTTCCCGATGGATTTACAGGCCACCATCTCGAACTTTTACGCCCGAGCGGGGTTCGTACACCTGAACAACGGGCAAACAGGTTCGGTCACCTTTATCGGAACCGTATCGCCAGCCGGAGGCAACCTGAAAGAACCGGTTACCGAGGCAACCAAGAAGACAGCCCGCTGCTTTTATGCCTTATCGCAGGCTCGCGCCGACAGCAAACGCTATCCGGCCATCGATGCACTCGAAAGCTACTCGAAATACCTGGAATACCCCGAATTTCAGGAGTACATCAAAAAGCGGCTCTCCGAAAACTGGATTAATCAGATCCAGGAAGCTAAAAACATCCTGCAAAAGGGACACGAAGCTTACGAGCAGATCAACATTCTGGGCGACGATGGCGTGCCCATCGACTATCACCAAATTTTCTGGAAATCCGAAGTCATTGACTTCATCATCCTTCAGCAAGATGCTTTCGATAAGGTGGACGCCAATACTCCGATCGACCGGCAACAGTATATGTTGGAATTGGTGCTGAATATCTGCCGAACGGAATTCAGTTTTGAAGGATTCGAAGAAATCAATCCGTATTTCAAACGGATTATCCATGTGCTGAAGCAAATGAATTACGCCGGGTTCAAATCAGAAAATTTCATTGCGCAGGAAAAAGAACTGGCTGAAATTATGGCTGAAAGGGCAATTAAACCCCAATAAAACAAGACTATTGACAAAACAACAGACACGATGGCAAGCACGGCTTTTCAAAAAATTTACACAAAACTGACCCAGATTACCAAGGCTACCTGCTCGCTGCATGCCACGCAGGTGGGATACGAAGAAATGGCCACTGTAAACGGCCGGATGGCGCAGGTCATCAAGATTCAGGGCGACTTAGTCACCCTGCAGGTTTTCTCCGGAACCGAAGGGCTGCCTACCAACGCCGAAGTTGTATTTCTGGGACACGCTCCTCAACTACTGGTCGGCGACGAGTTGAATGGCCGATTTTTCAATGCGCTTGGCAACCCGATCGACGGAGGGCCGCCAGTCGCAGGTAAAGCCACCGAACTGGGCAGCCCTTCGGTAAACCCGGTCAAACGCAAACAACCATCGGAACTGATTGCTACCGGAATCGCCGGGATCGACCTGAACAACACGCTGGTAACCGGGCAGAAGATCCCGTTTTTCGCCGATCCCGACCAACCGTTTAATCAGGTGATGGCCATTGTTGCCTTACGGGCAAAAGCCGATAAAATCATCTTGGGCGGCATGGGCCTGACCAACGACGACTACCTGTTTTTCCGGAATATTTTTGAAAATGCCGGAAGCGCCAGTCATATCATCAGCTTTGTAAACACCAACGAAGACCCGCCTCTGGAACGGTTGCTGGTTCCGGATATGACCCTGACTGCCGCCGAATATTTCGCTGTGGAAAAACATCAGAAGGTATTGGTTTTGCTGACCGACATGACACTTTATGCCGAGGCGCTGAGCATTGTTTCGAACCGTATGGACCAAATCCCGTCGAAAGACAGTATGCCCGGTTCACTTTACAGCGACCTGGCCCGCATCTATGAAAAAGCCGTACAATTCCCCGATGGCGGTTCAATCACGATCATTGCAGTTACCACGTTGTCTGGAGGCGATATCACACACGCCATCCCCGACAACACTGGTTACATCACCGAGGGACAACTATTTATCCGGAAAGATACCGATATCGGGAAGGTTATTATCGACCCCTTCCGCAGCTTGTCGCGTTTAAAACAACTGGTCATCGGAAAGAAAACCCGGGAAGACCACCCGCAGGTCATGAATGCGGCAGTCCGGCTTTTTGCCGATGCCATGAATGCCAAAACAAAACTCGAAAACGGATTTGACCTGACCGACTATGACCAACGCACGTTACAATATGCTAAAGAATATTCGAACCGTCTGTTAACCATCGACGTAACGTTAGATACAGATTCGATGCTGGATACCGCTTGGGAACTTTTCAGAAAATATTTCTCGGTAAACGAAGTGGCCATAAAAACCGAGTTTGTCGAGAAATATGGTATGTGGGAAACCTGATTTTGAAACACTAAAAACACGAAGTCATGAAAAACCATTTGGTAACGGTGATGAAATTCACCAAGCTTTGGGCCCTCCGGTTTGTAAAAGAAAAACTCGAATTCGAAGGGATTGAATGCTTCCTGACCGACGAAGGCTTCGAACGTACCGACTTGTCCCTTCCGTTGGGGTGGAACCTAAAAGTAATGTCGAACGACGTAGAACGAACCGTCAGGCTATTGCTGCAACTTACTAAGACCTACGACCTGGACAACATCGAAGAAAACGATACCATCAAGAACCTGAAAAAGCTGATGGTCCCGGTTGACCTGGAAAGCTATTCGTTTAACTTGTGCCAGTTTGCATTTACCTTTGCCGAAAAAATCAATGCCGAAATTAAATTTCTGTATGTACTCGAAGATCCCAGTTTTTCGGACGCAGTACGGTTCACCACCTCGTGGGAACGCCACCTGTTGATGGACAAAGAAGAAGCCTACCGAAAAGCCAATGCACGGTTAGTCAAGTTCCGCGACGAACTGAAAACCCACATTCCTGAAAAATTACTAAGCAAAGTAAAATTCCATTTTGCCATGCATACCGGGAAATGCGGAAATACTATTGTTGAGCTGAGCACGCGGTACAAACCAGAAATGGTTATTATGGGACTGAAAGACAAAGATTCGACCGACAACGAACATGTTGCCAAACTGACCCAATACGTTATTGAGCACATTGAATACCCGGTTATGACAATTCCCAGCGAAGCTCGAATAACAGACCTTAGCAAAATTAAAGTGATGTATGCTACCGACTTTAACGACCGTGACAATTCGTCGTTAAATAAGTTGCTCGAAATTATGAAACCTTTTGAGCCTCTGATCCACTGTATCCACGTCGACACTGAACGAAACCCGGTCAATCAGGAACGGATGGACGAAATCACGCAACTGTTGCATAAGGATTACAGCGCGTACCGGATTCATGCAGACCTGTTCGACAGTGTCGATTTATCGATGGGTATCGAAGAATTTGTCGAAAAAAACGAAATCGAACTGATCTCGCTGACTGCCCAGAAACGCAGTTTTATTTACAAGATATTTCATCCGGACATTTTACAAAAAATGATTTTGTCGAGCAAAATACCGATGCTGGTATTCCCGATTCAATAACATACGAATGGCCCTGAAATTCCAATACAACAAGATTGCGTTACAAGGACTGAACCGACAGTTGAACATACGGCTAAACGCACTCCCGATCCTGAAAAACAAGGAAATGGTGCTCCGTTTGGAAGTTGCCAAAGCCCGGCGTAAAATTGGAGAACTAAATGCCGAGATTAGGCGACAAACCGACATTAACACCCGCGAACCGGCAATCTGGTGCGAATTTCTGCCCGAGTTACTGTCGCTGGGCGAGGTTGTTGCCTCGGTAAAAAAAATTGCAGGCATCCAAACCCCGGTACTGGAACAGGTTCATTTCAAAGAAGCCGAATTCAGCTTGTTCAGCAACCCGCAATGGTTCCCCGAAGGAATTTCAATCCTGAAGCGAATCGTAACAGTTGTCATCGAACGCGATTTTTATATCCGGAAGATGGAACTTCTCAACCAAGCCCGGCGCAAAACAACACAGAAAGTAAACCTGTACGAAAAAGTTCAGGTCCCCGCCTACGAAGAAGCTATCCGGAAAATAAAACGGTTTCTGGAAGACGAAGAAACGCTGTCGAAATCGGCCCAGAAAATTTTAAAAACACGGCAACAGTTTTCAGTTACAAGCCTATGATCGTACCGATGTTTAAATATGCTTTCCTGCTCTATCATCGCGACTATCTGCATTTTCTGAACGAATTGCAGCAGGTTGGTGTTTTGCACATTATGCCCCAATCGACCGAAGAGTATGTCGAACATCCGGATAATAAATCAACGCTGTTGCTCCGGGTAAAGGAAAAAATCCGGTTTCTCGAAAAACGGCTTTCGCAGCCTACCCAACAACTTCCGCTAATGAGCGTGAAACAATTACTGGATATCATCGACCAGCGACAAGAACGGCTTGAAGCGCTTAGTCTGGAATTAAACGTAGCCCACAGCGAACTCCTAAATGCAGCGCCATGGGGCAATTTTAACCCGGAAACAATCCGAAAACTAACGGAAGCCGATATTCACCTCCGTTTCTTCAGAGTTTCGAAGAAGAAATTTACACCACAGTTTCAGGAACAATATGGGGCTGTTATGGTCAGCGAGAACGATCTGTACCTGTACTTTGTCATTGTACAGAAAGGGAAAAGCGAAATTACAATCGATGCCAAAGAAGTACAGCCGCCGGAAAAATCATTTTCGGAACTGCAAAACCACATTCGCCACATCGAAACAAAGATGGCAAACATCAATCAGGAACTTGACGAACTGGCAGCCGAGGTAATTCCCCAGCTCCAAAAAGGGAAAGATACAATCCAGAGTGAGCTGGATTTTGAACAAGCCCTTCGCAACACGCAAAAAAAATTTGATAACCGACTGATGATCCTTGAAGGTTGGGTACCCGCCCCGCAAAAAGAACGAATTGATGCATTTCTGAACGAAAAGCAAATCGTATGTGTCGTCCAAAAAGCAACACCCCGCGACCGTGCGCCAATTTTGCTGCAAAACAACCGGTTCAGCAGGTTATTCGAGCCCATCGGGAAACTCTTCTCACTTCCCTCTTACGCCGAGCTCGACCTGACGGTATTTTTCGCGCCATTCTTCATGCTGTTTTTCGGTTTCTGCTTAGGCGATGCCGGCTACGGGCTTATTTTCATCGTGGCGGCCAGCCTGTATAAAATCAAAGCAGCCAAAAACATCAGACCATATTTAACGCTTATTCAGTTTCTGGGTATTGCCACCGTTTTGCTTGGCATTGTTTCAGGAACATTCTTCGGGATCAACCTGATCGAAGCCAACTTCAGGATTACCGCCTCTCTGAAAAAAATATTTCTCGACCCCGGTGGATTGCTCAACCTGTCTATCGCACTGGGAGCTGCCCAAATTGTATTCGGCATGTGCATCAAAGCAGCCAACCAGATTAGGCAGCACGGATGGGCTTATGCATTGGGGACCTTTGGATGGCTGTTTATGATCGTCGGGAGTGGAGCCTATTTTTTACTCACATCCATGGAAATACAAACTCCGGACAGTCGCATACTAACCCTCATTCTTTCAATCGGCGGGATATTGGTTTTGCTGTTCACCGATCCCAAAACCGGATTGATTTCCCGTGTTGGACAAGGCGTCTGGAACATTTACTCGACCGTTACCGGTGTTTTTGGCGATTTGCTTTCGTATATCCGGTTGTTTGCCCTCGGATTATCGAGCGCCATTCTGGGGTTTGTCATCAACGAAATTGCCCTCGAGATGCTGAAGATTTCACCTATTATCGGGCCTGTTTTCTTTATCATCTTTCTGATTCTGGGACATACCATGAATATCCTGATTTCGTCGCTCAGCTCGTTTGTCCACCCTATGCGTCTCACCTTTGTTGAGTTTTTCAAGAATGCCGGATTTACCGGAGGAGGAAAGCCCTACAAACCTTTTTCGAACCATCCGTCCGGATAGTTCCCGTCCAGTACAAACCTTAAAATCAAAATACGATGACAACTGCAGTTATACTTTCATACATCGGATTGGCATTCATGCTAATACTTCCCGGAATAGGAAGCGTGTTGGGGGTTACCAAGGGTGGCAATGCCACCGTAGGCGCGTTGAAAAAGAACCCGGAAGCGTTTGGCAGTTACCTGCTCTTAAGCGCGCTGCCAGGCACCCAGGGTTTGTATGGCTTTGCCGGATTTTTCATCATCAACAACCAAGGGGTAATCAACGAACAAACTACCATGTTACAGGGCATTGCCATTATAGCCGCCGGATTGATGCTCGGAGTGGTCGGGCTTTATTCGGCCCTGAACCAGGGTGACATAACCGCCAACGGCATTGTCGGCATTGGCGCCGGACACGACATTTTCGGGAAAACCATGGTGCTCGCTGTTTTTCCAGAGTTGTATGCCATCATTGCCTTTGCCGCAACATTCCTGATTAGTATCAACCTTTAGTGTGAACGGTTGAAAAACTATTTGTCCAGAGCTTAGTATCCCGGAGCAAGTTCTTCTTTTAAGGCTTCCTGAATTTCCAGGAAATTGGTCTCCAGTTTCAGCATGTTTTCGATAAAAAAATTGTAGATATCCGGCCATTGATTTTGCCGATGAAAATCAACATGGTCCATCGCAGCATAAATACGGCAAACTTCCTGGCCGCTTTCGCGCACAACACAAAAATCCCAGATCAGTCCGTCAGGAAAACCATTTTCTAAAATCCGTTTATATTTTTCGAGGGTTTCGAATATTTCGAGCCGGCGTTCTTCCTTGCGACTGTTAATCTCGATCATCACCAGGGCCTGTTCGCGGTTAACATCAAATTTCAGGTCGATGCCATTAATGCCGGTATCGTACAATATCCATTTCTTTTTGCGACGACGCAATTGAGGAACGATTTCGCACCGTTTGGCAAACAAAATCCAGAATTCTTTTCGTAATAACTTCAGCTCGTCTTTCGAATACATGCAACCAATTTGAGGCGCAAAGATAGAAAGCCAGTTAAAAAATCGAATTACACGGCAAACAGTTTTGTAAGTAGTCCGCTAAAATCAGTTCCAAATCTCTTTTCCAACTGACAATTAAGAATTTATTAATCCTCCAACGGCAGGTTCCTGCATTATAATATTACCTTTGCGCCCCGAAATCCTTACGACAAAAAATTCAATTTATCATGATAACTGTTTCTAATCTGGCTATCCAATTCGGGAAAAAGCCTTTATTTTCTGACGTTAACCTGAAATTTACGCCCGGCAACTGTTACGGGGTGATCGGCGCCAACGGGGCCGGAAAATCCACCTTTCTGAAACTGATTTCCGGAGAACTTGACGCAACCCGTGGTTCGATTGTAATGGGCCCCGGCGAACGCCTTTCGGTATTGAAACAGGACCACTACGAGTTCGACGAATTCCCGGTACTCGATACCGTTTTGATGGGGCACAAAGAGTTGTGGCGCGTAATGAAAGAAAAAGAAGCGCTTTACTCGAAAACCGATTTCACCGAAGAAGACGGTCATTTGGCAGCCAAACTCGAAGACGATTTTGCCCAGATGGACGGCTGGAATGCCGAAAGCGACGCAGCCAACCTGCTCAGCGGACTGGGAATTAAAGAGAATCAGCACTATTCGCTGATGAAAGACCTCGACGGAAAAGAGAAAGTGCGCGTGCTGCTGGCTCAGGCTCTGTTCGGAAACCCCGACAACCTGCTGCTCGACGAACCGACCAACGACCTTGACCTCGACACCGTTCTGTGGCTCGAAAACTACTTATCGAACTGCCAGAACACGGTGATTGTCGTTTCGCACGACCGCCACTTCCTCGATAATGTTTGTACCGATATTGTCGATATCGACTACGGAAAAATCCGCGCTTTCTCCGGAAACTACTCGTTCTGGTACGAATCGAGCCAGCTGGCACTCCGGCAGCAGGCCAACGCCAATAAGAAAGCCGAGGAAAAACGCAAAGAGTTGATGGAGTTCATCTCGCGGTTCAGCGCCAACGTGGCCAAGTCGAAACAAACGACCAGCCGGAAAAAGATGCTCGAAAAGCTGAAAGTGGAAGAAATCGAACCATCGACCCGCCGTTACCCCGGAATCATTTTCCAGCCCGAAAGACCAACCGGCGACCGGGTACTGAGTGTTTCTGACCTGTCGTACGAACTAGATGGCGAAGTATTTTTCAAGGATGCCATGTTCACCATCGAGAAAGGCGACAAAGTAGTATTCCTGTCGAAAGACAACCGTGTAACCACGGCTTTCTTCCGGATTATTATGGACGAGTTGGAAGCCACATCCGGGACATTTGAATGGGGTGTTACCATCTCGAAAGCCTATTTGCCGATGGACAATTCGGAATATTTCACCAAAAGCGAAACCCTGATCGACTGGCTTGGTAAATATTCTGACGACACCAGCGAAAACTTCCTTCGGGGCTATCTGGGTAAAATGTTGTTCTCGGGCGACGACCTTCAGAAAAATGCCCAGGTGCTTTCCGGAGGCGAGAAAATGCGTTGCATGATTGCCCGTATGATGCTCGAGCATCCGAACTTAGTTATTCTCGACCACCCAACAAACCACTTAGACATGGAATCGATCCAGGCATTCAACAACAACATGAAAACCTTCCCGGGGCAAATCCTGATGGCATCGCACGACCACGAGTTCATCGAAAGTGTTTGCAACCGCGTGATCGAACTGACTCCGAACGGGGTGATCGACAAGTACATGGACTTTGAGGAATACATGACCGACGAAAAAATAAAAGCGTTGCGCGAAAGCAAATACATCTCATAAACATACAGAAGAAGCTGTCTCAAATGTTTTTTAAAGCTTCTGAAAATTGAATCTTCGAAAAAACTTTTCGGGTAGGTTACTAATAAAAAGAGGGTGTCTCGGACTTTTGAGACGCCCTCTTTTTATTATGTGCCCCCGCGTGCTAAAAACTCCAAAACATCGGGATCAGCAGCATCGACAAGATAAATATCAACAGGTTCAGCGGAAGGCCAACCTTCACAAAATCACGAAACTTATAGTTGCCAATCCCCTGAACAATCAGGTTTGTTTGATATCCGATCGGTGTGGAAAAACTGGCCGAAGCCGCCACGCAAATGGCAATAAAAAATGGTTTCGGGTCGACACCCAACTGGTTGGCCGCAGCCATGGCTATCGGGAACGAAATAGCCGCAGCAGCATTGTTTGTGATAATTTCGGTAAACAAATTTGTCAACAGATAGATACATGCTAAAACCCCCACGGCCCCCCAGCTTCGAGCAAAATTGATTGCTGTGTGGGCAATGGCATCGGCGGCCCCGGAATTTTGCAACGCTTTGCTGACTCCAAACGAGCAGGCAATGGTAATCAGAATGTCCCAGCTGATGGCCTTGGTATATTTATGGTGCGGCAAAATGCGCATCCAGACCATCAGGATGGCGGCAAAAGCCGAGAAATAGAACATGTCAAGTTGGTTTCCGGCCAAACGGGGCAACCTCTCTCCAAACGTAGCGCCCAGGATCATGATCAGAATAATGAACAAAGTAAGCCAGCGCTTGTATTTCGGGATGGTTGTATCGTGATCGCCAATGTATGAAGTCAGGTAGAAGATTTTCGAATCGCCCCAGTTTTTGATAAACCGTTCGGTTGTCAACAACACCAGGTTATCGCCTTCTTTCAGCTTCAGGTTATTCACATTTGAGGTAATACGCTCCCCGTTTCGGTGCACTGCAATAACAGCGGCCTGATAGTGATCAAAAAAACTGTACTCAACAATGGTTTTCCCAATCCCGGGGAAACGCGGGGCCAGCACAGCCTCGTACTGCTTCAGATCGGCGGTACTGATCTGGTCTTTTAATAAATCGAGCCCACGCAAACGCACATTGGTCAGCGCAATAATTTTATCGAGGCTGTCCGATTTTCCGGCAACCAGGAGCCGATCGTCGGCCTGAAGGCTAATGCCATGCTGTTTGCCATCGATTTTCTCATCTCCCCGTTCAATAACAACAATATCCAGACCTTTTAACTCTTTCAGCCGCCCGTTTTTTAGCGGAATCCCAATCAGGTTACTATCTGCAGGCACGACCAAGTCGTAATAATAATCTTTCTGGTCGGCCAGCGGTCTCCGGATAAAATCTTTTTCGCCCGGGAGCAACCGAACCCCAATGTAAGTCATATAAAGATATCCGGCAAAAGCCAGCGGGACACCAACCATTCCCAGTTCAAACATGCTCAACCCGGCGTATCCGTTTTGCAGCATCAACCCATGAACAACCAGGTTTGTGGAAGTCCCGATCAATGTGCAAACCCCGCCCAGGATTGTGGCATACGAAAGCGGTATCAGAAATTTTTGGGAAGACAGGTTTAAGGTTTCGGCCCACTTTTTTACAAGTGGCGCGAATATGATCACCACGGGCGTATTGTTCAGGAAGGCCGAGATAAACGAAACCGGGAACATCAGGCGGAAAAACAACAGACGAACCTTTCCTCGCCGTTTTGGCAAAAAAGCATGGGCCATCCGGTTCAAGGCTCCCGATTGACGCACCCCTTCGCTAACTAAGAACAAAATACCCACCGTAAGCATCCCTTTGTTTGAAAATCCTTCGATAGCTTCTTTTGTGTTGATGGTCCCGAGCGCCATCAGGATAATGATTGCTGAAAACAACACCAGCCCCGGCCGCATAATTTCTTTGGCCAGTGCAATTATCATCAGGATGATGATCGCCAGTACATAATATCCTTCAAAAGTCATAATGCAATAAAATCCGGATTGGTTAGGTCTTCTTTATTGTAAATCAGTTCAGTTTTCAGGTCGTGCAAAACAATGCGTTTCCCAACGGCAGCCAGAATTGCATGCCCGGCTGCAGAGTCCCATTCCATCGTCTTGCCGAATTTCGGATAAACCCGGGCCGTTCCTTCGGCAATCATACAGATTTTCAGGGAGCTGCCCTTGGAAATCACTGTCAACTCCGGATAGGCAATCTTTTTCTCCTGAATATATTGCAGTGTCTGTTCATTGGTGTGCGAACGGCTTACCACAACCACATAGCCTTCCGGATTGGTTATCAGGGGTAACTTTTGTGCCGATTTTTTAAGTTCATAGAATGTGACATCCGCCCGGGGGGCCAATAGTTTCCAAGCGCCCTGTTGCCGGTCGCCCACATATAATTCGCCGGTCACCGGAGCATAAATGACCCCCAAACCCGGAATGTTGTTACGGAGCAAAGCAATATTGACGGTAAACTCGTCGTTGCGTTTAATAAATTCCTTGGTACCATCCAGCGGATCGACTAACCAGTATTCGCACCAGTTTCTCCGGACATTGTATGGAATATCTTTCCCTTCTTCGCTTAAAACCGGAAGCTTAGTTTCTCCAAGAATTTCAGTAACAATGCGGTCGGCTTGCCGATCGGCAACCGTAACGGGGGTCGAATCGGTTTTATACTGAATTGAAAAATCAGATAATCGGTAAATTTCCCTGATTTGAGCGCCTGCCTGCAATGAAGCGCGGATTGCGCAGTCAATCAATGAATCGTCCGTTTTTCTATGAAAAAGTTTGTTTTGCAAAATTGTTATGTTTTTGCCAGATGACAATTTCTTGACCTCATAACTTTAGCGGACATCCCATTTACCGGAGCCCGATAAAATTCAGAAGCTTAAAACTATAAGGTATTTATCCCGGCAGAAACAGTAAAAAGACGTATTTTTTGTCTGCGAAACCGCTACAACAGGTTCAACGCTACGCGAAACAACAATCCAATCCTAAAGGCTCCAGTAGCTTAATGTCCTAATCTGGTTGCGATATAACCCTTTCACATCAACAAGAATCGCGTTTGGAAGCATAATCTTTACAAAATCGCTTTCCGCCAAACCGGCATATGCATTGTGCGAAACAGCGGCAACAACCGCGGCATACGGGTAGCCCGGATTTTTCTGGAAAGGCGAAGGAATTAACTGGACGCCATATTCTTCGACAACCGACTCGGCTGATGCCAACGGATCAGTTGCATCGACCGAAACACCGTAATCTTTCAACTCGCGGATAATGTCAAACACTTTTGAGTTGCGGATGTCGGAAACGTTTTCTTTAAACGTAACCCCCATGACCAGCACTTTGGCCCCAACCGGATTGATCTGGTTGGCAATCATCCGTTTCACGACCTGTTTACCGATATACCCGCCCATGGTGTCGTTCACAAAACGCCCGGAGTTGATCATTTGCGGATGGTATTTCAATTCTTTGGCTTTGTGCGCCAGATAATACGGGTCGACTCCAATGCAGTGGCCCCCCACCAAACCCGGATAAAATTTCAGGAAATTCCATTTGGTCCCGGCAGCTTCGAGCACATCATAAGTATTAATTCCCATACGGCCAAATATGATCGACAGTTCGTTCATCAGGGCAATGTTCACATCGCGCTGGGTATTTTCAATAATTTTGGCTGCTTCGGCTACTTTAATCGATGGTGCTTTGTGAACCCCGACCTGAACAACTAAGTTATAAAGCTCAGCAATGTTTTCAAGGCTTTCCGGGTCGCAGCCCGAAACAATTTTGGTGGTATTTACCAATGTATGGACCTTATCGCCCGGATTGATCCGTTCCGGAGAATAGCCCACTTTGAAATCGGTAATAAATTTCAATCCGGATATGTTTTCGATCACCGGAATGCAATCCTCTTCGGTTGCCCCGGGGTAAACGGTTGATTCGTAAACCACATAGTCGCCCTTTTTGATGTAGGGAGCAATGGTCTCTGTTGCTGAAATCAACGGGAACAAATCGGGGTGGTTGTGTTTATTGATCGGAGTCGGAACAGCAACAATGAAAACTGTTGCGCGGCTTAATTCTTCCGGATTTGTGGTAAAAACGATATCGCAACCTTCAAAATCAGCGGCATCGAGTTCATCGCTCGGATCGATGCGTTGCTTCAATAAATCAACTCTTTTCTGACTAATATCAAACCCGACAACAGGCACTTTCTTTGCAAATTCGAGCGCCAAAGGTAACCCGACGTAACCGAGGCCAATAACAGCCAGCTTTGTTTTTTTCTGAAGTAATTCGTCTGTAATCATCATCTGAGAGTTGATTGTTTTTTGATGGTTCCAAAGGTAGCATTTCTGTTTGTTTCCGTAAACAAGATCAATGCGTTCTTGTCTTGCCCTGGCTCTCGTCCGGTTTGTTTTCTTCGGGTTCAACAACGATTATGTCAGAAACGGCGATCTCGGTCAGGGCCGCCCAGCCCAACTGTTCCAGACCGATGGCAATCTTGCTTTTCCCTTTCAGTCTAACCAGTTTACCGCGCATCCCGATCATCGGACCGGCCACGACCTCGACAAGTGCTCCGGGTTGAAGTTCCTCCACGGAAAGTTCAACTTCGTTATTGTGCTGTTTCAGCATCAGTTTCAGATATTCAATCTGATTGTCGGGAACAACGGCAGCTCTCCCCTCAAAACGAACGTAACCCACGATATGGTCTGATTGCAATACCCGGTCGTAATCGCGACGATTTACCCGGACAAACAGGTATCCGGAAATCAGCGGCATATCTACCCATTTTTTACGGTCGCTCCATTGTCTGAGCCTGCGCTGGATCGGCAAAAAACATTCGACCCCATTTTGCTCCAGCTCTGCAACGGCTTTCTTTTCAGCCCTCGACCTGGTATAAACGGCATGCCATACTTTTTGTTGCCCGTTGGCTACTTCTTCCATACCCTGTCGCGTTCGGTATAAATCCGTTCGATTATATCTACGACTTTCAGCCCCTCCAGTGCGTTGGTGTTGATAGAAGACTTGCCGTACAGGGCGTCGACCACGTTTTGAATGACCAAATGATGGTTCTGCGCCGAACCTTTATAGGGACCATAATCGTTCGGAGGAGCGCTGGCTTCGAGTTCCGGCATCTGGTAATTATCGATGTTGCAGTAAACAACTTCGTTCATATATTGCCCGGCTACTTTAATGGTCCCCTTCTCTCCGATCACCGTCAGGCTGCTTTCCAGGTTTTCCTTAAAAATGGCCGTTGAGTAGTTCAGCACCCCCATTCCTCCGTTTATAAAATCGAAGGTGACAATACCACTATCTTCAAAATCAGTCAGGTTCTGATGGTTAAAATCGCCAAACCGCCCCTGAATATTTTTGATATCGCCAAACAGCCAGTACATGATGTCTATAAAATGCGAAAACTGGGTAAACAACGTTCCGCCATCCAGCAGCTGGTCGCCATGCCAGGTCTCGCTGGTATAATAGCGGTGGTCTCGGTTCCAATAGCAATTAATCTGAACCTGAAAAATCCGCCCCAGTAACCCTTCTGTAATTACACGTTTCAACCACACCGAAGGAGGTGAAAAACGGTTCTGCATAACGCAAAAGATGTGTCGGTTTTTCACCAGCGAAAGATGTACCATTTGCTCGGCATCGGCTTTGGTAAGGGCCATCGGCTTTTCTACCACCACGTGTTTCCCGTCGTTCAGGGCTTTCATGGCCATTTCGGCATGTAACCCATTGGGCGTACAAATATTCAGAATGTCGAATGTCTCGTTTCTTAACATTTTGTCAAGCGACCGATAAAAAGGCACATCCGGTCTGGGAATCCCACATTGTTCGGGAGTACGGATATCACAAACAGCAACCAGTTCCGATTCGCTGTTTCTCCGGATCATTTCTGCATGGCGTTTCCCGATATGTCCTTGCCCGACTACCGCAAAACGTATTTTATTTTCTGAATTCATCCGTATAAATTTTCAAAGTTATTTCTTACAATTTTCGTATCTATTTCTGTTTTTCAAAATGGTTTTTCAACGAGATGGAATAGCCATTTATACATTCCCGGTTGGTATAAGCTTCAGCTTTTATGGCTATTTCATTCGTATAAATTTTCAAAGCAGGTTCGTAAAACTTTCGTAACAGCTTTTGTTTTTTAATCAAGTTAGCACCAGAATGGAATAGCCATTTGTACATTTTCGGTTGGTATGAGCGATGGCTCTTATGGCTATTTCATCCTATTTTATTTCAGGTCGTTTGGTAACTTTTCCATTTTCGAGTTTATAGCATTCACCGCTTTCCGGACAAACGGCCACTCCTTCCGGATTAAACCGGAGTTTATGCCCGTACTCACTCATCCAGCCTGTTTGACGTGCCGGGTTGCCTATCACCAGGGCATAATCCGGAATATCTTTAGTTACAACTGCACCGGCCCCGATAAAGGCATAACGTCCGATGGTAACTCCACAAACAATTGTGGCATTGGCTCCAATGGTGGCGCCTTTTTGCACCAGGGTCAATTTAAACTCATTCTTCCGGCTGATGGCGCTCCGCGGATTGATTACGTTGGTGAAAACCATCGATGGCCCCAAAAACACATCATCCTCACAAATAACGCCGGTATATACCGAAACATTGTTCTGTATTTTGACATTATTCCCAATTTTGACTTCCGGAGAAATAACCACATTTTGCCCGATCGAGCAGTTGTTCCCGATTATGCAATTGGGCATGATATGCGAAAAGTGCCAGATTCGTGTACCTTCGCCGATCTGACATCCGGGGTCGATTATGGCCGATTCGTGTGCAAAGTAAGGTGTCGTCATTTTTTGAAGAATTCCCGAATGGCCGAAACGATCCAGGTAAGCTGGGCATCGTCCAATTCGGTATGCATCGGCAAAGATAGTACTTGTTCCGATAATTTTTCGGCAATCGGGAAATCGCCAGTTTTGTAGCCCAGGTATTTGTATGCTTCCTGAAGGTGCAGAGGGCGCGGGTAGTAAACCATCGACGGTATTCCTTTTGATTTAAGGAAAGCCTGGAGTTCGTCCCGTTTTTCTGCAACTTTTATCGTGTACTGATGAAATGTATGGGTACTGTAATCAACCCGTTCCGGAATTTTTATCTCCGGAATATCTTTTAAATGGTTATCGTAAAAAGCCGCCGCTGTTTGCCGGGCCTGAATGTATTGGTCGAGATACTTAAGTTTTACGTCCAGAATTGCAGCCTGAATAGCGTCGAGCCGCGAGTTAACGCCTACTTGCTGGTAGACATATTTCTCGCTCATTCCATGATTGGCAATCGAACGCATACGCTTAGCCAAATCATCGTTATTGGTAAAAATGGCACCACCATCGCCCATGGCACCAAGATTTTTGGTTGGAAAAAACGAATTGCAGGCAATATCCCCAATGGTTCCGGCTTTTGCTGTTTGCCCGTTTTTGTATATATAATCGGCGCCCAAAGCCTGGCATGCATCTTCAATCAGGTAAATTCCACGCGGTGCTGAGATATCGTGTAAACACTCCATGTCGGCACACTGCCCGTATAAGTGAACCGGAACAATAGCCCGGGTCCGGGGAGAAACAGAATAGGCAACAAGTTCGGGCGAAATATTAAAGGATGCTTCATCAATGTCGCACAAAACGGGTTTCAGCTTCATCAAAGCCAACACCTCAAGGGTCGAAACAAACGTAAATGGAGTAGTGATAACTTCATCGCCCTGATGCAGATCTAAGGCAGTAATTGCAATCTGAAGGGCGTCGGTTCCATTTCCAACCGTAATCACATGATTGACGCCAAGATATTGCTTCAGGTTAGCCTCAAACTCATTTACTTTTCCACCTTTTACAAAAACACTTGAACGAATTACCTGCTCAATTTCGTTATCAACTTCTGATTTTATTTTGAGGTACTGGTTGTATAAATCAACCATCGATATATTCATTTTCTCCTGCATATTACTGATTTCCTGCAAAGAAAGTCGGATTCTTCACGTCATTTGTAAACCGACACGAATTTATAAAATGTTTAAACTGCTGCCCTATTAGGGGTCCAAACTTTTTCACAGCAAAGCAATAAAACACAATCATCTAAAAATAAACAACTTAACATCTGAGTTGAAATTTTATTTGAAAAAATATCACAAACTATTTGTTTGATAAAATTTAAACCATACTTTTGCAACCGCTTTTGAAAAACAAAAGCAGACATACAAGGATGACTCAGTAGCTCAGCAGGTAGAGCACATCCCTTTTAAGGATGGGGTCCTGGGTTCGAATCCCAGCTGAGTCACTTAAAACAACAAAAAATGAAAAGCGCTTAAATCATAGGTTTAGGCGCTTTTTTATTTCCGGAAGGGTGTCAAAATATGCAGCGATTCGGGATCAATGGATCAATTTATAAATCGGGTGGATAAAATATAATTCTCCATATCTTTCGGGTATGGAAATCGAATGGATCAATTCAACATTAGACTGTTTAAATTTAGGTTATCGAAAAATTTAAAACTCAATTTTATCATTTTTCACTCACCCAAAGACCGGTAAACCGGTCTTTTCCCCTTCTATGCTTTGAGAGGGGCGGCGCATCGAAGATGCAAGAGGGGTAAATATGGGGGACAAATAAAATTTAAACAGTTTCTGAGGAGAATGTGAAAAATTAAGCCTGAAATAGCCATGAGAGCTGAAGTATAAAAGTTAAAGCTTTGTGTGTGGCTTCCTTCCGGTTCCGGCTTCACAGCAGACACCCGTTCCACTGAGCTCACGCCCGAAACCTTACCTTCGGATAATGGTATGGTAGCTATCGCCCCCAGAAAGAACTTACACTTTCAAAATAACAGGCTCGCGCACAACAACAAAAAAAAATCCTCCGGCTCACACCGGAGGATCTTCATTCCCTTGTTAGTTAAACAGAACACGTCAGGGTTGAGTGGCCGTACTTGTCTGTGTAGTTGTGACAACAAGTTCAAAATTCTGTGTGACTTTCGATTGGGCCTCTACCGTAACTCCTGAAACAGATACTGCACTATATCCATCTTTTTCGCATTCAAGAACATAGGTTCCTCCAGGAATTCCCAGCAACTTATAATAGCCGGTTTCGTCGGTAAAGGTTGTTGTAAGCGTCGTATCGGCTGCCATAACCCGCACTTCAGCCTGCGGAACAACTGTACCTGCAGTGCCGGCAACAGTCACTTTTCCCTCAATAATCCCTACATTGCGGTTGATGGTAGCCCGCACAACCGGTTTAAAAATAAACCCATTGATGTGCTCAACTTTGTTGATGTTCCCTTTTACAACAAACGATTTACTAACGTCAAAATCGAGCAAAACGTTTACTTCTTCTCCCGCAACAACCTGCAAAGTCGGATCAAGTTTAATCTTCAACCCACTTTGCTGACCACTTGGAACTTTCAGGTTAAACTCACGACTATCCTTCAAAATGATGGTTGCATCGGACACGTGCATCCGGATCAGGTCGTATTCACCAGCTGGCAGATCGTAAGTCAAAAGGTCGGCCGTAACACCGTTGTTCAAATCGAGCAGGTCAAACTCTTTTGCGTCACCTTCATAAATTGTTGTAAAAGTTGCAGCTTCTTCCGATTCGGTTGCATCATACGAACGGATTTCAATCTTATCGATGTAAACCAATGCTTTATCAACCAAATTGGCCGGGAACGGTGCATCGGTCAGTTTGACAACAAGCCGGCCATTCCCATCTGACGGGCCATCTTCTTTTGATGAACAAGCTACAAACAATCCGGCAAAAAATGACAAAGTAAGTGTCAATAAAACAAATTTGTTCTTCATGGCATTAAAATATTATAATTCATAGATTTCTATTTTATTTATCTTTTCCCGGGTGTAATCAAGACGCATCGACTGGCACACAATTTCGAGGACCGCATCCACATCGCCACTTACAATGCGCCCGGAAAATACCCTGTTTTTATCTGTCTGGCTGTTTATTTTCACTCCAAAAAAGGCCTCAATTTCATGAAAGACCTGTTCTAGTTTCACCCGGTCAAAATCACGGTTGAACAGGGCGTAATATGGATATTGTTCGATACGTTGGACTGAATGAACAATTGAATTGTCGGACATTTCAACAAACTCACCCGGAGCCAGGACCTCGTTGTTCCCGTTCCTCGTAACGGACACGCGCCCCTCGTAGCAATTGACATGAAGATCACCTCCTTTCTCCGAAACATCAAAACGGGTACCCAAAACCTGCACCATTCCATCATTGGCCCGTACAGAAAACGTACTCCCTTTTTGTACCTCGAAATATGCCTCGCCGTCTAAATGCACGTTCCGGAGCAAAAAGTAATTCATGTACCACAGGCTGCTCCCTGAATTTAATACCACTCTTGAATAATCAGGCAAAATTGCCACACAAGGACCGTCGGACGCTTCGTATGAATGAAACGAAGCGATAAGCTGTATAGACAGAACTAAAAAAACAACGGCTGCGGCAGCAAATGCCACCAGCAACCGTTTTGTTTTTATGGCAGCCTTACCGATGGGCTTCAGGCTGCTTCGCTCTATTCTATAATAAACATGCCTCCACGCCTCATCTTTATTTGTTAAGCCACCAACCCGATAATACCGAATGAATTGATTGATTTTCTCTAATGTATCTAAATGCAAAAGGTTGGCAGACTCATCATATTTCGTTGAACCGTGGAGCATTGTTTTCTTATTATTTGCCTTACATATCCACAAGCCGCCAAATACCCTACCGTATTTTTTATTTGGTTCTTCACAGAAATGCGTACCTGAATAAATAAAGCAGTAAATTTAGAATAAAAAATGTCAACGAGTTTGCTCTATCATGGATTCGGTTTAACTGATCAGGAATACCTGAAAACTGAATATCGGAACGGAACGGTG
>JAJUGZ010000093.1 GCA_029265715.1 Bacteroidota bacterium
ATCGGTCCCAAACAACAAATCTTCATTTTCGTGGAGATGATGCCGTCGCTGTTCCAGTCCAATCAGTAAAGAAAATACAAGAACTAACAGGAAGTTGATAATTTCTTCGGGTATGTAGTTTAAGATTTCCATAAAATCTATGTGTTTAAGCAAAGATATTGTTTCGAATCTGGGAAATCAACAGGGTGTTTTGCAATTCGTAGTTAGATTAAACAGGGTATTTTATTGTGGAAATTAAATTGGACTAATAAAATTTGTATAAAATTGTCTGTTTTGAGTAGATCAATTTTGTCCTACCTTTGAATCAGTAAAAACTCAAAGCCATGATTCTTATAAAAATAGATAAGCAAAGCACAGTGCCGGTTTTCAGGCAAATCATTCATCAATTGGCTTTTCTGATTGATGGCGGTGTTTTGAAGGTTGGCGATCGCTTGCCTGCATCGCGCATGTTGGCCGCGCAATTGGGGGTAAACCGGGCAACCGTGTACAGGGCCTACGAAGAGCTTTGGGCGGCCGGATACACCGAAAGCCGTCCCGGGTCGTACTCGGTAGTCAGGGCCCGGATGACTATGAACGTTGATCCTGGGCCTCCGGGTTCGCTCATCGATTGGGCAGGCATTGGAAGGGAAAGCAGGTTGGTTGGGCAATCATTGACTTTCGCAGGGCGAAAACTTTTTCAGGGAGAGATCATAAACTTTAGACCTCTTTCGCCAGATAGCCGCCTGATGCCCGTTGATGATTTTCGTAAATGCATGCATGATGTTTTGGTGAAAGAAGGCGCTTCGTTGTTGCAATATGGCGATACGTTTGGATACAGACCCTTGCGCGAATTCTTAGTCAGGCATCTACAGAAGCATGGCATTCAGGTTTCTGTGGATGAAATAATGCTGACCAATGGGTCACAACAGTCGCTTGATCTGATCCTCCGTTTTTTTGATAAGCCGGGATTAAAAGTTGCGGTTGAGCAACCGAGTTATTCGCAGTTTATTAACCTTCTGGATTTTTATCAGGCGCAGGTTGTTGGTTTACCAATGGGGGAAAATGGAGCTGATTTAGCAGAGGTTGATCGAATTTTTGTTCGGGAGAAGCCTGCTTTTTTCTATACCATGCCCAATTTTCACAATCCGCTGGGGATTTCAACCTCGCAGGAATACCGTGAACGATTATTGAAGTTGTGTGAAACGCATCGCGTCGTACTAATTGAGGATGGTTTTGAAGAAGAAATGAAATTTTTCGGGAAGGCGATTCTTCCCATCAAATCGATGGATTCGAAGCAGGTTGTGATTTACCTGGGCACCTTTTCCAAAGTTTTGTTTCCGGGATTACGGGTTGGATGGATTGCTGCCGACAAGGCTTGTATCTCACATCTGGCGGCGATCAGACAAATTGTCGATCATTCCGGGAATCAGCTAAGCCAGGCGGCCATTTATAAATATTGTATAAGCGGATATTACGATCTGCACCTGAAGCGGCTTCACCGGGAGTACCGGAAACGGATGCAGGCGGCGTTGAAAGCTGTCCGCGAGTTCATTCCAGAGATAATTCGGTGTACCAAACCGTCCGGCGGTTATTTGTTGTGGATGAAGATGCCTGACGACCGGATTGAAGAGTCAGTTTTGTTGGAAAAATTGAGTGGGGCAGGGGTATCGGTTTCTCCCGGGCAACTGTTTTTTTCTGAAAAGCAGACGATTCCTGCTTTTCGCCTTTCGATTGCCCACCTGGATGAAACTGAAATCCGGCTTGGGATGGAGCGAATTGGCCGGGTTTTGAGCGAGGTTTACGGACGGTAAGTTTCTCGAAGCGCATTTACAATCTAAATTTTTCGATATGATTTTTCAGAACAGTTATGAAGATGCTGTTCGGGCAGCATCGTACTCCAGATTAGAATTCCCGAATACCTATTTTTTGGCTTATCGCGATTTGCCCTCCATTATTGGGCGGTATTTGTCCGGAGGGCGCGCGCTCGATTTTGGATGCGGTACGGGTCGCTCAACCCGGTTTTTGTCTCGTTTGGGGTTTCAGGTCTCCGGAGTGGATATTTCAGCCGAAATGGTTTCATTGGCAAAGGCTGCAGACCCTTCCGGTAATTATCAGGTAATTTCGGATGGAGATTTTTCAGCTTTCAGCTTAAACTCGTTCGACCTGATCTTGTCTGTTTTTACCTTCGATAATATTCCTGGAATTGAGCGCCGGACAAAACTGATGGAGCAGTTAGGCAAGCTTCTTAAACCTTCGGGCATAATGGTTCTGCTTGATTCAACTCCGGAGATTTACACGCACGAATGGGCCTCGTTTTCAACCTGCGGTTTTCCTGAAAACAGAAATGCCCGGAGTGGCGAAAAGGTACAGATTGTAATGACCGATGTTACCGATCGCCGTCCGGTTGAGGATATTATCTGGTTTGATCAGGATTATCGGGCATGCTTTGAAAAAGCCGGATTGAAGCTGATTCGGGTTGAAAAGCCGTTGGGCAGGCCGACTGAGCCCTTCGAATGGAAAGATGAAACGAAGGTTGCGCCTTGGGTAATTTATGTGGTAAAGCCGAAAATGCCGATTTGGGAAGCTTCTTTTTTCGGGCTCGATTACTGTGCGTTGGCTTGTATGCGATAACCGTGTGTTGAGAATAAAAACACAAATGGGAACCACTTTGGTTTGTGATTCCCATTTCGCTTCTGTCGATCGTCATCAACGCGAAGTGTCAGGTTACGGTTATTCTGGCTGGACGATTTTAAACCGGTGGGTTTTCAGTCGATCCGTAGCTTTCCGGCATAGCTTTTTAGGGCTACACCTTTCGGCTGTCCCTTCGGTTCTTGTGTTCGGGCTTTCGCCTTCTCGTTTTGAACCTTCCCGGACGAAGTGTCTGGAAGTGTATCCAACTTTGTTTGCCTGGCGACAAATTTTGATTGGAAAAACTTTTTGCAGGCCCGAGGGCCATTCATTGGTTTTGCCGTATTAAAAAAAACAAATGCTTTCTATTCCCGGCTGACTTCTTCGACTCAACTCTTAAAAGAACACGCATCGTGACTCTTGGAGATCGACCGCTTTGAAGGTTTCCCTTTGGGCGGCACTTCAGCTCCTCGGTTGATCGACCCCGTCGGGCCAACAGATCGGGTGCCGGTTTCAATTAAGCTCGTGCCCCGTTTCTTTCTTCCTCGCAGCGACCTTTTATCGCTCACCTGATGTATCAAAATTAGGTGCAAAAGATCATTCAAGTCAATAGATTGGATGCAAATGATTTACACAAAGTATCAACTTGGGTTATTAACAATTGTTGATATCCTCTGTATTGATTGATTGTAAAGCTTATATCGTTTGTATTATGGGTTGGGAAAATCAGGTTATTAACAATTTGATGGTTGTTAGGTTGAGATGTGGCGTAACCTGGTAATTCAATGTTTTAAGGTTTTTGTGGTTATCAATCATGTAGTCAGCTTAACTAAACGACAATAACTGGTTGTTACAAAAATATTACGATAATTAAATTGAACCTTAATTTGTATGTAATTGAATTGTAGTTGTTTGATAACCTCCGGCGTACACTTTGGTAATACAGGCTTAACATAGGCGGTTATTCTCCGGGTTAACTTTGGATAAAATTTCCGATCTATGAAACGAGTAATGTGTGCTGTTCTGCTTTTTGCAGCAACAACTATTCAAATACTGGCACAGGAATATACGGCTTTTGTGGTTCCGGCGACAAAAACTGACATGTGCAAAGTGAGTCCCAGTGTCGAAGGAAAAGAAACTGCGGTCATTTATCGGTGGGAATTCATGATGCCTGCCTTAGACAAAATTCTTGCCGTTGCCGATAAGAGTGCCGGGAATTATCGGCTGGGAGCTGAAAACGCCCGTCTGAAAGATTATGTTACCGAAAACTACACCTCGACTGAGCCTATTGCGCCCGGAAACCCTATGACACGAATCGTTATTCGCAAGCCGGCCATTTTTAATGCCGTGAAGGCCATCGAAAAATATTACCTGGCCGGAGTGAAGAAAAATGAAATTTCGCAGGTTGAGGCCGAAGCTGGGTTCCGAAACGTATTGCAGGTCGCTGTAGCTGCGGTTTCTGAAAATTCACAGGAGTTCGAAGAAGTTCTTCAGGAGCAACGAAAAGATGCCCGATTGCTAATCGAAGCATTTAACCAAGTGAAATTGAAGCAAATGTAAAAATAGAAAGGGGGTTGTGGCTGCAACCCCCTTTTACATTATCAGGCTATTTTCAAAACAACACTTTTAATGTATTAATTGCGAAAGTATGAAAAAATTATTTGTACTTAATGTACTTGTTATGCTGTTTTGTGTGCATGTTGCATGGGCACAGATCAGTATCCGGGGGACAGTGAAAAGTCCGACAGGCGAGGCGGTTCCCGGTGTCAATGTCGTAGTAAAATCGACCACAAACGGAACGGTTACCAATGTCGATGGCGTGTATACTATTACGGCGCCAGCAAACGCTACACTGGTTTTCTCCTTCATCGGTTATCAGAAACAGGAAGTGCCCGTTGACGGACGTTCGACTATTGATGTGTTTTTAAAAGAAGAAGCAGAGCAGATCGGCGAAGTGGTAATCACAGCCCTCGGTATCAAAACCGAAAAGAAACGATTGGGCTACTCGACACAGGAAGTAACCGGGAAAGATATTGCCGAGATTAAAGATGTGAATGTGATGAGCACACTTACCGGCAAGGTTTCTGGTTTGACCGTGCAGAACCGCACGGGTTTGTTCCAGTCTCCGAACTTTACGTTGCGTGGAAAGACGCCGTTAATTGTTTTGAACGGAATTCCTGTCTCAACCGATTTTTACGATATACAGAGTGAGGACATTGAAAGCATCAACGTGCTGAAAGGTACGACCGCTTCGGCTTTGTACGGATCGCGTGGTAAAGACGGAGCGATCATGATTACGACCAAGAGTGCCGGAAAGGAGAAGCTGGAAGTATCGATCTCGAACAGCGAGATGTTTTCGGCTGGCTTTGTGGCTTTCCCCGATGTCCAGAGTGAATATGGTAACGGCGCCGACGGGCAGTATAAATTTGTGGATGGTGCTGGCGCCGGGATTCATGACGACGACCTGATCTGGGGGCCCAAACTGGATCAGGGACAAAATATCGTGCAATGGAACAGTCCGGTTAGAGACCTGCAAACCGGCGAGCTGATTGAATGGCGCGGGCCGGTTGCCGGAACGATCTACGCCGACGCAAGCCGTTACGAGCGTGTAGCAACACCCTGGGTCTCGCACCCCGATAACCTGAAAAACTTTCTGGAAACCGGAATTATTTCTAATACCAATTTCAACATTTCATCAGCTTCAGAAAAAGGTTCGTTTCGTGTTTCCGGAAGTCACATGTACCAAAAAGGAATGGTGCCAAACTCGAAGCTGAACAGTTCTGGCATCAACTTCAGCTCGCAGTATAAACTGTTCAAAAATATGACCTTCGACAGCAAATTGTCGTTCGATAAAGTTTATACCGACAACTATCCCCGCCATGGATATGGTCCGCTAAACCATATGTATACCATTATTGTGTGGATGGGCGATGATGTGGATGTGCGCGACATGAAAAACTATTGGATGAAAGGCCGCGAAAACTATCAGCAGGCCAACTGGAACTATTTGTGGTACAACAACCCGTATTTCATGGCCTACGAATGTACGCAGGGGTACGACCGGAATGTGCTGAACGGAAATATGTCGCTGAATTATCAGGTTTTACCCGAGCTATCAATTCAGGCTCGCGTAAATGCCCGCAATAAGTTTATCGATCAGGACCGTAAAACTCCGAAAAGTTACCTGTACTACGGGAACAGCGTGCTGGGTAATTACGAAATCTGGAAAACAACCGAAGCAACTTACGATTATGACGTGCTGGTAACTTACACCAAGAGTGTTTCCGATAATTTCAATATCGATGTGTTTGGCGGCGCTGCCGTTTCTCGCTGGAACTACGATTACCAATATTCGACGACCGATGGTTTAATTACCGGCGGATTGTATAACCTGAGTAACAGTTTAGGTACCGTTTCGACTCAGAATACCGAAAAACATAAGGAAACCCGGAGTGTTTACGGGAGTTTGAATGTTGAATTGTACAAGTTTTTCTACGGAACAGTATCAGGCCGTAACGACTGGTCGTCAACATTGCCTTCCGGGAATAATTCGTATTTCTATCCCTCGCTCTCCGGAAGTTTTGTGTTCGACGAAGTGGTTGAACTGCCTGTCTGGATGAAAAGCGCTAAACTGCGTACGACCTGGGCCAAAGTTTCGACCGACCTCGATCCGTATCGATTGTACAACACCTATACGTCAACCGGAATGTATAATTCCAATCCGGGAATGGAATTTCCGTCCTCGCTGCTGAGCGCCGGTATCAAACCCGCTCAGTCAACTTCATGGGAAATTGGAGGGGCCACTTCGTTGTTCAATAATCGTGTTGATCTGGATGTGACATACTTTCATACCATCGACAAAAATCAGATTATCGATCTGCCAACTTCGATCACATCGGGATACAGTTCACAAAAAGTGAACGGAAACGTTTATAAAACAACCGGGTTGGAAGTTGTGGTGAATGTTAAACCGGTGTATACCAATAAAGTGAAATGGAACACGGCTATCAACTGGTTTACCAATAAACGGGTGCTCGACGAAATTTACGGTGGCGCTTCGAAATATGGGAACCTGCATGCGGGCGAACGTACCGACAGTTATTATGCAACTGTTTGGCAAAAATCTCCGGATGGTCAAATCATTATCAATCAGTCGAGCGGACTGCCAATAAAAGATACCTATTCGCGCAAGTTAGGACACACGGGGCCGAACTGGGAATTTGGATTGAACAATTCGGTTAACGTTGGGAAATGGGATTTCTCTGTCATGTTCGACGGTCGTATTGGCGGCATCATTCGTTCGCTGACCATCGAGAAAATGTGGTGGGGCGGTAAACATCCGGAGTCGACCCGGTACCGCGACGCTGAGTATGCCGGCGAATTGTATGTTCCGGATGGCGTTTATGTAACCTCCGGAAGCGTGACTTACGACAGTGACGGGAACATTCTGGAAGACACCCGCACCTTTGCCAAAAACGAAAAAGGGCTGAAATACTCGTCCTGGGCCATGACTTATGGTTACCGCGCCAAAGAAAAAGGCGTTAACATCTTCGATGCGTCGTTCATTAAATTCCGCGAAGCTTCGGTGAAATACGACTGCTCTTCGGTGTTTGCCAACACATTTGTGAAACAAGCCTATATTCAACTGGTAGGTCGCAACCTGGCCATGTGGAAAAAAGCCAAACTGATTGATCCGGACTTCGGGAATGACGATAGCCTCCAGGACCCATCGACCCGCTATGTCGGTTTTGGCGTTGGCGTTAAGTTTTAATCAATAAAAAAACGGAATAGAAATGAAGCTGATATTTAAATATACTTTAATTGCCTTGCTGGCCGTGGTTAGCTTTTCGTGCGAGAAGCTCGAAACCATCAACGAAGATCCGAACAATGCGCAGCATACTCACCCGAAATTGTTACTCAAAACAATATCGTACGAAACGTTTACCGGTCTGGGAACCGGCTCGATGTTCGCTTCGCGCATGCTTGTCAATACCGATGGCGCCAGCGCCGACCAATACTATACCTGGGACCGCGGTGATTTTGATCGGTACAATGTGTTGCGCAACGTAACCAAAATGATTGAGGAAGCCGAGCTTCAGGAGGCGCCTGAATATGTTTACTTGGCTAAGTTTTTCCGTGCCTATCATTTTTACGAGCTGACAAGGGCTTTTGGCGATGTTCCGTATTCTGAAGCATTAAAGGGCGAAACCGAAGGTAATTTTACGCCGGTTTATGATGCTCAGGAAGATATTATTCCTGCGCTACTTACTGAGTTGAAAGAAGCCAATGACGGCCTGAAATCAATCTCGACGATCGACGGAGACATTATTTTCGACGGGAGCGCATTGAAATGGCGGAAGCTGATCAACTCACTGCGTCTGCGCATCCTGATGGATATGTCGCTGAAAGCAGGCAACAGTTCGTTGAATATTGCTTCGCAGTTCAATGATATCTATAAAAACGAGGTCCTGATGGGAAGCATCGACGACAACGGACAATTGGTTTACCTCGATCAGGCAGACTGCCGCTATTTCGAGTATCTCGGTAAATTTGGTTCAGTAGGTATGAGCGTCACGTTTGTAAATATGCTGAAAGACCGACAGGACCCGCGTTTGTTTGTCTTTTGCCAGCGGAACCCCAATGGTGTGGCGGCTGGTCTGGCAGTTAACGATTTTAATGCTTATGGCGGCGCCGACCCAACACGGCCTTATGGCGAGATTTCGCAGGAACGCAATCAGGGGTATGTCTCTATGGTGAATGCCCGCTATTTCGACGATCCGGTAAACGAACCGCACATGCTGATGGGGTATCCGGAGTTGCAATTCATCTTGGCCGAAGCTGTTGTGCGCGGGTGGATTGAAGGTGGTGATTTGGGCAAAGCCAAAACGTTTTATGAAAACGGTGTAAAAGCTTCGTTTGCCTTTTACGAAAAATATGCCGAAGATTATTCGCAATATTTGGGTAGCGGCGCAGCGAACAGCTATCTGGCCCAGTCGCGGGTCAGTTTTGATCAGGCTACCACCACCGAAAAACGCATCGAGTACATCGTTACACAGAAATACATCCAGTTTTATTTTCAGTCGGGGCTCGAGTTATTCTACAATAACCGTCGGACAGGCTATCCGGAGTTTACCGTGGGCGGTGCTGTTGGCAACAACGGGAAAGTGCCGGTTCGCTGGATGTACCCGGAAGATGAATATAACCGGAATGCCACCAATGTTGAGGCTGCGGTGCAACGTCAGTTTGGCGGTAGCGAAAGCATCAACGGCAAAATGTGGTTGCTGAAATAAGATCTTTTTTTCATAGATAGGAATAAGTAGAAGCCGATTCTTCTTCAGAGTTTGACATCGAAAGAATTGGATGGTTTGAAAGTGAAACCTCATCCGGAGCTGGGTGAGGTTTTCTTTCCGGAATAGAATACAGAAAGTGAAGTTTTATCTTGTATTTACGGAGCAGGCCGGATAACTTGCGGCATGTTCTGGTATGGGAGATGGAAATGTTCGCACTAACAGAGACCGATTAATCACATAAAATTTTCAGATGATGACTTCGAATCAATCAGTTCGTAATTTGTTACTGGCTTTACTGCTGGTATTTTCAGGAATGGCCGTTTGGGCGCAAACGCCTGATTTAAGGTTTAAAACCGATAAAAAGTTTAAAATTGTTCAGTTTACCGATACGCACATAATAGCCGATGATCCGGCATCGGAGGCTGCCTTTAAAACGATCGGCGAAGTTCTGGATAAGGAGAAACCAGACTTGGTTGTTTTCACCGGAGATGTGGTAACCGGGAAGCCGGTTGAAAAAGGCTGGTCCCTGGTTACTGAACCGGTTATCAAACGCAACGTGCCCTTTGCGGTGGTGTTTGGAAACCATGACGATGAAAACGGCTTGAGCCGGGCCCAGATTTCCGATCTGCTGGTCCGGATGCCCGGCTGTTTGTTTGTCCCGAAAGTTGAGAATGTGTTCGGCTACGGGAATTATGTGCTCGAAGTTAAATCTTCTTCAGGCTCAAATAAGGCAGCCTTGCTCTATTGCATGGACTCGAATGCTTACAGCACCATTGCAGGGTTAGATGGTTACGGTTGGTTCCATGCTGATCAGATAGACTGGTACCGGGAACAAAGCAAGAAGCAGGCTGTTGCCAACGGGAAAGTCTTGCCGGCGCTGGCCTTTTTTCATATTCCGATTCCGGAGTATACCGAAGCCTACAAAAATGAAAAGAATGCCCCGATCGGGATCAGGCTCGAAGACGAGTGTTCTCCGAAAATTAACTCCGGAATGTTTGCTGCCATGTTCGAGTGTGGTGATGTGATGGGTATGTTTGTCGGGCACGACCATGTGAACGATTATGTGGCCTATTTGCACGGAATAGCCTTGGCTTATGGGCGGTTTAGCGGGGGCAAGACGACCTACTGCGATTTGCCGAACGGAGCCCGGATTATTGAACTGACCGAGGGTGAACGGGCATTTAAAACCTGGATCCGTACCGGTAGTGGCGATGTATTGTTGCCGATTCAGTTTCCACAAGATTTCTTGCCGAAAAAATAGTCCGATCATTCTCTGGTCCGAAGAGGACCCTAATCGGATTCGAAACAGAAAAGCCGCTTCCCCGAACGGAGAGCGGCTTTTGTCTATCAACAAAAATCTAATGTCTGATATCTGTCTATACCACATACGTTGTCGACGCCGTATCGCCGCCACGGCCGGTCCAGTTGGTGTGGAAAAATTCGCCGCGTGGTTTGTCGATGCGTTCGTAAGTGTGCGCGCCAAAATAGTCGCGCTGGGCCTGCAGCAGGTTGGCGGGCAGGCGTTCGCTTCGGAACCCGTCGAAGTAGCAAAGGGCTGAAGTGAGTGCCGGGACCGGTATCCCGTTGGTCAGGGCAGTGGCGCAAACACGGCGCCAGCCGGCTTGTGCAGCTTCTACTTTTTCTTTGAAATACGGATCGAGCAACAGGTTTTGCAGGTTCGGGTTTTTGTCGAACGCTTTTTTGATGTCGCCCAAAAATACCGAGCGGATGATGCAGCCGCCGCGCCACATCAGGGCAATGCCGCCATAGTTCAGGTTCCATTTGTATTCTTTGGCTGCTTCCATCATCAGGTTGTAGCCTTGCGCATACGAAATAATCTTGGCGCCAAACAAAGCATCTTTCAGATCGGAAATCATCTGGGCTTTATCGCCGGAGAATTCAACTTTCGGTCCGGCGATTACTTTGGAGGCCTGAACGCGCAGGTCTTTCTGGGCCGACAGGCAGCGGGCAAATACCGATTCGCCGATCAGTGTTAACGGAATGCCCAGGTCGAGGGCAGCCACGCCTGTCCATTTACCGGTTCCTTTTTGCCCGGCGGTATCCAGGATTTTTTCAACCAGCGGCTGGCCGTCTTCATCCTTAAAGGCTAAAATGTCGCGGGTAATTTCAATCAGGTACGAATCCAGTTCTTCGGTATTCCATTTCTTGAAAACTTCGTGCATCTCGTCGGCGCTCATGCCCAACAGGTCTTTCATCAGTTGGTACGCCTCGTTGATGATCTGCATGTCGCCGTATTCAATGCCGTTGTGGACCATTTTCACGAAGTGGCCGGCGCCGCCTTCGCCCACCCAGTCGCAGCAGGGCGAGCCATCTTCAACTTTGGCTGCTACGGCCTGGAAAATTTCTTTTACATGAGGCCATGCAGCCGGAGAACCACCAGGCATCATGGAGGGGCCTAACAACGCGCCTTCTTCGCCGCCCGAAACGCCGGTCCCGATGTAGAGCAAGCCTTTGCTTTCAACATACTGTGTACGGCGGATCGTATCCGGGAAGTGGGAGTTGCCGCCGTCGATAATAATATCGCCCGGTTCCAGATGGGGGATAAGCAGATCGATAAAATCGTCAACTGGTTTTCCGGCTTTCACGAGCATCATTACTTTGCGGGGGCGTTCGAGCGAAGCGCACAGTTCCTCAATCGAATGAGTTCCGATGAAGTTTTTTCCGGCGCCGCGCCCGTTGATAAAATGATCAACGCGTTCGACTGTACGGTTAAAAACAGCTACGGTGTAGCCTTTGCTTTCCATGTTTAATACCAGGTTTTCGCCCATCACGGCCAACCCGATCAGTCCAATGTCTGCTAATTTTTTCATGTGTTATCGTTTTTTGAATGCTTAATTTTCGTTTAACCACAGAGGAACCAGAGATAAAACAGAGTTAACTGAGTGGTTCTAAATAATATTTGTTATAAAGTCTTTTTATACCAGTTGTAAGTTGAGTTACGTTGAAATTTATAAGTAACCCAATTCTGCAATTAGAAAGTTTTAAATAGGTTAAAACCTGCGCTGTATGAACATCATTTAATGCTTCAACCGATTTTACTTCTACAACAACTTGTTTCTCAACCATAAGATCAATGCGGTATCCGCAATCAAGTTTTACCGCTTCATAAATCAATGGAAGTGCTTTTTCTTTTTCAACAAATAAGCCGGTCTTTTGGAGTTCATAAAACAGACACTCCTGATACGCAGATTCCAAAAGACCGGGGCCAAATGAACGATGTACTTTGATTTCACAACCAATAATTTGTTCTGTTCGTTTGTTGTCTTCCATGTTGTATCGTTTTACCACAAAGTCAACAGCGATTATATCCTCTCTGTTTTTTCTCCGTTTCCTCTGTGGTTAAAGGTTGAATCCCAAATTTCGTAATACCTCCAGCGTTTCTGGCTTGATATTCGTTGGCACAATTGTAAACGCCGGAAATTCCCGCCGGACCGGATAATCGCCGCGCAACTGTTCAAATTTCGACGGGTCTTTCCGGAAGCTGGCATCATCGTCCCGAATATCGTAGGTGTGCAAAATGGCTTTGGAAATAATTTGCTGTTTGCTTAATCCGGCGCCGTCCAGTTCAAAAACAGGTTTTTCCGGAAGTTCAATCCCGGAAGGGCGCCAGTTTTCAAGCCCAAGCCCGAAAAATTTACTGATGGACTGAACGCTCATTTCCGTTCCGGTTGCTTTGCCGTCTTTCGAATAGCCGGCGATGTGCGGCGTGGCAATCTCAGTCAGGTCGAGCAGTTCCAGGTCGATATCGGGTTCGTTTTCCCAGCAGTCGCATATAAACGAACGGATTTGACCGGATTTGACCGCTGACTTAACTGCTTCGGTTTTTACTACTTCGCCGCGGCACGAATTAATCAGGAACGGTTTGCGGTTCAATCCGGAGAAAAACACTTCGCCGGCCAGATGAAAGGTGGCATCTTCTCCTTTCAGGTTTAGCGGGACATGAAGGGTGATGATGTCGGCTTCTTCCTGAATGGTTTTCAGGCTGACAAATTGTTCTGGCCCCTCGTTTCGTTCGCGGGGCGGGTCGTTTAAAAGAACGCGCATGCCCAAAAGCCGGCAGACCCGGGCTACCTTGCTTCCGACATTGCCCACACCAACAATCCCGATGCAGAGCTTGTTTAGTTCGAGCCCATATTTTTCAGCTATGACCATTAAGGCAGAGGCAATATACTGTTCAACTGATTTTGAATTGCAGCCCGGGGCATTGGTCCATTTAATACCGGCCTGCCGGCAGTAATTGGTGTCAATGTGGTCAAAACCAATGGTTGCCGTGGCAATGAATTTAACCGATGAGCCGGCCAGCAGCTTTTCGTTGCAAATGGTACGGGTCCGCGTGACAATGGCGTCGGCATCTTTTACAACTTCCGGAGTTGTTTTCGCCCCGGGCAGGTAAACTACTTCGGCTACTTCTTCAAAAGCGCCGCGGATGTAAGGGATTTTATCGTCGATTATAATTTTCATAATTCGTGTTTATTGAACCACAACAGGTACAAAGGGCACATAATTTTATTTCTAATTTAGCTATTGTGTTCTAAGTGTCTATGTGGTTTTATTTCTATAGATTCCGGCAGCTGCCTTTTATTCGTCTGTTCCCGTCGTTTCGCGGCGCATAATAATTTTTCACCATTTCGTCCAGGACCGCGCTGGTCCGGGCTGCCGTTTCCCCGGTGCTGATGCACTCTTCTTCGCCCCGCAGCGTGTTGACGACATTGCGGATCAGGTTGTGCGAAATATTTTCGGGGTTCTGAAAGCTGAAATTGATTGTACCTTGGGCGTTTGAAAGTTTCACCTCGCCATGAATAAAGCACGGGAGCGTGATTTTTCCCGAAGTCCCGGTAATTCCAATATAGTCGGCAACCGACGATTCGTTGGCTACGAAGCACCAGTTTCCGGTGCCAACCACGCCGTTCCCAAAGCGGAAGGTTCCGGTCACCGTGTCTTCGGCCTGGTAATATCCGGCCTGGTTAACGGCAATTCCATGCACGTCGATAACGGGGCCAAACAGGAAATCGAGATAATCCAACTGGTGCGAAGCCAGATCGAAAAAGTGGCCGGCTCCGGCAATCTCCGGATTCACGTGCCACGAATGTTCTTCTGGCGGCAAGTCCTTCTCGATGGCTGTTTTGTGCAACTGAACGTGAACGGTGAGCGGCTGGCCGATGATTCCATTGTCGATGAGTTCTTTTACCTTCAGGAAAGCCGGCAAAGTTCTCCGGGAGTACGCGACAAACAGTGGCATACCGGTTTCTTTCGAAACACGGATCATTTCCTTGCATTCCTGATAGTTCCGCGCCATTGGTTTTTCTACATAAACAGGCTTTCCGGCACGCATGGCCTTTATTGCATATTCGGCATGTGTGCCGGGCGGAGTGGCAATGTAAACGGCATTTACCTCCGGATCGTTGATAAGCTGATCGGCGTCGGAATACCATTTCGGAACGCCGTGTCGTTGGGCGTAATCGGCGGCTTTTTCGGCATTGCGGCGCATCACGGCAACAAGGCGCGAATGTTCTACCTTGTTAAAAGCTGGTCCGCTTTTTCGTTCGGTCACGTTTCCGCAGCCAATAATTCCCCAGTTTACTTCATTCAGTATCATACTTATTTTTTTGAACCACATAGGACATAGAACACATAGGTTCAAATTATTTTTTTCTTATTGTGTTCTAAGTCAATACTCCGTTAAATTTTAAGCGGCAATAGTGCCGAAATATATAAGTTCTTTGACAATATCTTGATTTTTTAGTTTGTTTGGGTTTACAGCGAACACGCCAATAAATCGTTCGATGAGTAACATATTGTGGTACAATG
>JAJUGZ010000008.1 GCA_029265715.1 Bacteroidota bacterium
ATATCACCGTTCCGTTCCGATACTCAGTTTTCAGGTATTCCTGATCAGTTAAACCGAATCCATGATAGAGTAAACTCGTTGACATTTTTTATTCTAAATTTACTGCTTTATTTATTCAGGTACGCATTTCTGTGAAGAACCTTGATTATTTAACCGGAACTAAGCAACAATTACCTCGGGAATAAACATCGGAATTCGGTTTTGTATTCCACTTTTAATAACTATTTTCGCCCTAATTTTGAAGAATTTAGAGATATGTGGCTTAGGGCTTCCCGGATTATCCTGCGTAACAGGACCTTATTACTTGTTGTTTTAGCGCTTATTACGGCATTCATGGCATTCAATGCCCGAAAAGTTGAAATGTCGTATGAATACGCCTCCCTTCTTCCAAAAAAAGACAGCGCGTACATTGATTACCAACAATTCCTGAAGACATTTGGCGAAGAGGGAAATTTAATTGTTGTCGGAATCCATGATCCGAACTTTTTTAAACTTGAAAAATTCAATGCATGGGAGCAGTTGTGCCAGGATCTGTCGAAAATAGAAGGCGTTGAAAACCTGCTTTCCATATCAAACTCTTATAACCTGGTGAAAGATACGGCTGCCCGACAATTTCGTATCGAACCGATTTTCCCGGGGCAACTCAAGTCCCAAGTCGAGCTCGACAGTCTTGCCAGAGTTTTTCAGTCATTGCCTTTCTATAAACACCTGTTGTATAACCCGGACTCAAGCGCCTATTTGCTTGCCATCACAGTCAACAAAGATAAAATGCGGTCGAAGGCCCGCGAGAAACTTGTCATGGCCATTCAAGGCGATTGTGAAACTTTTGCAGCCCAAGAAAATGTACAGCTCCATTATTCCGGGCTGCCTTATATCCGGGTCATCAATTCGATCCGGATCAAAAATGAAATATACATGTTCAGCGCACTGGCCCTTGGTTTGTGCATGCTGATCCTATACCTGTTTTTCCGTTCGTTCAAAGCGGTTTTTATACCTATATCCATTGTACTGATTGGTGTAATCTGGGCCTTGGGGACCATGGCCCTGTTCGGCTATAAAATCACGCTGCTTACCGGCATGATCCCAACCTTACTGATTGTAATCGGGATCCCGAACAGCATCTACATGCTGAACAAGTATCACCACGAGTTTAAAGATCATGGAAATAAAATTAAATCGTTGCAACGGGTTATCTTAAGGATTGGCAAAGCAACTTTTCTTACCAACCTGACCACTGCCGCCGGATTTGGTACCTTTATTATAACCAACAGCGAAATTTTGAAGGAGTTTGGGGTCATCGCCTCAACCAACATCATGGGATTGTTTTTGCTGTCGCTTATCCTTATCCCCATCTTTTTTAGTTTTGTCCCGGCTCCGGATAAACGACACATCCGCCATCTCGACAATAAGCACATTGCCCGGACCATTGAACGACTGGTAAAAATCACCGTTGAACACCGCCGTGCCATTTATATTTCCGCTGTTATTGTTATCACGGTTGGGATTTATGGCATTACCCGGATCAAAACATCGGGCTATATGGTCGACGACATTCCCAAACACGATGTAATTTATAAAGACCTGAAATTTTTCGAGTCAAACTTCGATGGATTGATGCCGCTCGAGATTATTGTCGATACAAAGAAACCCAACGGCGTAATGAACCTTTCGACGTTTAAAGTCATGGACATGCTGGAAAACAAGCTTACCGAATATACTGAATTATCCCCGTCGTTGTCGTTGCTCAACCTCCTGAAGTTTGCTAAACAATCTTATTACAATGGCAAGGAACAATATTATGCCCTGCCCAACAATATGGAGAAAAACTTTATCCTGGCTTATGCGACCAAAGGCGAGGGAAATGCCAACATGCTCCATTCGTTTATGGACAGCACCCGCCAGGTTACGCGCATCAACATCCGCATGAAAGATGTTGGAACCGTGCGCATGGAAGAACTTTACAAAAGCTTTAAAGCCGATGTAGATTCAATCTTCCCGGCTGAACAATACAAGGTAACCGTCACCGGTTCAAGCGTCACCTCATTCAAAGGCAACCAGTACCTAATGAAAAACCTGTTCTCGAGCCTGGCGTTGGCCATTTTCCTGATCTCGTTATTCATGGCCTTCATGTTCTTCTCGTGGCGGATGGTTGTCATGTCGCTCATACCCAACGTAATTCCGCTGATATTTACGGCCGCGCTGATGGGATTCACCGGTATCCCGATAAAAGCGTCAACGATTTTGGTTTTCAGCATTGCATTCGGCATTTCAGTTGACAACACGATTCACTTCCTGGCCAAATATCGTCAGGAACTGAAACAGACCGGGTGGAAAATCAAAAAATCGGTTATTCATGCCATCCGCGAAACCGGAGTCAGCATGATGTACACCTTTGTTGTGCTTTTCTTCGGATTTGGAATTTTCAGCCTTTCAAAATTTGGAGGTACCGTTGCCCTGGGAGTTTTGGTTTCGCTGACGTTATTGGTCGCGGTTATGTCGAACCTTATTTTGCTCCCGTCCCTGCTGATTGGATTGGAAAAACTGACAACCACCAAATCATTCAGCGAACCGATGATTGAGGTATTCAATGTTGAATCGGAATTTGAAGAAATTACAGTTCCGGAAAGCGAAGAGTTAACTTCTGAGAATATAAAGTAAGCTCCTGATGAAGTCATTCAAAGAATTGCAGGTATTTATCGAACAACAAATTCAGGAAGAATCCCGACGAATCAAGACATTCAGCCCGGCAAACCTGTATGAACCAATCGGGTACACCCTCGACATGGGTGGGAAACGGCTGAGGCCGGTATTGGCGCTGCTTGCCTACAACATGTTCCGCGACAACCTGGAACAGGTAATTCCGGCAGCCCTGGCCATCGAAATATTCCACAATTTCACCCTGCTACACGACGACATCATGGACAAAGCCGATGTTCGTCGCAATCAGCCAACGGTGCACAAAAAATATTCGGAGAACGTCGCCATCCTTTCCGGCGACGCTATGTCTATTCTGGCCTATCAGTATCTGCTGAAATCTCCTTCAGGGAATCTGCGTCAAATGGGCGAGCTATTCTCGAAAACAGCAATCGAAATCTGCGAAGGGCAGCAATACGACATGGATTTCGAAACACGCGACAATGTCTCAATCGACGAATACCTGAATATGATCCGGCTGAAGACTGCCGTTTTGCTGGCCTGTAGCCTGAAAATTGGCGCGCTGGCCGCTGAAGCCCCGACACAGACAGCCGATCAGTTGTACGACTTTGGAATTAACCTGGGCCTGGCCTTTCAGCTTCAGGACGACTGGCTCGACGTGTTTGCCGATCAAAAGAAATTTGGGAAACGTATTGGCGGCGACATCGTTTCGAACAAAAAAACCTTCCTGCTCCTTAAAGCGCTCGAACTATCGAAAGGCACCACCAACCAATCGCTTCAGGAATGGATCAAAAAAGAAAATTTCGATCCGGAAGAAAAAATCGCAGCCATCACAGCAATCTATCAACAGTTAGACATCTCAGAAATAACCCTTCAGACGATTGAAACTTATTACCAATCGGCGCTAAAGATCTGGAAAGAACTTGATCTGCACATTTCCCAGAAATCGGAGTTACTGATTTTGGCCAAACGGGTTATTGAACGCGACCGCTAATCGGGAGGGAGATGGGCCCCGGAACTCGAGGTCGTTTCGGACGAAAACAAGCGGCAAATTGAGTTAACACCCCATTTGTAAACAAGGGGTTATGTATTCCGGATTCTCCGGAAAATTATTTGCCCAATTAAGAGGCTTTTTGTAATTTCCCACCCCGACAAGTTTTAATACGTCTATCATGAGTCAAAACATTGGAAAAATTGTACAGGTAATTGGGCCTGTAGTAGATATCAGCTTCGAAACAGAAGGAGCCGAACTCCCTAAAATATACGATGCTCTTGAGGTTGTCCGGGATGGAAACACAAATCTGGTCATTGAATGTCAACAGCACATTGGCGAGAATACCATCCGCGCGATTGCCATGGACTCGACAGATGGGCTTAAACGCGGCATGGATGTAATTGCTACGGGAAGCCCCATTCGAATGCCCAAAGGCGAAGCAGCCCTCGGACGGTTGCTGAATGTAACCGGTGATGCCGTTGATGGGCTCGAATTGCTTCCCAAAGACGGGTTCAATATCCACCGCGAACCGCCTAAATATGAGGACCTGACAACCGAAACGGAAGTTCTTTTCACCGGGATCAAAGTGATCGACCTGATCGAACCTTATGCGAAGGGCGGTAAAATCGGGTTGTTCGGGGGGGCCGGCGTAGGAAAAACGGTATTAATTCAGGAATTGATTAACAATATTGCCTTGGCTCACAGCGGCCTTTCTGTATTTGCCGGCGTGGGCGAACGCACCCGCGAAGGAAATGATTTGCTCCGCGAAATGATCGAAGCCAACATCATCGACTACGGCGAAGAGTTCAAACACTCGATGGAAGCTGGCAGCTGGGACCTTTCGAAAGTAAATCAGGAAAACCTGAAAAAATCGAAACTGGCGCTGGTGTTCGGACAGATGAACGAACCGCCGGGCGCACGTGCGCGCGTAGCCCTTTCGGGGCTGACCATCGCCGAAAACCTGCGCGACGGAGACGGAACCGGGAAAGGACGCGACATCCTGTTCTTTGTCGATAACGTATTCCGCTTCACACAAGCCGGATCTGAAGTTTCGGCTCTTTTGGGTCGTATGCCTTCGGCGGTAGGTTACCAGCCAACACTGGCCACCGAAATGGGAATTATGCAGGAACGGATCACATCGACCAAACACGGATCGATTACCTCTGTACAGGCCGTATATGTCCCGGCCGACGACCTTACCGACCCGGCTCCGGCAACCACATTTGCCCACTTAGACGCAACAACCGTATTAAGCCGCAAAATTTCGGAACTTGGCATTTACCCGGCTGTTGACCCCCTCGACTCAACCTCGCGAATCCTGACCCGCGACATTGTTGGCGATGCCCATTACGATTGTGCCCAGCGGGTGATCCAAATCCTGCAGCGGTACAAAGAGTTACAGGATATCATTGCGATCTTGGGGATGGATGAGCTCTCGGAAGAAGACAAACTGGTTGTACACCGCGCCCGCCGAGTGCAACGGTTCCTGTCGCAACCATTTTTCGTGGCCGAACAATTTACCGGTTTGAAAGGAGAACTGGTTTCGATTGAAGATACCATCAAAGGGTTCAATATGATTATGGACGGAGAAGTTGATAAATATCCGGAAGCCGCATTCAACCTGGTTGGCACCATTGAGCAAGCCATAGAGAAAGGCGAACGGATGCTGGCAAATGCCTAAACAAAAAAAGTGGTCCGGCAATAATTCACACCGGATGCATACTAAATACACTGACCATGATTGTAGAAATTATAACGCCCGATAAAAAGGTTTTCGCCGGAGAAGCCAATCTGGTACTGGTTCCGGGGACAAAAGGCGCTTTCGAGATATTAAACAACCATGCCCCCATTATCTCAACGTTGGGAAAAGGACGAGTTAAAGTGATTGACTCGGGCAATACCGAACATTTTTTTGATATCGATGGCGGTTTGGTCGAAAATAAAGGAAACAAAATCATTATCCTGGCCGAGTCGGTATAAACTGATACCATAAAAACTCCTTATATTTAAACCCTGAAGCAATGCTTTGGGGTTTTTCATTGATTCCGGAACAAAAACTGAGTGTTTATCAAAATTGACAGCGAGTGAAAATCTTAGTTATACGTTTTAGTTCGATTGGCGATATTGTTTTGACCTCTCCGGTTCTGCGCTGTCTGAAAAAACAAATGCCCCAGGCCCGGGTGCATTACCTGACAAAAAAAAGAAATGCCGACCTGCTCGAGGCCAATCCGTACATCGACCACATTCATTTGTTTGACAACGATCTCGACGCCACAATTAATGAACTCCGGAAAGAACGGTTTGATCTGATCATCGACTTACACCACAACCTCCGAACGCTACAGGTCAAACGAAAGCTGAGGGTCTGGGCTTATTCGTTTCGAAAACTGAATTTCCTGAAATTCTTGTTTGCATCGCTAAAAATAAACCTGTTGCCGAAAATGCACATTGTCGACAGGTATCTGGATACCGTAAAGCACTTAGACATTAAAAATGATGAACAAGGCTTGGATTATTTCATCCCCGAATACGAAGAGTTCCCGTTAGAAACACTTCCCGAAGCATATAAAAACGGTTTTATCGCCCTGGTCCTGGGAGGGACTTATTTTACCAAACGGTTGCCCGCCTCCAAATACCGTTCAATCCTGGACATGCCCAATAAAAAGTTCATTCTTCTTGGCGGAAAACACGAAAAAGAAATTGCCACCGAGATCATAAACTGGCAAACAGGCAATGTACTCGATTATGTCGGGAAACTGACAATCAACCAATCGGCGACACTCATCCGCGAATCCAGCCTGGTCATTACCAACGACACGGGACTGATGCATATAGCCGCTGCATTTCGCAAAAAGATCCTTTCGGTATGGGGGAATACAGTCCCGGAATTCGGCATGGTCCCCTACTTCCCGGATCCCCAATCGGAAATCCTGGAAGTAAAAAACCTTTCGTGCCGCCCGTGTTCAAAACTTGGCTATCATAAATGCCCGAAAAAACATTTTCGGTGCATGAACGATATCCCGGAGCAGAAAATTATAGAATGGATTGAGCGACAATCCTGATTTTCACAAGCCGCCTAAAGCCTTTTCAATTCGTTCCAGGGCTTCCATCAGGACAGAACGCGGACAGCCCATATTCAGGCGCATGTAACCGCTACCCTGCTTCCCAAACTGAATCCCCCGGTTCAGGCCAACACCGTACTCGATTAATCGCTGGTTGAGTTCATCATCATTCAGCCCATACGCTGAAAAATCAAGCCAGATCAGATAAGTTCCTTCCGGCTTCATCACCTTTACTTTCGGCATTTTCTGAGCAACGAACTTTTGCAGCTCGTTGAAACTATCCCGAAGATATATCATCAACTGATCAACCCAGTCGGCCCCATTGTTGTAAGCAGCCTCGAGGGCAACAGTCCCAAAAAGATTGCCCATGTGCAAATGAGGAACGTGCAACTCCCGTTCATACCGGACTAAATGCCGTTTATTCGGGATTACCAAAAATGAAGTCGTCAATCCGGCCATATTAAATGTCTTGCTGGGCGCCATACAGGTTACAGTATTGGCTGCAATGGCTTCGGAAAGCGAAGCCATCGGGGTATGTTTGTTCCCGGGATAAATCAGGTCGGAGTGTATTTCGTCTGAAATGATCAGGATCTTATTCTGCAGACAAATATCGGCCAAGCCAAGTAATTCGTCTGGCGTCCAAACCATACCGCCCGGGTTTTGGGGATTACAAAGCAACAACAAACGGGTCCTTGCATCGATTTTTCCCCGGAGATCTTCCAGGTCGAACGTATAACGTCCGTCAACCAGTTTTAGCGGATTTTCGACCATTCTTCGGTTTGTGCCTTTTACCGCATCGAAAAAAGGGTTATACACCGGCGTTTGAACAATTACACCGTCGCCTTCGTCCGAGAAAGCCTTGATTGCCAGAGTCAATCCGGCAACTACCCCGGGGCTGAATGAAATCCACTCCGGCTTCACCGACCAGTCATGACGCCTTTTTAGCCAGGAAACAATCGCATTAGAATAGGATTCCGGACGAAAAGTATATCCGTAAACAGGATGTTCGGCCCGTTGCCTGACAGCATCCACGATAAAATCAGGTGTTTTAAAATCCATATCGGCGACCCACAACGGCATGACATTCGCATTGCCAAAGAACTTTTGGCGGCCATCGTATTTGATACAGTTGGTATGGGTCCGGTCAATTATTTCATCAAAATTGTAATCCATAGTCATCGAAAGATTAATTTTTTACTCGAACCATCCCGACAATTAAACCCGTTTAAAGTTCAATCCGTCGCAAAAAATTTAAGCCATTTTCCTGTTCCACTTTCAAAACAAAGTCAAACCGGTCGAGCGACAAACACAACTCAAAGTCAGCCGCCGGAGCCCAAGATTGCTTATCGTCCTCAAAAAAACGAGCCCCGTCCGTTTGCCTGATTTGCCCGACCATCCTCGGAAAATCGACCGGTTTATTTTCCAATACATTCTTAATATAGACCGCCAGCAGCGTGTCTTCGTCGGTTGGGCGCATGCAGCTGTAGCCCATGCATACCAGCGAAACAATCTCCGGATTTTCTTTCTGTATGTACTTAATAATAGCGCCGGCATTCACAAAACTGCCCGTGATGATCTGCCCGGCATTTTGGGCGTTGGCAATACCCTGGGTCCCGGAACTGGTCGTATGGACGATGGTTTTGCCTTTCAGATCGGCATCGACAAGCTGCGAAGGCGAATTGCCGAAATCAAATCCTGCCGGCTTCTGTTCCTGACGCTCTCCCATCAGGATATAATCAGGATGCTCTGCTTTTAACTGATAAGCCAGATTAATGTCGCCAACCGGATAAATTCGCACAGCTCCTTTCGCAAACGCATAACAAGCGGTAGAAAATGCCCGAAAGACATCAATCACCACGGTTAACCCCCTGGCCTGTTTTGCTCCCTCGAGCAGTTGAAGTATTTGAATGTTCATTTAGTTAGAATGTTTACACAAAAACTTAAAAACCAATCATTTAGACATTTAATTAACATGGCATATGTTGCATAACACAAACTTAACGATCGCTTAATTCATGTTTTACGGCATATCCAACCGAATGCCTTTACATTTGTAGCGTAAATGATGTTTAACTTTAAGTATCGAGAACTATGAAAACAATTAAAAGTATCGCAAAAGTAACAATGTTGGTTGCATTTGTAGCATTTGCAAACACATTAATGGCAACAGGAAACCTTCGTGTGAACATTCTACCTCTAAATGCCAATAAAGCAGTTGTGGCTATTTCAAACGCTGCTGCAAGCAATTTCGAAATCAGCGTCGAAAACGCAAACGGAGAAATTCTCTACTACAAAGAAACCGGCGCCGACTCGAAAGATTTCCGCAAAGTATTTGATTTTTCAAGACTCGACAAGGGGGCATACCGGTTGATCGTTACAGCCGAAGGTACCACGACAGAACGCGAATTCACAATCGACAACAAGAACATTGCAGTTGGAAAAGAAAAAAGCGTGATGGAGCCATTCTTCGCGTACAAAGACGGTATTCTGAAAGTATCGTACCTGAATTTTCCTGAAGAAGCCATGAGCATCAACTTCTACGATAAAAACGATTTATTGTACAAAAAAGAGCTTGGCAAAAAATTCAACGTGAACGAAGGATTTGACCTTTCGAAACTTGCAAAAGGTTCATACGATGTGGTTTTGTCAACCGAAGACAATTCATACTCCTTCAACTTTGAAGTAAAATAACCTGTTAATTAGTATTTCTCTTCATAAATAAAAGATGGCTTCAGATTTGGGGCCATCTTTTTATTTTTATCCCCCGCTTAAAATAATTCAAGACGTTTTCGTCTGAATTTTTCAAACGTACTGAATTCGGATTAACTTTGCACCCGCTTAAAAACGAATCATGAACAGAAATGAGGTTGAAATAATGGCGCCGGTTGGTTCGTACGAATCGTTGATGGCTGCTATTCAAGCTGGAGCGGGATCGGTCTATTTTGGCGTTGAACAGTTAAACATGCGCGCGCGTTCGTCGAACAATTTTACGCTTGGCGACCTGCACGAAATTACCCGCATTGCACATGCCCGGCAAGTTAAGACCTACCTCACTGTCAATACCGTAATCTTCGACAACGAAATTGAACAACTTCATTCCATCATCGATGCGGCGAAAGAAGCTGGTGTCTCGGCAATCATAGCAGCCGATATTGCAGCTATCACGTATGCGCGGTCAATTGGCGTCGAAGTGCACATCTCAACACAGGTGAACATTACCAACATCGAAGCGGTCCGGTTCTACGCCCAATTTGCCGATGTTGTGGTCCTCGCCCGAGAAATGACACTGGACCGGGTTGCTGAAATATCCCGACAAATTCAGGAACAGCAAATCAAAGGCCCCTCCGGAAGTTTAGTCCGAATCGAAATGTTTGTGCACGGCGCCTTGTGCATGGCTATTTCCGGGAAGTGTTACCTGAGCCTGGGCGAAATGAACTCATCGGCTAACCGCGGAAGTTGCATGCAGACCTGCCGCCGGGCCTACATTGTTACCGACAAGGAAACTGGCGCCGAGCTGGAGATCGACAACGAATACATCATGTCTCCCAAAGACCTGAAAACCATTCACTTTCTAAATAAAATACTCGATTCTGGCGTTTCGGTCTTGAAAATTGAAGGGCGCGCCCGTTCAGCCGAATATGTTTATACGGTTGTTGAATGTTACAAAGAAGCCATAGCTGCCTATTTCGACCATACCTTCTCCGACGAAAAAGTTGAAAACTGGAACAAACGCTTAAGCACCGTTTTTAACCGCGGATTTTGGGACGGCTACTACCTCGGACAGCGGCTGGGTGAATGGAGCCACAATTACGGGTCGCTGGCCACCAAACGAAAAATATACATCGGAAAAGGGATGAACTACTTTGAGAACCTGAAAGTGGCCGAATTTAAACTGGAAAGTGGTTCGCTAAAGGTGGGCGACGAGATTTACATTACCGGCCCAACGACCGGCCTTATCCAGACAACGGTCACCGAAATCAGGGTCGACCTGCAACCGGTCGGCGAAGCGCAAAAAGGAGTCCGTTTTTCGATGCCGCTCGACACGAAGATACGCCGGTCGGATAAGTTGTTTAAAGTGGTCGACGCCAGCCAGGTTCGAAAACAATAGACGACTTTAGCCAATATGTTTCTCGAGAAAAACCAACGTCAGGGAATCGGGTAGCTGGACCCTACGAAACTCACGGTATCCGAGCTTTTGGTAGAGATACAGATTCTTCAGACTAAAACTGCCGGTAAACAATTCAGCTCGTTTGGCATCCGGAAATTCCTTTTCAACAGCATCCATCAACCGTTGGCCAATACCCTGATTTTGAAATAAATCATCAACAATCAACTTTCCGATCAGGATTGTGGATTCAGAAAGACATCCTCGAACAGATCCAACGATCTGATCATTCCAGACGGCTTTCAAAAAAACATGGCTGCGAAACTCATTCCGGATAGAGTTAATTGTTTGCAAGAGCGGAGGAATGGAATAATCGTTATAAATCCGGGCTTCGGATAAATAACTTCGTTTTTGAAGTTCAAGGATAACCTCGAGGTCACGTTCATCAGCTCGTTGAATCGATACTGAAAAATTTTTCGGCCCAGCTAATTCCACTGAAATGAAGTTATTGTTTCGCAAGCTATTACCGCGAATTTACAAAAGTATCGAATCGGGCAACATTGCAGCATATTTGAAACTTTATAAATTTGATTCAAAATTTATGATTTATGCGCAAATACTTCTTTATCGCCGGGTTGCTGGTAATAGCAGGGCTAGTTGCTTTGTATTTTCTTTTTCCACAGGAGAAAACGGTAAAAAATATAACAGGCGCAGAAAATCCGGCTTTTGCGGCTGTCCCGTTAAAAAGTCCGTTCATCGTTGAAATTACCGACTTTCACAAACTTTATACTGCTACCGCATCCGGCAATCCGATGATTGACGAACTGAAGCTCATTCCGGCAGTAAATCAACTTACCAACCAGTTGGCCCGATTTGAAGAACTGGGTACCTCCAACCCCAATATCTGGAAGCTGCTGGACAAAAAGCCAATCCTGATCTCAGTTAATCCCAGCAGAAAGAATAGTCTGGCCACATTGTTCCTGGCCCCGCTAAGAAACTCAGCCGAAAAAACAGAAATATCCGACCTTATACGCAAAGGAATTGACCACCCATTCTCGGTCAGCAGTAAAACCTATGACAATACCGAGGTTTTTACTGCCAAATCCGATTCTCTGACCTTCTATTTTTCTTATAATAACGATATCTTCATGGCCTGCACCGATGCCATCCTGCTCGATGAAGCGGTACGTCAGTCAAACACCAGCAACCTGCTCAATAAATCAGATTTCCGGAACCTGTATAATACCGTAAATGCCAACTCGTATGCCAACATTTATATCAATCACCGGACTTTCAATCAGTTGCTTTCCAGGATAATAAATCCGGAGCTCCGGAAACGAATTTCGGGCCTGTCGAACTACGCCAACTGGACCGAGCTGGACCTGACATTTAAACCGAACGAACTACTGATAAACGGCTTCAGCTACGCCAGCGATTCGACCGACAACTACCTAAATATTTTCAAAAAACAACAATTGCAAAAAGTTACAATCGATGCGGCTTGCCCAATAAATACATCATATCTGGCCGTTGTAAGCCTGAGCGATTCGAAAACGTTCCTTACCGACTACGAAACATATCTGCGGGCACAGGGGGTTGAATTTTACCAGCGCCAATCGCGACTAATGGAAATTCAAAAACAGTGCGCTACAAACTTTGCCGAGGTTCTTCTGTCTGTTACCGATAACGAATTTGCTTCCGCTTTTACAACCATTAATAAAAGCAATCCGGAAGCAAACAGGTTCTTCATGGCCCGCGCACGGAGCATTTCCGAAAGTAAAGAAAAACTGCTGAAAGTTATGCAAACAGCAGCCCCCGATACAAAAAACGATCCGTACAAGACCAAAACCGATCTCAAATTTGATCAGAAAAACTCGTTCGAAATTTATAAATTCCCGTTCCCCGACTTCCCCTCAGTTCTTTTCGGACGGCTTTTTTCGGGCATCGACTGCAATTACCTAACATTCTACCAAGACTACCTAATCTGGGGAGATAACCTGCCGGCCATGAAAGAATACCTTTCAAACATGGTACGCCAGTCGATACTAAAAAAAGACCCGGCTTACCAGAAATTTTGCGAAAATTTGAATGAACGGACCAACTTCTACTTGTACGCCAACATATCGAAGATCATCCCACTCCGGACAACACTCTTAAAATCAGCTATCGATTCAACGCTTTCCACCTCCGAAGAGAGCCTGCGTAAATTCAAGAGTTTTGGCTGGCAGTTCTCGTACACCAACCAGATGTTCCTGAATAACATGATCCTCAAATACGACCCTGTTGAAAAAGAAGAACCACAAACGGTATGGCAAAGCAAGCTCGACAGCACGCTGGCAACAAAACCACTGCTTGTGACCAACCACCGCGATCCGCAAAACAAGGAAATAATCACTCAGGACCAGGCGAATAATTTATACCTGATTAATAAAGACGGCGTCGCATTGTGGAAAATAGACCTTGGAGAACCAATCATCTCCGACATCCAGCAAATCGATTTGTACCGGAATAACAAACTGCAATACCTGTTCAACACACGCAGCAAAATTTATATAGTTGACCGCAATGGCGAAATGGTGAAACGCTTCCCGATCAGTCTGAAATCGAAAGCAACCAACGGAGTTTCGGCGCTCGATTACGACAACAACCGCGATTACCGGTTTGCCGTTTGCTGCGAAGATAAAAACCTATACCTGTTTGACCGCGACGGAAAGCCTGTCAGCGGATTAAAATTCAAAGGGACCGAACATGAAGTAACCCATCCGGTACATCATGTCCGGATCAACAAAAAAGATTATCTGGTCTTTGCCGACAAGTACAAAACATACTTTATCGATCGTCAGGGCGCAACCCGGCTCGAAAGCAACCAGCATTTTGAACACTCCGGAAACGACCTGATTATTGAAACCGGAGGCAAACCACGTGTACTGGCAACCGATAATTCTGGGCAAGTGCAAATACAATATTTCGACGGGAAATCTGAAACACTCTCGTTTGGCAAATTCTCGCCCAATCACTTTTTCGAAGTGGCCGACTTAGATGGCAACGGAATTTCTGATTTCATTTTTGCAGACAATTCGACCCTGAGTGTTTTCACTCCGGACAAGAAAAAAATAACTGAACGAAAATTCACGGCCCCTATCACCGCAAAACCCAATGTCTATTCATTCAACAAAGGCAACAAAATTGGCGTAGTGACCGCCGCCGACAATCACATCTACCTGATTGAGCGCAATGGAAAAGATTACGACGGATTCCCGCTTCAGGGACAAACAGCATTTACTATTGGCAAACTAAACCCGGGCAACAATTACCTGAACCTGATCGTCGGGGATTCGGATGGTAATTTACTAAATTACCGGGTTGAATAATTCTCAGGGTTAGTCACAGCCATCAGTTGATACACTCCCACACACAACTGATGACTGTGACCGAAGACTGCAATTTCTTAATTCGTTTCCAGCAACTTGAATATTTCATCCAAACGCGGAGTCAGAATAATCTCGGTCCGGCGGTTTTTCTGGCGGGCTTCAGGAGTCTTGGCCTCATCAATCGGGAAGAATTCGCCACGCCCGGCCGAAGTTATTCTCTTGGGGTCAATGGCTTTATTTTTCAACAGAATTTTGGTTACTGCGGTCGAGCGCATCACGCTCAAATCCCAGTTATCTTTTACCGCACCAGTTCCCCGCATCGGGACATCGTCGGTATGCCCTTCTACCAGCACATTAATATCCGGGTTTTGAGCCAACACAGTTCCTAAATCGGCCAATGCCTGCTGCCCTTTCGGATCCACTTCCCACTGCCCGGTTTTAAACAGCAACTGCTCTTCAAGCGAAACATATACCTTCCCGTTCTTTTCGTAAATAGTCAACCCTTTATTGTTGAATCCGGTCAAAGCGGCCATTACTTTTTGCTTCAGGGCAGCGACTGCATCTTCTTTTTGCTTCAGGGCTTCCTGCAGTTCCATCAACCGGACATTTCGTTGCGCCAGTTCGCCTTCGGCCTGTTTTAGCTTATTCTCCCGACTTTGAAGGTCATTTTCGGTTTGTTGCAGCTTTTCGAGCAAACGAGAGATTTCTTCAGAGCTGCCTTTCTTCAGGGCTGTCAACTGTTTTTCCAGGTCGTCGTTTGTCCCGGAAAGAATTTTATTCCGGCTGACAGCTTCATCCAGTTTCGCCGATGTAGCCCCAAGCCGGCCGTTCAAATCGGCAACCGAGCCGTTCAGCTTCTCTACTGATGCTTTCAATTCCGTATTTTCAACAGCCAACCCCCGGTTCTGAGCTTTCAACTGAGCAACCTCCTGACGACAATTGCTCAGATTTCCGGTAGCTTCCTTATACTTCTTTGACGACACACACGAAACGGCCATCGCCACGACAATTGCAAAAACAAATACTTTTTTCATGGTCTTCATATGATTAATTTTACGTAAAAAGCCTGATCTTAATTGACAGTTCTGCCCGTCATTTCTTTTATCCGGAATTAAAGTTTCTTCGCCCCTTGCGCCCAACCTCCGGCATGAAATTCATTTTAATAATTCAGAAAAGCCTGACTTACGGCGCATGCGCATATAAAAACAATTTTTAGCTTTGCCCTCCGTTCAAAAAACAGACCAAATCAGGCACGTTGGTCCTCTCTGACAGAAAACTTATAAAAAGCAAATTAGTTTTATCTTTGAACTTATTTTTTTGACATTGAATGGACGAGCAACCGGAAAGATTATTGGACCACATAAACGACCCTTCAGATTTACGCAAATTAACTGTTGATCAATTACCCCAGGTTTGTGAAGAACTCAGGCAATTTATTATTGACGAAGTTTCGCATAACCCCGGGCATTTTGGAGCGAGCCTTGGCGTAGTCGATTTGACTGTGGCCCTGCACTACACCTACCAAACCCCTTACGATTTACTGGTCTGGGATGTCGGGCATCAGGCTTATGGGCACAAAATCCTGACCGGACGAAGAGATGTTTTCCACACAAACCGAAAATACAAAGGCATCAGTGGGTTTCCCAAACCGTCGGAAAGCGAATACGACACCTTTGGCGTCGGACATTCAAGCACATCTATTTCGGCAGCACTGGGCATGTCGGTTGCTGCCCGATTAAAAGGCGAAACCGACCGGAAAATTGTTGCCGTCATTGGCGATGGCGCAATGACTGGCGGAATGGCTTTCGAAGGATTGAACAATGCCGCAGTCAATAAATCCGATCTGCTGGTTATCCTGAACGACAACAACATGGCCATCGACCCCAATGTCGGCGGGATGAGCAATTACCTGCTCAACATTTCCAAATCGAAAACCTACAACAAACTAAAAAACGAGGTTTGGGAAGGACTTGGCAAATTAAACGGCTTTGGGCCCAAAGCCCGCCGCTGGGTCCAGAAAACCGAAAATGCCCTGAAATCGATGTTGCTCAAACAGTCGAACCTGTTCGAAGGGATGGGCCTGCGCTATTTTGGCCCGGTAGATGGACACAATGTCAAATACCTGACAGAAGTACTGGAAAGCCTTCGCCAAATTCCGGGCCCCAAATTATTGCACGTTATTACAAAAAAAGGGAAAGGCTTTAAACAGGCAGAAATCAACCAGACACAGTTTCATGCACCAGGACCGTTCAATAAGGAAACCGGAGAACTTCTCGAATGCGAATGTGCCGTAAACAAGCCACCAAAATTCCAAAACGTATTTGGACAAACAATCATTGAGTTAGCCGAACAAAATGAAAAAATAGTGGCTATTACCCCTGCCATGCCATCAGGATGTTCGCTAAACCTGATGATGGAAAAAATGCCACACCGTACATTTGATGTTGGCATTGCCGAACAACACGCCGTAACGTTTTCCGCCGGACTGGCCAAACAGGGAATGCTCCCTTTCTGCAACATATACTCTACATTCATGCAACGCGCTTACGACCAGATTATCCACGACGTAGCCCTGCAAAACCTGAATGTGGTTTTCTGCCTCGACCGTGGCGGAATTGTCGGGGCCGACGGCCCAACCCACCACGGCGTGTTCGACCTGGCCTATATGCGATCGATCCCGAACATGACCGTTGCTGCCCCTATGGACGAAGTTGAACTCCGGAACATGATGTACACAGCCCAACTCGAAAACATGGGCCCGTTCTCGATCCGATACCCCCGCGGTTGTGGCTGCATCGTAAACTGGCAGCAGCCCATGGAAAAAATAGAACCCGGGAAAGGACGGCAGTTAAGCGAAGGGGATGACATGGCTATTTTAAGCATCGGCACGACCGGAATCTACGCCAGCCGCGCGGTAAAAATGCTGGCCAAAGACGGGTTCAGCGTCGCACATTTCGACCTTCGTTTTGTCAAACCATTAGACGAAGAAATGTTGCACACAATTTTCCGGAAATACCAAAAGGTTTTAACCGTTGAAGACGGGGTCATTCTGGGTGGCTTTGGAAGCGCCATTATCGAGTTCATGATACACAACGGTTATTGTTCGAAAGTTGTTACGCTGGGTGTTCCCGACCGTTTTATCGAACAAGGCAAGGTAGAAGAGCTGCACCGCGAATGTGGTTACGACCAGCAGGGAATTTATCATTCATCGCTCGAGCTGCTTCAAAAATAATCATCGTCACCAAATACTATTTGTTTTTTCGATGCGTTTTGAAATTTCGGTCCCGGATTTCAATCAAACCGATTGCCCAAACCCGGATGTTCGTTAAATTTACACATCCGGGATCCGGAGATCCGAAACTTCAAACTAAATTTTGAAAACGAATTGGACTTCTATTTTAAAAAGCGTCGCTGGAAAATTCTCCTGTTTCTTGCAGCTATTGCAATCGCAATGGGTTCGTTTTACTACACCAACTGGCTGATTTCAAGAATGGCCATCGAAGAACGCAAAAACGTTGAGCTTTGGGCCGATGCTACACGGAAAATCGCCGGATACGACGTGATGTCGTCCGAAGATATGACATTCCTTTCGTCCATTCTGGAACGGAATACAACCATCCCCATCATCCTGACAGATAGTATTGGCGAAATTATTACAGACAAAAACATCGCATACGAGCCCAACCGGAAACAACAAATTCTGGAACGGGAACTCCGGCACATGAAAGATGAAAATGCTCCGATTATCGTTGATACAGGGATTGAAAAGCAATACCTATATTATCGCGACTCCTATTTGCTCCGGAACCTGAAATATTACCCGATCGTGCAATTCGCCGTTATTGTCCTGTTTATCATGGTTTCGTACTTCGCGTTCAGTTCATCGAGAAAGGCCGAACAAAACCAAGTTTGGGTCGGAATGTCGAAAGAAACAGCCCATCAACTGGGAACGCCAATCTCCTCGCTCATGGCATGGGTCGAGTTGCTGAAAATGCAAAACATTGACGAATCACTCATCCGCGAATTTGAAAAAGACACCCAACGATTAGAAAAAATAACCGAGCGTTTCTCAAAAATTGGGTCGATGCCTGAACTGGTAAAAACCGATGTGGCCGAGTCAATCCGGAATACGATCAGCTATCTGAGAACGCGTTCGTCGGACAAAGTTAAATTCGTCGAAGACTTCACTCCGGATGCCGTATTTTTTGCACCACTGAATGCTTCTCTTTTTAGCTGGGTCATCGAAAACCTGTGCAAAAATGCCATCGACGCCATGGACAATCATGGTTCTATTACGATTTCCATCCATGAAAAGCCCAATCAGCTCCAGATCGATGTGACCGACACCGGAAAAGGTATCCCGAAATCGTTCCAAAAATCCGTGTTTAACCCGGGGTTTACCACCAAAAAACGTGGATGGGGGCTTGGGCTCTCGCTTGCCAAACGAATCATCGAGAATTATCACCGAGGTAAGATTGTTTTGAAGCATTCAGAAATCGGCAAAGGCACAACGTTCCGGATCACGCTCCGAAAGTAATTTTTCAACAAAGAACCCAACAGGAACCATCTCACTCCACAGTCACTTACAATAATTTAGAACCACCCCCGAATATATCTGTTAAAAAAATCGATATATTTTCGGCAATTACAGATTTTTTATACTTTTGCAAAACTTTTTCAGAATATGGGCATTAAGTCTCAATATAACATTGCGTTTAAAGGACTTGGACAGGGCAAACACGAGTTTGAATACGAAATTGACCGAAAGTTCTTTGAAGCGTTTGACAGCGACATTGTTGACGACGGCAATGTAACTGTTAAAGTGATTTTGGAAAAGCAAAGTTCACTGATGGTTCTTTGGTTTTATGTCAACGGGACTATTCGCATTCAATGTGGGCGTTGCCTGGAGCTTTACGACCAACCCATTAAAAACCAAGGTCGTATCTTCGTTAAGGTTGGAGACGAAGAATTTGAAGAAGGCGACGACGTGATCTGGATTGATGAGAATGATTACCAGATCAATGTTGCACAATTGATTTACGAATTTATTTGCCTGGCTATCCCAATCCGGCAAGTACATCCCGACAATCCAGACGGCAGCAGCTCCTGTAATCCGGAGATGTTGGCAAAACTGAAAGAATACGAGACTAACGACAGCGCTGAACCGGAGAAAAAACCAACAGACAGCCGCTGGGATGATTTGAAAAAATTATTAGATAACGAATAAAGAAAAGTTAAGATGGCACATCCAAAACACCGAATTTCGAAATCAAGAAGGGACAAAAGACGTACCCACTATAAAGCAACACCAGCAACCCTGGCTTCTTGCTCTAACTGTGGGACCACTGTTAAATACCATACTGTATGCCCGGAATGTGGTTACTACAGAGGTAAATTAGCAATTGAAAAAGACGTTACTGTTTAATCATTTACCCCTTTATATGATCAGAAGACTCCGTTCTTCTGATCTTTTTTTATTTGTTTAGTTTAATTTTCGAACGATCTAATTGATTGTTTTAAAATGAGTTAGGCGACAATTTCGCCTGATATTTTTTTGTCGTTCGGATTTTTCCTCCTATCTTGCCCACCAAAATTTAATCTTTCATTTAATTAGTTATCCTGACACGTTTTCGGGTCGGGTTTGTTGTAAAAAAAACGTTCTATGGACAAAATACATGCTGCAATTACTGGAGTTGGAGCATTTTTGCCGGAATACCGGCTGACAAACGATGAGATCAGTAAACTCGTCGATACCACTGATGAGTGGATCATGCAACGCATAGGCATCAAAGAGCGGAGGATATTAAAAGAAGAAGGGAAAGCCACATCGGACATGGCAGCAGAAGCCGTCCTCCAGTTATTGAAGAAAACAGGAACTTCTCCCGAGGAAGTTGACCTGCTGATCTGCGCAACCATTACGGCCGATAACCCGTTCCCGGCAACTGCCAACATCATTTCAGACAAGGCCGGACTCAAGAATGCATGGAGTTTCGATCTTAGTGCAGCATGTTCCGGATTTATTTTTGCGTTAACAACCGGGTCAAAATTCATTGAAAGCGGACAATATAAAAAAGTAATCGTCGTTGGAGCAGATATGATGTCTGCAATCACCAATTACAGCGACCGCACAACCTGCCCGCTTTTTGGCGACGGCGCGGCCGCCGTCATGCTGGAACCAACGCTCGAAGATATTGGCGTTATAGACCACATCAACCGCGTTGATGGCTCCGGACGGTTTTATCTCCAGCAAAAAGCAGGAGGCTCGGCGCGCCCCGCGTCTTACAAAACAATTGACAACCAAGAACATTTTGTCTATCAGGAAGGACAAACGGTTTTCAAATTTGCGGTATCGAATATGGCCGATGTTGCTGTCGAAATGATGAACAAGCACGGAATCCAGTCTGAAGATCTGGCCTGGCTTGTGCCCCATCAGGCAAACATGCGAATCATTGATGCCGTGGCCCGCCGCATGGGCATCAGCCGCGACCAGGTCATGATCAACATACAGAAATATGGCAACACGACAGCCGCTACCATCCCACTCTGCTTGTACGATTATGAAAGTCAACTCAAGAAAGGAGATAAAATCATTCTGGCAGCATTTGGTGCCGGCTTTACCTGGGGGGCAATCTACCTGAAATGGGCCTACGACCCTAAATAATGAAAAAACAACTAATCATCAGACAATCAAAAAAATATGAGCCGTTTAATAATTCGCAGTCACGATGAATTTGCCTCCTATGTAGGCCAAAAGTTAGGCGTTTCTGAATATCACACTGTCACGCAGGAACAAATCAACCAATTTGCAGATGCGACAATTGACCATCAGTGGATTCACACAGATCCGGAACGGGCAAAAACAGAAGGCGCATTCGGATCGACCATTGCACATGGTTACCTTACCTTGTCGCTCCTTCCGTACATGTGGGAACAGGTAGCACAGGTCGAAAACGTCAAAATGCTCGTAAATTACGGCATCGATCAATTTAAGTTTGGACAGCCTGTTTTGGTCAATAGCCGCATTCGGACACACGTCACCCTGAAATCAATTGCCAATTTGCGTGGCATAAGCAAAGTTCAGCTTTTTGTCCAGATGGAAATTGAAGGAAATAAAAAACCGGCATTTGAAGGAATTGTGACTTTCCTGTATCATTTTAATTAAATCCGCCCCTATCATCCTGAAAGCCGTCGGGTTGCCAAACAAGAACAATCCGACGGCTTTCGTTTTTCACAACAAACACGCTGAATGTTTTGATTTTTTAACAATTTTGAATCCGCCAACATTTCATCCGGAGAAAGGACTTTACTATATTTGATGCTTATTCAAAAAAAAGTATGGCAAAAGTTATTAATGAAGTTGACACGAAAACAATCAATTTATTTGGAAAAGGGACAACTATTACCGGAGACATCGTTTCAGACGGAGACATTCGCATTGATGGCGAATTAAAAGGCAACCTTCATCTAAAAGGCCGTCTGGTTATTGGGCCAACCGGGTTGGTTGTTGGAGATATCAACTGCCGCAGTTGCGAAATTGCCGGCCAGGTTACCGGGAAAGTGATTGTCTCGGAACTTTTGTCGCTTAAATCAACCTCTTCTATTTCCGGAGAAATAACAACCAATAAGTTATCAATTGAACCCGGGGCTATTTTCAGCGGGACCTGTTCGATGGAAAATGGCTTAGAGAAAAATGATCAATAAGCCTCCGGATAAAAAGCAGAAATTCGACAATTTCATCCGCTACTCCAGCCTGGGATTCGAAATGGTTGCCATCATGGCATTGGGGGCCTGGGGCGGAATTAAACTGGACGCATGGCTCCAAACCAATTTCCCATACTTTAGCCTGGGGCTGATCATCCTTTCGGTTATCGCTGCAATTTACCATGCTGTGAAAAACTTTCTTTGACTGCTTGCCCGAATTTTATTACCTTGTTAACTGTTAAAACTTGATTTCGCCATTGGGCGGAACCAGCCCTGTTACAACAACCCAATGAAACAGTTTTTAATTAAAAGCAGCATCCTTACATTCAGCATTTTCATTATCGGATCAGTTCTTTTTGGAACAATTTTACAGGAATGGTACAGTCACTCGCTCCCGGCAGTTCTTCTGTTCTTTTATCTGCTCACCAATCTCATGCATGCCTATTTTTTGAGGATCATCAAAACACAGTTATCAACATTCAATTCGTTATACCTGGCCATGAATTTCCTGAAGATGTTTATTTATCTGATTGTGGCAATTCTGGTAATCGTATTGGATAAAGAAAAAGTTAAGAGTTTCTTAATCTTCTATTTTGTGCTATATCTCTCATTTTCAATACTCGAAGTAACTGAAATAACCAAGGCGGTCCGGAACAACAAGTAGCCATCGGCATAAAATCAGACATGCTGGTTCATTTTTTCAAAAAAAAATTAAATTTGTGGATGTCTGAAATTCTATGAAAATTACCATGTTAAATATTATCCGTTCATCATTGCTCGTATGTGCTTTTTTAACATCCTGGATGTTCACTGTTCAGGCAGAAGAAACTCAGGCAGAAGAAGCTCATCAGGAAACCGCAACGTCGGAATTCGAACCGGGCAAGTTTGTCATGGAACACGTTTCTGACGCATTCGAATGGCATTTATTTACCGTTGGTGAAACTGAAGTCAGCATCCCTCTCCCAATAATTCTTTACAGCAAGAACAGCGGATTAAATGTGTTCATGTCTTCAAAATTTCATCACGGGCACGAATCCTACAAAAACTTCAGGATTGAACACGAAGGCAAAAACGAAGGCAAAATTGTAGAACTTAACGAGGCCGGCGAAGTTATCGGCCTTCCGGTCGATTTGTCGATCACCAAAGCAGTCGCAGGGATTTTTCTGTGTGTCTTTCTGCTTCTTTTCATTTTTCTGAAGATCGCCAAATCTGCCAGAAGTTCGGTTGACAAAGCCCCTTCCGGGCTTTTAAACCTACTTGAACCAGTTATTATTTTCATCCGAGATGAAGTGGCAAAACCAGCCATTGGGGCCCAAAAGTACGAGCGCTTTATGCCCTTCCTGCTGACAGTATTTTTCTTTATCCTTTTTGAAAATTTATTGGGCCTGATATTGCCCTTGGGCATCAATGTGACCGGGAACATTGCAGTGACCATGGTTTTGGCGCTTTTTACATTTTTTATCACCACATTCAGCGCAAACAAACATTACTGGAAAGAAATTTACAACCCCGATGTTCCATGGTGGTTGAAATATCCACTTCCCCTGATGCCCATCGTTGAACTTACAGGCGTTTTTACCAAACCGTTTGTATTGATGGTCCGTTTGTTTGCAAACATGATGGCCGGACACATGATTGTTACCGTATTTGTCAGCCTCATATTCATATTCGCAAAAATGGGCGGCCCGGTTATTGGCTACTCCGTTGCCCCGGTGTCGCTGCTCTTTTCTGTCTTTATGGTTCTTCTCGATGTGCTTGTTTCCTTCATCCAGGCGTATGTTTTTACCCTCTTGTCGGCACTTTACTTCGGGATGGCAACATCAGAACATCATTAGTTTTAACTCAATAAAATCAACGCTATGTTATCAGCAATTTTGACAGTGATTTTACAGGCTGCAACCGGTGCCACAATTGGCAAAATGGGCGCTGCAATCGGCGCAGGTTTAGCTGCAATCGGCGCAGGTATTGGCATTGGGCGCATTGGCGCCAGCGCCATGGAGGCAATTGCCCGTCAGCCCGAAGCCAGCGGCGACATCCGTTCGAACATGATCGTGTCGGCAGCTTTGATTGAAGGTGTTGCCTTCTTCGCAGTTATCATCTGTGCTCTTGTAATTTTCGTATAACGAAATTTTTAATGTCAACCCAAGCATCCCGGGATTGCCGGGTTGCCGGGTTGATTGAAACAAAAAACATTGAACCATGGGATTTGTAACTCCTGATTACGGTACGATATTTTGGATGGTCATCATTTTCGGGCTGGTTTTATTCATCCTGAAAAAATTTGCGTGGGGACCAATCCTGAAAGCATTGAAAGACCGCGAGTCATCAATTGCCGACGCGCTAAGTTCGGCCGAAAGAGCCCGGAAAGAAGTTGCCGGATTAAAATCTGACAACGAAAAAATTATAGCCGAAGCACGTCGCGAAAAAGATGTTATCCTGAAAGAAGCACGCGAGATAAAAGATAAAATTATTGCTGAAGCCAAACAGCAAGCCGCCGCCGAAGCCCAAAAAAGCATCGAAAGCGCACGCCAGCAAATCGCAGCTGAAAAAACCGCAGCCATCAACGATATCAAAAAACAGGTGGCCGAACTTTCAGTCATGATTGCCGAAAAAGTGGTACAAAAAGAACTCGAAAAACAAAAAGACCAGGAAGCCCTGGTTGAAGGCCTGCTGAAAGACCTCAAGCTTAAATAGACCATGAATCAGAGCAAGATAACCGTTCGGTACGCCAAAGCATTTATTGCGCTGGGAAAAGAGAAAAACCTTCTCCCTGAGTTTCATCAGGATGCAGAACTGGTAGCATCGGTATGCTCCTCAAGCACTGATTTTATCCTTTTACTGGAAAGCCCGGTAATTAAAACTTCGCAAAAAATAAATGCCATTCAAAAAGTATTCTCCGGAAAGGTAAACGACCTGACCCTGAAATTTTTGATGTTGATTGCCCAAAACAAACGCGAAATCTATATCCCGGGAATTTTCAGAAATTTTCTGGATTATTACCGTAAAGATCAGGGAATCCGATCGGCAATCATTACAAGCGCACAACCGCTCAATGACACCATCCTGTCCCAAATCAGGAAAATTCTTGAAAAAGAACTGAATGCAACAATTGAGTTAAAACAGCAAGTAAAAAAAGAACTAATTGGTGGGTTCATCCTGAGGGTTGACGACCAGCAATACGACGCCAGCCTTTCGACCCAATTGAAAAAAATAAAAGAATCGTTGTTACAAACTGAAGTTTAAGACAGAAAAAACAAGATACAATGGCTGATATAAAACCTGCAGAAGTTTCCGAAATCTTAAAAAAACAACTGGAAGGATTTAAAACACAGGCCGAACTCGAAGAAGTTGGCACTGTTCTCCAGGTAGGCGACGGAATTGCCCGCATATACGGTTTGTCGAATGTCGAATCGAACGAAATGATCGAGTTTGATTGCGGATTAAAAGGGATCGTTTTGAACCTTGAAGAAGACAACGTCGGCGCCGTTATACTGGGGCCAACCGATCTGATTAAAGAAGGCGACACGGTAAAAAGGCTCCGGAAAATTGCGTCGATCGAAGTAGGCGAAGGGTTATTAGGCCGCGTTATCAACACCATTGGCGAGCCACTGGATGGCAAAGGCGCTATCCAGGGAACCAAGTACGAAATGCCGCTCGAGCGCAAAGCACCGGGCGTTATTTTCCGCCAACCGGTAAACGAACCATTGCAAACAGGTATCAAGGCCATCGACGCAATGATCCCAATTGGCCGCGGGCAACGTGAGCTGATCATTGGCGACCGCCAAACGGGTAAAACAGCCGTTGCCATCGACACCATTATCAATCAGCGTGAAAACTTCGAAAAAGGCAAGCCCGTGTATTGTATTTATGTGGCTGTCGGGCAGAAAGGATCGACCGTTGCTAACCTGGCCCATATACTCGAAAAACACGGAGCAATGGCATACACGGTAATTGTGATGGCTACGGCTTCCGATCCGGCGGCCCTGCAATTTTACGCGCCTTATGCCGGAGCTGCAATTGGTGAGTATTTCCGAGATACAGGCCGCAATGCCTTGATCATTTACGACGACTTGTCGAAACAGGCTGTTTCATACCGCGAAGTATCCCTGCTGCTTCGTCGTCCCCCGGGCCGTGAAGCTTATCCGGGCGACGTATTCTACCTGCACTCCCGGTTGCTCGAACGCGCAGCTAAAATCATCAACTCCGATGAAATTGCCAAAAACATGAACGACCTTCCGGAAAGTCTGAAAGGCGTGGTTAAAGGCGGAGGTTCGCTCACTGCTTTGCCGATCATCGAAACTCAGGCGGGCGACGTTTCGGCTTATATCCCAACCAACGTAATCTCGATTACCGACGGGCAGATCTTCCTGGAATCAAACCTGTTTAACGCCGGGGTGCGCCCTGCCATTAACGTCGGGATCTCCGTGTCGCGTGTAGGGGGTAACGCGCAGATTAAAGCCATGAAGAAAATTGCAGGCACCCTGAAACTCGACCAAGCCCAGTTCCGTGAACTGGAAGCTTTCTCAAAATTCGGCTCCGACCTGGACGCAGCCACCATGCGCGTTTTGGACAAAGGCCGTAAAAACGTTGAAATCCTGAAACAAGGCCAATATACTCCCATGAAAGTTGAGCACCAGATTGCCATCATTTACTGCGGGGTAAAAGAATTGTTGCGAGAAGTTCCGATCGAAAAAGTAAAAGCGTTTGAGCATGATTTCATCGAACTGATGGAAATGCAATATCGCCCGGTACTCGACCAGCTCCAGAAAGGAATTCTGACAGACAATGAAACCCAGACGATCGAAAAAGTCGCGGCTGAAGTTGCCGAACGTTTCAGGGAATAATTGACCAATCATAAAATTGAAGACCGTAGGTTAACAACTGTCTCCAGTAATTTAGGATATAAATGGCAAATTTAAAAGAAATACGAACCCGCATCTCTTCGGTAAAAACGACCCGACAGGTAACCAGTGCCATGAAAATGGTATCGGCGGCCAAATTAAAAAAGGCGCAGGATGCCATACTGCAAATCAGGCCATACGCTGAAAAACTGTCGGAGGTACTTAGCTCGCTGAGCGCCAACCTCGAAATGGAGGAATGCTCTGTTTATACCCAGAACCGTGTTCCGGAAAAAGTTTTGATTATTGCAATCAGTTCCAATCGCGGGCTGTGTGGTGCGTTTAACTCAAATATTGCCAAAAAAGCCATCGACCTGGCCCGCAAAAAATACGACAAACAACTAAAAAACGGCAAAGTTGATTTCTGGGCTATTGGGAAACAGGGCGAAAAAATGCTCCGTTCTTACCGCATGCCGGTTGCAGGAAGCACAAACGAGCTTTTTGATAATTTGACGTTTAATACGGCGAATATTTTCGTTTCCGGAGTAATGGAAGAATTTATCCGCGGAAACTACGACCGGGTAGAACTGGTTTATAACAAGTTTATCAACGCAGCCTCTCAGGAACAAGTTGCCGAGCAATTTTTACCCATTGTAGCGCAGAAAAAAGACCGAAAAAAAGTTGTAAACCTAAATTATCTGTTCGAGCCTTCAATCGAATCGATTGTCGAAGATTTGATCCCCCGCTCACTGAAAATACAATTCTACAAGGCAATGCTCGACTCTAATGCTGCCGAACACGGCGCCCGCATGACATCCATGCATAAAGCAACCGACAATGCCACCGAATTAATCCGTGAACTGACCCTGACGTTTAACAAAGCACGCCAGGCCGCCATTACCAACGAAATTTTGGAAGTTACCAACGGAGCCGAAGCCTTAAACGGTTAGTTTGCCCCCCTGAAAAAATATTAAAAAGGCTCCGGTCTCCCACAAAAGACCGGAGCCTTTTCTTTGAAGCGCCATTGTTTTACAACCGGACCATCCGGCGTTCCCTTTTTTGAAAAGCTACAATATCGGTATAGCCAATGCGTTGCAGAACATCGACCGCCGTTTCGTAATGCCGGGCCACATGAATCGCCCGGTGCGCATCGGAACTGAGCGTTACAGGAATATTGTGTTTGTGGCACATCTCCAGAATCTTCGGGCTGGGCGTCATTTCAGCACACGGGCGATCAATTCCGCCGGTATTCAGCTCGACCACCACATTGTTTTGCTGAATAAGTTTGAGCGTATCTTCAATGAGTTTATCCTGGTTTGTTTCCGGATAAACCCTGAATTTTTTGATGATATCTAAGTGCCCGATCACATCAAACAGGTTTGACCTGACAGCTTGCTGGATTAAATCGAAATACATTCCATACAAATGATCGTTCGACCATTTCCCGTAAAGCGATTTATCTGTATCAAAATTCCAGTCGCCAATAAAATGGACCGACCCAATCACATAGTCCAACGGGATGGACGCAATAATATCCTTAATTTCAGGTTCATATCCGGGGAAATAATCCACTTCAATCCCATACCGGATATGAATCCGCGATTTATACTTTTCCTGAAGATCAGTTATCTGAGCCGTCATCACCGGGATGTCAACCAGATTAATGGCCCAATCAACAGGCTTCAAACAAACATGATCGGTAAACCCAATCTCTGCCAATCCCTTTTCGATTGCCACCTTAATCATCTCTTCGTACGAATCTTTTCCGTCAGAAAGGACCGTGTGCATATGATAATCAACCAAACCGATCATAGCTTTTTCTGATTATAAAACACGGATCTTCATGTTGCGAAATTGAGTCAGGCCTCCATGGTCCTGCAACCCAATATGGCCGGTAGGAGAAACTCCATAGAAACGGGCATCTTTCCACTTGCCGGCTTCTTTCCGGGCCTGCCAGTCGGCATCCCACAAATTGTATTCAACTACCTTTACCCCATTCAGGTAATGTTCAACATGAGGCCCTTTTACTATAATCCGGGTCTCATTCCACTCATCAATTGGTTTTACCCGGGCATTCCGGGGTGCATTCATCGCATAATTTGCCCCGGAATATTGGTCATCATGCAATTTATCGGGCCAACCCTTATCGTCGATCAGCTGATATTCAGGACCCGACTCATAGATCGCATCTACGCTGTCTTCCTGAACATGGTAAAAAATTCCGCTGTTACTTTGCGGGGCAATCTTCCATTCCAGATACAATTCAAAATCCTGATACTCTCCGACCGTAATGATATCGCCTCCATGGTCACTTCCGGTCCCGGAGTTATTTAAAATACCATCGACAACCTTCCATCCGGTTATTGTATCGCCTTGAAAAGCGCGCCAACCATCCAGGTTCTGTCCATTAAAAAGCAGTTGCCAGCCTTCCTGTTTTTCCTGATCAGTCAGGACATTTAGGGTAACAACAACCGGTTTGGGCTTGCAGGCAATGAGCCCGAATAAAATAAATATGAAGAAGTAGTACTTTCCCATGTGTCTTTTTTTTGTTTGATTAATATTTTCCCGGATTCATGTCCTAAAATTAGCTATTCGAATGCAGATCCGGAAGCAGAGTTTCTGTTTTATGCACTTCCCTAACAAATAAAATCTTCACAGCCAAGCATACTGCAAGTTTGTTCAGAATACAGTAATTTTATTACCATTATGAAGAATATCAAATTCAAATCGCCGGGAAAGAAAATTATCGGAATGGTGCATGTGGCAGCGCTTCCCGGGACGCCGGCCCATTCTCTGCCGGTCGAGCAAATTATTAAACAGGCGCTTGCCGAAGCTCAAACATTGCGAGAGGCAGGAGTCGATGCTATCCTGATTGAAAACATGCACGATGTGCCTTACCTGAAACGAAATGTCGGTCCGGAAATCGTTTCTTCGATGACTGCCATATGTTCTGAAATCAGACATCAGATCGACCTGCCGATGGGCGTTCAGATCCTGGCCGGGGCCAATCGCGAAGCGCTGGCTGTAGCGTTGGCAGCCGATCTGGATTTTATCCGTGCCGAAGGCTTTGTCTTCGGGCATCTGGCCGACGAAGGCTACATGGACAGTTGCGCCGGCAAATTGTTGCGTTACCGGAAACAGATTGGAGCCGAACACATCCTCATATTTACCGACATTTTGAAAAAACATTCATCGCATGCCATCACGTCCGACCTGAGTTTGCGCGAACATGTTGAAACCGCCGAATATTTCCGGAGCGACGGGATTATCATTACCGGCAGTTCGACCGGCAAAGAACCGCAACCAGAAGATGTGGCCGTAGCAAAAAAATCGACCACCCTGCCTGTAATGATTGGCTCAGGCATAACGACTGACAACCTCAGTAAATACTGGCATCTGGCCGATGCTTTCATTGTAGGGTCGTGGTTGAAGGAAGAAGGCAATTGGGAAAACCCGGTATCTCCGGAACGAGCCAGGCTGTTTATGCAGCAAGTGGCTAAACTAAGAAATAACTTAAAGGCTGTTTAAAATTAGTTCACCGAAAAATTTTAGACTCAATTTTATCAGTCGTCACTCACCCCAAGCCCGGTAAACCGTTCTTTTCTCCGCTCTATGTTACAGAGCGGGGAAACGCATCGAAGATGCGACGGGGGTGAACATGGGGGACAAATAAAATTTAAACAGTCAATAACCTCTGCAATTTATTTCATGCTGATTGTCCGTTGACAATGCTTTTTTAGCCTATGTGATTTCAAAAATTCACGCGATATTTGCCCCGCATGAAGAAACTTCTGATTATAACCTACTATTGGCCTCCATCGGGCGGTGCCGGCGTGCAGCGCTGGCTCAAGTTTACCAAATATCTGCCGGAATTTGGCTGGCAACCTGTCGTCTTAACGGTTTCGCCCGAAGATGCCAGCTATCCGCAGATCGACGAAAGTTTAGCCGCAGAAGTTTCTCCGGAAGTGAACGTATTCCGGACCCCCAGCTTCGAATTGTATCAGTTGTATAAGTGGTTTTCCGGAAAGAAGGAAGTGCCATACGGAGGGTTCGCCAACGAATCGCGCGAATCGGCCGGACAAAAACTTTCCAAGTTTGTTCGCGGAAACCTGCTCCTCCCCGACCCCCGTCGCGGCTGGAACCGCTATGCGCTGAAAAAAGCTGCCGCGCTGATCCGGGAATTTCAGATCGACACAATCGTAACAACAAGTCCGCCCCACTCGACCCAACTGATCGGGCTCGAACTAAAAAAACGGTTCAACGTCCGCTGGATTGCCGACCTGCGCGACCCGTGGACCGACATTTACTATTACAACCAGTTCCGCCACACGGCGCTGGCCTTGCGAATCGACCGCAACTACGAACGGCAGGTGATTGAAAAAGCTGACCAGCTGATTACCGTCAGCGAAGATGTAAAACGCCTGCTGGCAGCCAAGTCGAAACAACCTGTTGCCGATAAAATCCACGTCATCCCGAACGGATACGACGACGAAGATTTTGCCAATCCACTTCCGCCAGACGATGCTAAAATAACGCTGACATATACCGGAACGATTTCCGAATCGTATGATATAACCGGGCTGATTGAAGCGCTATCCGGCTTGGATGAAAAACAGAGAACCCAATTAAAACTTCGTTTTGTTGGGAAAATCCCGGGAACCATTGTCGAGAAAATCAGACAGACAGTCCCCGACATTGATCTGGATTTAGTTGGATACGTTGATCACGCCAAATCAATTGAATATTTGTTCCGGAGCCACTTGCTGTTATTGGTCATTCCGAAAGTGCCCAACAACCGGGGAATTATTACCGGCAAATTTTTCGAATACCTGGCCTCGGGACGGCCGGTACTGGCCATCGGGCCAACCGATGGCGATTTGGCTGATTTAATTGCAGAAACCAGCTGTGGACAATTGTTTGACTATGCTGACGCAGCCGGCATGCAAGTGTTTATTGAAAAGTGCGCAACCGGAAAATTTGCCGTTAACTCAGCAGACAAAGCACAGCGCTATTCGCGCCGGAACCTGAGCCAGGAGCTCGCAAAAATGCTTGAACAATGAGAATAGGCATGATCCTCGACTCGACCTTCCCTCCCGACCCCCGGGTTGAAAATGAAGCTGTTTCCCTGATTGAAAAAGGGCATGAAGTTTTTCTGTTTTGCCTGAATTATAACAGTCGGCCGGCCCGGGAAACGATTCGTGGTATCCATGTTTACCGAGCTTCGGCCGGCAAGCTGCTCTATAAGCTTTCGGCCCTGGCTTACACGGTCCCGTTTTACCATCAGATGTTGGCTCGAAAAGTCAGGAAATTTTTGCAGGAAACACCGGTCGATGCCCTGCATGTTCACGATATCCAATCGGCCCGCGCCGTGGTCTGGGCCAACCGGAAACTGCAACGGCCACTGGTGCTCGACCTGCACGAAAACCGCCCCGAAATCATGAAATATTACCAGCATGTCTGTCGATTCCCCGGGAACCTCCTGATCTATCCTTCACTATGGAAGCGCAGGGAACACCAGCTGGTAAAAAAAGCCAACCACGTGGTAGTTGTAACCCGCGAAGCCAAACAACATCTGGTTACAGAAACCGGCATTTCTCCGGAAAAAGTTTCGGTCGTCCCCAATACGGTTTTGCCTTCGTTTTACAAGGATTACAAACCCGATCACCGTTTTCAGGAACGGTTCCGGAACCGGTTTGTGTTGTTCTATTTTGGAGAAACCGGATTGCGTCGCGGCCTTGAATCAGCCGTTCGCGCGGTAGCTTTACTGAAAAAAGACATTCCGGATATTTTGCTGCTGATTGTAGGAAAAAGTAAAACTGACGGCTATTTAAAAGAACTGGCCCGCCGGTTGGACATTGAAGACAACGTTTGTCTGGATGGTTGGCAAGACCCGTCGTTGCTGCATGCCTACATCGAAGCCAGCGACGTGTGTATTTCACCGCTGCTGCGAAATATTCACCACGACACCACGTATGCCAACAAATTGTTTCAGTACATGGCTTTAGGCAAACCGGTTCTGGTGAGCGACTGCCCGGCCCAGCAAACCATTGTCGAAGAAGCTCATGCCGGGCTGGTGCACAAAGCCGGCGACGAGACCGACCTGGCAACCAAAGTAAAAATACTCTACCTTTCAGCCGAAGACCGCCGCACGATGGGACAAAACGGACAAAAATTTGTCCGCAAGTACTTTAACTGGACCCTTTGCAGCCGCGAACTTCAACAACTTTACGACAACCTGTAATTCACAACCTGCGATGTACGAAAATTCATTCCCGCATAAACGATACGCCCAGACCCTGGCCTTCATTCAAAAGCACATTTCACCGGGAAGCCGCATTCTGGACCTAGGCCCTGAAAATCCGTTTGCCGAAGTTTTACAAAAGCAAAATTTCTCCGTACAAAATACCGGGATGACCGACCTGGATTTAAACCCGGAAATTGTATGTACTAAAGATGCGGATGTGGTGACTGCCCTCGAAATTCTGGAACATCTGGTTTCACCCTATCCGGTTTTGAAAAACCTGCCGGCGAAAAAGCTCATCGCCACGGTTCCGCTAAAATTGTGGTTTGCACCGGCCTACCGCAGCAAAACCGATCTGTGGGACCGCCACTATCACGAATTTGAAGACTGGCAGTTTGATATGTTGCTCGAAAAGGCCGGATGGAAAATCATCGCCCGCGAAAAATGGATATCCCCTTCCAACAAATTGGGTATCCGCCCGTTTCTCCGGAAAATCACCCCGCGTTATTATGCGGTGTATGCCGAACGAGTCTGAGTTTTTTCAGAATAAAAAAGATGGTATGGTTCACGTCGGCTGACACCTTGAGAAGATAAATCAGCACGACAAAAACCAAACCGGCTACTACACTGCGAATGACGGCATCAACGTATGGGTTCAGTATAAATGGAATAATCATTCCGGCAAGAACTGCAACAACCGAAACAAGCAACGTCGTTAAATGTGCCCGGCGGTAAGGATACAGGTTCATCACCCGCTTCATGTATATAACCCGGATCAGCGAATACAAGCCCATTGAAAATAAAGTTGCCACAGCTGCCCCGGTCATTCCCATGAGCGGAATACAAACCATGTTCGAAATAACCGACAATACAATCAGGAGCGCCATAAACAATGTGTAGATCTTATACTTATGCGAAGTCGCCAAAATCTGAAGGCTCACCCCGGTTGAGACCGCAACCAGGTTAGCAGCCGAGATAAAAACAATAACCCATTTCCCGTCAGAGTAAGCTGGCGGCAATATTTTAAAAATGTTATCAAAATTTGCGATCAAAAGCACGCACAAAAAACATCCGGCGATAAACTGGGTAATGCTGCTCTTGTAAAAAATATCGTTAATCGTTTTATGATCATTCTCTTTCCATGCATCGGCAATCACAGTTGAAGATATTTTCGAGATCGCCCGGTTAGGGACCAGAATAATAGATCCGAACATAAAGCTCACCGAATAAATCCCGGTCAACGACAGGTTGAAATATTCGTTGATCATGATCTTGTCGATGCTCATCACGGCTACTCCGGAAAGGCCGCCAATGATCCCGTAAAAACCCATGCTCACCATCTCTTTTTTCAGGGATGGACTGATAAAAGAAAGTTCCGGCTTCAGGCTGAACTGCTTTCGGGAAATTAAAAGAATCAGGAGGTACACCGCCGGGAAACTGAGCGCAACAACATATCCGGTCACATACTGCTGAAAGTTAATCCAGTGCACAAAATATGCCCCCAACAGGAGCAAGTTCCCAAACCGATAAGCAAAATCGGAAAGAAAAGTTCCGGTTGTCGCATCGTACAACATTTTGTTGTAGGTATCGAAAATCAGGAAAAACATCCGGAAGAAAATCAGGGGGATCAGGAAGTAAATATATTCGACCAAAAGTGGCGAATCAGCCTCGTTACTGGCAATGATATACGGTTTCAGAACAAAAAAACTAATCATCGCCAAAGTAAAGCCTACCAACCCGACAACAACCGAGATAAACACAAACCCGTGATGTTTGCTTTCTGCATCCCGAAAATAGCTGAAAAGCCGGGCTGTAACATTGGTAAACCCGAGATTGGAAAACTGGGCGTAAACCGCCGATACCGCCACCAAAATGTTCACCAGCCCGATTTCGTCGGTCGTCATGAGCTTCGGCATAATCAGTACCGTATTTACAAAACCGATCAGCACACCCAAATAGGAGTAGATACTCCCGACGATGCTTTGCTTTTTGATGACGCCCATGCTTTTCTTTTAGATTATGAACTAAAAAGGTTTAATTTTGTCCGGTGACGAAATTACAAATTAATAAGTTACTCCGTTTGCGCTATGGACACAAAAGCTTTGCTCCGGAAAGCGGGGCCCTACCTCGCTGCTATTCTGTTATTTCTCCTGATCAGTGTCATTTATTTCTCTCCGGTTCTCGAAGGAAAACAACTGCAAAGTTCCGACGGCACGTTGTTTAAAGGAATGGCCAAAGAAATTACCGATTACCGCGAGGCAACCGGCAAAGAGGCACTTTGGACCAACAGCGCGTTCGGCGGAATGCCATCTTTCCTGATTTCGACCCTGTACCCCGGCGAGTTTTTTGCCTCCATCCAACGAGCTGTCATGTCGGTTTCGAGGCCGGTGATGATCCTGACGCTCAGTTTTGCCTTTTTCCTTGTGCTTTGCCTGCTGCTTGAAATGCCGCTTTGGCCCGCTTTCGCAGCAAGTTTGGCCTACGGAATGATGACATTCACCTTTGTCGTGATGGTAACCGGGCACATGACCAAAGCACACACACTGGCTTACACCGGACTGGTTGTCGGGGGCGTGTTGTATGCCTTCCGGAAAAACCGGCTTGGCGGAAGTATCCTGGCCGCCATCGGCCTTTCGTGGATGCTGAGCGCCAACCACCTGCAAATGACCTACTATGTGGCAATCCTGATTTTAATCCTGGCAATCACCTATTTTGTTTATGCCGTTAAAGAAAAAACGCTTCCCGATTTTATAAAAACGTCAGCTTTTTTATTAGTAGCCCTGATATTGGCTGTCGGCACCAACTTCTCGCGCCTTTACACCACGTATGAATACGGGAAATACTCGATGCGCGGAAAATCAGAACTAACACTGAATAACGAAAATAAAACCACCGGGCTCGACCGCGACTATATTCTGGATTACAGCTACGACTGGGGAGAAGCGCTGACTGCGTTCATCCCGCGGTTTAAAGGCGGCGGCATGAACGAACCGCTCGGTGAAAGTTCAGAGACGTACAAGTGGCTTGAAAAAAGCCAGGGGGCAGCCAAGGCCAAAGAAATTGTAAAAGGCGGCATGCCCATGTACTGGGGAAGTCAGCCCATTTCCGGGGCGCCGTTTTATTTCGGGGCTGTTTTGTGCTATTTGTTTGTATTTGGGCTGTTTGTTGTTAAAGGCAAAGACAAATGGTGGCTGGCGGCTGTTTTTGTCGTGTCGCTGCTGTTGTCGCTCGGCAAAAACTTTTCGGTCCTGACTAACCTGATGCTCGACTATTTCCCCGGGTACAACAAGTTCCGCGACGTTAAGAACATTATTGTCATCGAGCAATTCTCGATGGCTTTGCTCGGAGCTTTGGCTATCAAAGAAATTGCCCAGCGCAAGATCAGCGACCCTGAGTTCATGAAGGGGCTGAAATACGCTACCGGAATCGTCGGCGGACTGGCGCTTATTTTTGCCATTATGCCCGGGCTGGCAGGCAATTTCTCCGGAAATACCGACGCGCAATACATGCAGATGGGCTGGCCCAAAGATTTGATCGATGCCCTGGTTGCCGACCGAAAATCGATGTTACATACCGATGCGTTCCGGTCGCTGGTATTTGTACTTCTGGCAGCACTTGGACTATGGGCTTTCTGGACAAAAAAAATCAAAGCAAGCTATGCCATAACGCTCTGGGTTATTCTGATCATGGTCGACATGTGGCCGGTCAATAAGAAATATTTCAACAACGACAATTTCACCTCGAAAAAAGAAGCAACAATCCCATTCCCGGAAACAACCATAACAAAAGAAATTGGCAAAGACACAGACCCGTATTTCAGGGTTTTAAACCTGAACAACCCATTTGCCGATTCAAGGACCTCGTATTTCTTCAAGTCGCTGGGCGGTTATCACGGGGCAAAAATGAAACGGTACAACGAACTGGCAACTTACCAGATCACCCCGGAAATGCAAAAACTGATTGCCGGGTTTAAAACACCGGATGCCATCGATTCGATCATGGGAACACTTCCGGTGATCAATATGCTGAACACGAAATATTACATTTACGACTGGAACAGTCCGCCCTTAGTCAATCAACATGCGCTGGGCAATGCCTGGTTTGTACAGTCTGTGAAACTGGTCGACAATGCCGATCAGGAAATCAAAGCGCTGGACAATTTCGATCCGAAAACAACGGCGGTTGTTGATAAACGTTTTGAAAAAGAACTGTCCGGCTTTACATCCGCTTCCGGAGAAGGCGAAATCAGGCTAACGCAATATGATCCGAATTTCCTGAAATACCAAGCCTCGGCGAACAACGGGACACAGCTCGCTGTTTTTTCCGAGATTTATTATCCGAAAGGCTGGAAGGCTTTCATCGATGGAAAAGAGGCTGACATTTTGCAGGCAAACTATGTGTTGCGTGCCTTGGTCGTTCCGCAGGGAACACACGAAATCGAGTTCCGGTTCGAACCGCGATCCTATTTTGTGGGCAATAAAATTTCGATGGCAAGTTCAATCTTGTTACTTTTGGCCTTCGCCGGATATCTGTATTTCGAATTCAAAAAAAAGTAAACGAGAATGGCGGGAAATAAGCAAAAGCTTAAAACACGTATTTTCAGATCATACCTGACTTCAACGGTAAGCATTTCGATGGTTTTGTTCCTGATCGGGATGTTTGGTGTTGTGGTTTTAAACGCCGAACGGCTGGCAACCTACGTGCGGGAAAATATTGGTTTTACATTAATCCTGAACGATAATGTCAAGGAAATTGAAGTCATCCGCCTGCAAAAAATGCTGGATGCAACTCCTTCTGTAAAATCTTCGACTTATGTTGACAAGGAAACCGCCGCCAAACAATTACAGAAAGAACTGGGCGAAGATTTCACCGGGTTCCTGGGCTTCAACCCGCTGCTGGCATCGATTGATGTAAAATTGTATGCCGCCTACACCAACCCCGACAGCCTGGCCGTGCTTGAAAAGAATTTTCTGCAATATCCGCAGGTAAAAGAAGTGACCTACCAGCGCGACCTGGTCAACATCATCAACGAGAATGTCCGGAAAATCGGACTTTTCCTGATTGTTTTTTCCGGGTTGTTGCTGCTGATTTTCTCGGCATTGATCAACAATACGATCCGCATGTCGATCTACTCGCAACGATTTGTTATTAATACCATGCAACTGGTTGGTGCAACCCGCAGTTTCATCCGGCGCCCGTTTGTCATGCGCAGTATTCTGTATGGTTTGGCAGGAGCCTTGGTGGCAAACATACTGCTGTTTGCCTTGATTTTATCGTATTCATCTGAGTTGAACGGCGTCATCGACCTGGCTAACCTGAACATTTTTATGTCTGTTTTCATTTTTGATGTGGCCTTAGGCATCATCATTTCGTGGGGATCGACCGTTTTGGCGGTCAATAAATTCCTCCGGATGAAATTTGACGAATTGTTTTATTAGTTATTTTCACAAAAAAATTCAAGTATGGCAACAAACGAAAGTCCAGATAAATTTGAAGGTTTTGCATTAGGCAAAGAAAACTATAAACTTTTGCTGATTGGTTTTGGGATTATCGTATTGGGTTTTATCCTGATGGTCGGAGGAAAAGAGTCTGATCCGAACAAATTCAGCAGCGATATTTTTAGTTTTCGCCGCATTACCTTAGCGCCAGTTGTGGTTCTGATCGGATTTTTGTTCGAGATTTATGCCATTATGAAAAAGCCCAAATCGGACAAAGAAGATAAAAAAGAATAGCACCCAATCATCGTTTCCTGATTTTCCCGGAAGTCCTTTTTCCTACTCATAAAGTTTAACGGGTTCAGAAGGAAGCATTTTTCTTTACTGCCCCTCTTGTTTTTTTGCAGGTCTAATTACTATCTTTGCGCCCTGATTTTTAGATCAGTATTCCTTTTTACAAACATTTTTAAAAATTTCGTCCCCGATGGGAGAACCTTTTATGGATTTGGATTTTCAAAAGGGGCAAATACTGCTTTTTGACAAAGAGCTCGACTGGACTTCTTTTGATTTAGTAAACAAATTGCGAAATATACTTTGCCGACACCTGCGGATAAAAAAGCTCAAGGTAGGTCATGCTGGGACATTAGACCCCAAAGCAACCGGGCTCATGATCATTTGCACTGGCAAAGCAACCAAGCTTATCGAATCGCTGCAAGCTGAAGAAAAAGAATATATCGCCACTCTGAAATTAGGGGCAACGACCCCTTCTTTTGATCTGGAATCAGAAGAAGATTATGCATTCCCGGTCGATCACATAACCCGTGATCTGATAACGCAAACTTTGGGAAAATTTATCGGCGAACAGAATCAGGTACCCCCCCTGTTCAGCGCAGTAAAAATTGATGGGAAACGAGCCTATTCACATGCCCGCAAAGGAGAACAAATCGAACTAAGGCCTAAACCGGTTTTTATCCGCGAAATTGAGCTGTTAAGTTTTAACGGGCAGGAAATTGAAATCCGGGTCGTTTGCAGTAAAGGAACTTACATCCGGGCATTGGCCCGCGATATTGGGCTGGCACTAAACAGTGGCGCATACCTGACAGCCTTGAGACGAACCCAAATTGGCGATCGCCGGGTAGAACAGGCCTGGAAACTGGAAGATTTTATAAAATTTTTACACCCAGATGAAACTAATTGAAAAATGCGCCGTAAAACGGGGGTCTTGAACCAATTGCTCGCAGAAAAAATGATCAAAAAACCGGATTGAAGCAGTTTAAACACCGTTTCAGTAAATAAAAAACAGAAAATATAAATACACATACAGATGAAATTATCGAAGTTTAAGTACGACTTACCTGAAGAACTGATTGCCCTGCAACCGGCTCACAACAGAGATGAATCGAGGTTGATGGTTGTTCACAAAAGCACCGGACAAATCGAACACAGAGTATTTAAAGACATCATCGATTACTTTGAAGACCGCGATGTCATGGTATTCAACGACACCAAAGTTTTTCCGGCGCGTTTGTTTGGGAATAAAGAAAAGACAGGCGCTGAGATTGAGGTATTTCTGCTTCGGGAATTAAATCGGGAACAACGGTTATGGGATGTATTGGTTGATCCCGCCCGGAAAATCCGTATCGGAAACAAACTTTATTTTGGAGACGATGACCTGTTGGTTGCCGAGGTTATTGACAATACAACCTCTCGCGGCCGCACCTTACGTTTCCTTTTCGACGGACCGTACGATGAATTCAAAAAAACGCTGTTTGGATTGGGAGAAACTCCGCTCCCAAAATTCATTAAACGCCCGGTCCAGCCTGACGATAAAGACCGCTACCAAACCATTTTTGCCCGGCACGAAGGCGCTGTAGCTGCCCCGACTGCCGGTCTGCACTTCAGCCGCGAATTAATGAAACGCCTTGAAATCATTGGCGTTGACTTTAGTTACATCACCCTGCACGTGGGACTTGGAAACTTCCGGAGTGTGGATGTAGAAGACCTGACCAAACACAAAATGGATTCGGAACAAATCTGGATCTCGGAAGAAGCCTGCGAGATAGTTAACCGAGCCAAGGACCTGAAAAAGAATGTTTGTGCTGTTGGCACAACCGTTATGCGCACGCTGGAAAGTTCCGTCTCGACCCAGGGACATTTAAAACCGTACGAAGGATGGACCAACAAGTTCATTTTCCCTCCGTACGACTTCAGTGTTGCCAACCGGATGATCACCAATTTTCACTTGCCATTATCAACTTTGTTAATGATGGTAGCGGCATTCTGTGGTTACGATCTACTTATGAAAGCCTACAAAGAAGCAATTAAAGAAAAATACCGCTTCGGAACTTATGGCGATGCCATGCTAATCCTGTAATTAAACATCCTCCTTTTAAACAGGTGTTCCTGTAGCAAGATACAGAGGGCAGCGATCAAAACACATGGATTGATCCTGCCCGTTCTTTTTTTGCAGAATTTCTTACAGATAGAAAAAATAACCCCGGATTCAAAAACTCATGCAAAACACGGTTTCGCGGTTAGGGACCGATCTCACTTTCAGGCTGCCCCCATGCATCCGCATAATTTGTTTCGAGATGCTGAGCCCGATACCGGAACCCTTTTCCCGCGTGGTGAAAAACGGGACAAAAATTTCTTCCATCAAATTTTCCGGAATCCCCGGTCCGTTATCAGCGACACAAATCTCCGGACGTTGATTCTGGTTCAGAGCCGCAATTATCCTGATCTTCCCGTTCGGGTTATTCTCGTTTGCCTGAAGCGCATTTTTAACTAAGTTTATCAACACCAGCGAAATCTGGTTCTCGTCAGCAAACAGTTCCAGTCCGATGGGCGACAAAGAAACCGAAAGTTCCACTTTCTCGCTGTTTTCGAGCGCCTGGTACAATACCCTGACACGGTCGACCAGGTCCGAAACCCTGAAGGTTTTCTTATCGGGCTTGGGCAGGCGTGTCAGTTTGCGGTACGATTCGACAAACGACATCAATCCGTGCCCTTGTTCTTTGATGACATTCAATCCGCGCAATGTGGTTTCAATGGTTTTCTCGCTCACTTCTTCCGGATGTGCCGGACGGCCATCGATTGTATAAACCTTGTACAGGCTTTCGGATAAAGAAGTAATCGGGGCAATCGAATTCATAATTTCGTGCATCAGCACACGGATCAGCCTGATCCAGGAATCCAGTTCCTTTTCGTCCAGCTCATTTTTTATATCCTGAATGGCAAGAATGGTCAATTCGTCGCTTTTTGTTTTAAAAGAAGTTGCCTTTAACGAAAGTTGAACAGTCCCCCGTTCGGTTTGGATGGAGATGAGCCGTTGCTCAGATGGTTTAATACCTTGAATGGCTTGACACAATTTGTGGTTGACCCGTTCAACCTGTTTAATGTGTGTCAATACATCCATTCCCAGCATTTTTTTTGCAGCAGAGTTGGCATGCAGAATGAACCCTCCGGCGTTAAACGTTACTATTCCGGTAGCTGCATGCTCAAGCAGGGCCTGGAAATATTGTTCTTTCTGCTGGTTATCGATTTTCAGCTTTTGGATTTGCTGGTTTACCTTATTAAGGCTTTGATTCAGCTCCATAATGGTCTTATTCTGGGCAACTACCGGGAATGAAAGGGTTGAGTCTTCATTCTGGATCGATTCGAAGAAATAACTCAACCGCCGGTTGGTCATGTTCATGAAATAAATCAGGTTGACGGTTACTATAGGAATGGCTGAAATACAGGCCGAAACCAATAATAGCGACTGTTGTACAGCGATCAGCCAGCCGGACAAAACAGCAAAGAAAACAATCAGCAAAACTCTGACAATAATGTTTATATACAGGTTTTTGCTGATCATAGATCAAATTTTTTGATTTTGTTGTAAAGTGTTTGGCGTGTTATTCCAAGTTGCCCGGCAGCAGCGCTAAAGTTACCGTCATTCTTTTCAATCGCCATGGCAATCATCTGTTTTTCCATTTCTTCGAGTGTTTGGGCCGAATCACTGACCCTGCCAGATACAATCGGGCGCATAAAAAAGTCTTCGGCCTTCAAAATTGAATTCTCGCTCAAAATAACTGCTTTTTCAATGGTGTGCTGCAATTCGCGAATGTTCCCTGGCCAACTGTATTTCAATAGCTTATCCTGTGCCTGCTGATTGATCTTCAGGTTCGGTTTGTCGTATTTAAAAGCGTACTTTTTCAGGAAGAAATCAGCCAGAACGAGGATGTCATTTCCGCGTTCACGTAATGGCGGCACCTCGATCTGAATGGTATTGATCCGGTACAGAAGGTCTTCTCGGAACAGGCCCTCCCGAACCATTGCTTCGAGATTTTTATTGGTTGCGCAAATCAACCGAATGTCAATGGGGATTTGCTGATTGGAGCCAATCCGGGAAATCTGCCGATTTTGGATGGCTGCCAACAATTTGGCCTGAAGATGAAACGACAGGTTCCCAATTTCGTCCAGGAAAAGTGTTCCCTTGTTGGCCGTTTCGAATTTCCCGGGGCGGTTTTCGCGGGCATCGGTGAACGCGCCTTTCATGTGGCCGAAAAGTTCGCTTTCAAAAAGCGTTTCGCTGATAGCGCCCATATCAACACTTACCATTATTTCTTCGGAACGGTTGGATAGACGGTGTATTTCGCGGGCAATCAGCTCTTTGCCTGTCCCGTTCTCGCCCGTGATCAAAACATTGGCGTCGGTTTTGGCAACTTTGCGTACCAGGTTTAGTACATGCATCAGCTGGGGCGACGAGCCGATGATGAATTTCTGGTCGCGGTTGAGTTCATTTTTCAATCCCTGCTCTTTTTCTTTCAGTTGCGACACTTCCTGTTTCGATAAGTTTAGCTGAAGGGCCGATTTCAGGGTTGCCAGCATTTTTTCATTATCCCAGGGTTTTAAAACGAAGTCGGTAGCTCCCATTTTTAAAGCTTTTACGGCCAGATCGATATCGCCATAAGCCGTAATCATGACTACCGAAATTTCCGGGTTGGTCTCTTTGATCCGGCCGAGCCAGTAAATGCCTTCGTTGCCGGTATTGATCCCCGCGTTGAAATTCATGTCCAGCACAACTAAGTTGTAATCTTTCTTCCGCAGTTCCGATGGAATTTGGTTGGGATTTGAAATGGTTGTTACCGTCTGGAATTCCGGAGACAAGAAAATCTCTAACGCACTCAGGATGCTTTTGTTGTCGTCAACGATCAGGATGTTTCCTTTCGCCATAGCTTTTTTTGACCAAATGTAACCGGCTTGGCATCAGAAGTCAATAGCATGTAAAAATATTAGACAAATATTTGTAAATCTTTTTTACTAATACGAATAATCACAACACACAAACATCAGTAATACTGCACTTTACACACATGGCACTATTCTGGCATGGTACCCGGAAAAGGAATAAAAAATGATTACCAGAAAAGGAATATTCGTTTGGTTAATGATGGTAACAGGCAGCCTGGCAACTGAGGCTCAAAAAACCTGGACATTGAATGATTGTATTGCCTATGCAATCCAAAATAACCTGAGCGTTTACGAAGCAAAATTAGCAGAAGAGAGTGCCATACAAAACTACCGACAATCCAAATGGAATTTGCTGCCCGGCGTTAGCGGCAACACAAGCGCCGGAATGAATTACGGACGTTCGGTTGACCCCAACACCAGCGGGATTGTGAATACGTCATTTTTCAGTAACTCGTATTCGGTGGGCGCCTCGCTGGATGTTTTTAACGGCTTCGCATTGCAGAACCAAATCAGCTATCAGAAGTTCAGAAAAGAGGCTGCCGAAAACAACCGGCTGAATGCCGTTGACGATTTGGCGTTCAGCGTGATGAGAGCTTTTTTTGATGTTATTTATTATCAGGAGTTGTTAAAAATTGCCAACGAGCAAAAAGACGTTTCTGTCCTGAATGTGAAAAAAACAGAGGTTTTGGTTGCAACCGGGCTGAAAGCCCAGACTGACCTGCTGGAGGTAAAGGCAAACCTTGAAAAAGACGAACTGTTTTGCATCCAAACGGCCAATAACCTCGAAACATCGTGGATTAACCTCCGGAAAGCCATGAACATAGGACCAGAAGAACGGATGGAGCTTGACAACCCGGCCAGCCAGGTTGTCGTTGGAGATGAGATGAATGTGAATATCCCTGAATTATTTCAGCAACATATTCAGTGGTCCCCATACATCCGGTCGTATGAAAACGAGTACCTGGCCAGCCGAAAGAACATTGCCGCAAGCAGGGGTAACTTCTTTCCGTCTCTATCATTAAAAGCATCGTACGGAACAGGTTACTACGAAACCAATACCAACGAGCTGGGCGATATCATCGGGTTCGGGGAACAGATAAAAAATAACCGGAGCGAATATCTTGGCGCCTCGCTGAGTATCCCGATCTTCGGCAGGAACGCTGTCAGGTTTAATGTCAAACGCGCACAAATTGCTTCGGACGACGCAAAGGCCCGGCTTGAACTGGCAAAACAGACAGTGCTGTACGAAATGGTCGGGAACTGGAATGAACTGTCGGCTTCCTGGAAAGAATTTCAACAGGCTGAAAAACAGATGGCGGCCGATACACTTGCCTTTCAGGCTGCGCAAAAAAAATACGACCAGGGGATGATTAACGTGGTTGAATTTTATACGACAAAAAACCGGTTGGCAACAACTGCCGGACAGGTTTTGCGTTCGAAACTGACACTTGAAATTAAAAAGCGGATAATTGACTTTTACTCCGGGATTCGTTTCTGGGAGCAGCAATAGACGTGAATATGATATCTGAATTTAAAAATCTGAAAATATACAATCATGGGAATGGATAAAGTAATAGAACCCAAACGCGGATTAAAGAAAAAACACATTTATTGGGGTTTGGGAGGGGCATTGGTCATTTTTGTGGTACTGAAACTCGCTTTTGGCGATCACAGTTCGGTATTTCGTGCCGAGAAAGACAAGCTGACCATTAGTCCGGTTGAAGAAGGAATGTTTAATGACTATATCACCGTCATCGGGCAGGTCGAGCCAATTACAACAATCTATTTGGATGCTGTTGAGGGTGGCCGGGTTGAGGAACGTTTGATCGAAGAAGGTGCGATGGTGAAGGAAGGCGACGTGATCCTGAAACTCGAAAACCGTCAGCTGTACCAAAACATCCTTGACAGCGAGGCTGCTTTAGCCGAAAAGGAAAACTATTTGCGTAATACCCGGATCAATTTTGAAACAGAACTGATCCAATCCCGTCGTAATATCCTGGATAGCGAATACAAGGTTACCCGTAAGAAACGGACATTTGACCAGTATACAACCTTGTACAAGGAAAACCTGGTCTCGAAGGAAGACTATCTGCAGGCAAAAGAAGATTACGAATATGAAGTTAATCTGCTAAAAATTAACAAACTAAAAGCAAAAAACGACTCAATTATTCGTGCCACGTCGATGATTACCCTGGAAACCGACTTAACCAAGATGAGGCAGATGCTCCAGTTGGTCCGCGAGCGGTTGGATAACCTGAACGTGAAAGCCCCTGTTGATGGCCAGTTGGGAATGCTCGATGCCGAGATTGGCCAATCGATCAGCGCCGGACAGCGGATCGGACAAATCAACGTACTGACCAACTTTAAGGTAAATGCAAAGATCGACGAGCATTATATCGACCGGGTTGAGCGTGGATTACTTGCCTCGTTTGAGCGCAACGGAACAAATTTCAGGATGACTGTGAAAAAAGTTTATCCGGACGTTCGTGACGGACAATTTAAGATTGACATGGTTTTCGACGGACAAAACCCTGATAACATCCGTACAGGGCAGACCTATCACATAAAACTGGAACTGGGCGAATCGCAAAAAGCAATCATGGTTCCCCGTGGCGGGTTCTTCCAGAGCACCGGCGGACAGTGGGTGTTTGTTGTGAACGATGCCGGAACCGAAGCCGTGAAACGCCAAATAAAAATCGGGAAACAAAATCCGCAATATTACGAAGTTCTTGAAGGCCTTCAGCCCGGCGAAAAGGTCATTACTTCAGGATACGAACTCTTTGGAAATAACGATAAACTGCTGTTAAAATAGCGCGTAGTATTTTTCACATAATGTTTGGTTTGGAAACCGGCGAAGGGTTTAGAGTAGCCGGTTTCTTTTAAACGAACAGATAGAAAAACAACACATTTAAAACGATATAAAATGATTAAAACAGTAAATCTAACCCGTGTATTCCGCACCGAAGAAATCGAAACCAGTGCGCTGAATAATGTAAACATCCATATCAAAGCAGGTGAGTTTGTTGCCATCATGGGCCCTTCCGGGTGTGGTAAATCTACTCTCCTGAATATCATTGGACTGCTCGACAATCCATCCGGAGGCGAATATTATTTCGACGGACAGGAAGTTGGCCGATTAAAAGAACGCAACCGCACTCAGCTCCGGAAAGGGAACATCGGGTTTGTGTTCCAGAGTTTTAACCTGATTGACGAGCTGAACGTGTATGAGAATGTCGAGCTTCCGCTGATTTACCTAAAACTGAAAGCCCGCGAACGAAAAGAAATGGTAGATGCAGTACTGGAGCAAATGAAAATCAGCCACCGCAAAAAACACTTCCCACAGCAATTGTCCGGAGGTCAGCAGCAGCGTGTGGCCATTGCCCGTGCCGTGGTTGCCAGCCCCAAGCTGATACTGGCCGATGAGCCTACCGGCAACCTCGACTCGAAAAATGGCCTCGAAGTTATGAACCTTCTGACCGAGCTGAACCGCACCGGAACAACCATTGTGATGGTTACCCACTCGATGCGCGATGCCGGATATGCCCACCGGGTCATTAACCTGTTCGACGGACAGGTGATAACCGAAAATGCCCAGGTCATGGAGGCCGTACTCTAAAGATGTCGGACTGCCCAAAGCCATGAAGCAGTCAGAATGTATTCTGAAAACAGAAATTCACCACGAGAAAAGCATCAGCCATGATCTGGCATTTTTTCAAAAGCAGCTATCGCAATATTGTCCACAACAAGGTTTTCACCGTGATCAACCTTTTAAACCTGGTTGTCGGTCTCACCGTCTTTATTCTCTTCAGCGAAGTAATCAATTACGAGTTGGATTACGACAAGTTCAACACGAATTACGATCAGATTTACCGGGTACAAACCCGTCAGGAAGATTCTTACCCCATCAACTATTGCACCTACAGTCCGCCAGCATTTCGGTACCACCTGATGGCCGATGTTCCGGAGGTGGACAAGGTGTTGCTGATGCGCGAAGTTTCGGGCGGGGCCAAAGGTTCGGGCCAGTTTTTTACGCTCCCCGACGGCAGCCAGTTGAACGAAAAGGACGGCTACTGGAGCGAAAATACCGTCTTCGACATTTTTACCGTGAAGCTGGTTGAAGGAAATAAAGCAAACGCGCTGACAGAGCCGGGCACTATTGCTCTTTCGGAAACACTCTCGAAAAAGATTTTCCCAAACGGAAATGCGCTGGGTAAACTGGTTACCATCGGCAAGCACTATCCGTTGACCGTTTCGGCCGTGTATGCCGATTTTCCGCAAAACTCATCGCTCAGGCCCACCTACATGGTGTCGATGCCCACTTACGAAGTTCTCGCTGAAGGGCCTGCCTACCGCGATAACTGGACAAGCATCCAGTTTGATAATTTTGTGTTGCTGAAAAAAGGCGCCGACCCGGAGCTGGTGAATGCAAAAATCAAGGACGCGTTCAAAAATGTGAAGGATTACGAAAAGTCGTTCCCGTATTTACACCCGCTTTCCAAGCACCACATTTCGCCCAATAGTCAGCCGGATATGCTTGTCGGGTTGGCGATTCTTTCGCTGGCGACTATTTTGGTGCTCGTCCTTTCGTGTGTCAACTACGTCAATCTTTCGCTGGCCAATTCCACGCAGCGTTCCACCGAAATCGGCATTAAAAAAGTAATCGGTTTCTCGAAGAAACTAATTGCCAGCCAGTTCATCGCCGAAACGGTTTTGCACACACTTTTTGCCACTATTTTGGGCTTGTTTGTTGCCCAGGCCGCTCTGCCGCTGATGAACCGCATTCTCCAAAAGAATATCGATCTTTCGGTTTGGAGTAACAGCCGGCTCCTGGTTTTCATTTTTTTGGTCAGCCTGCTGGTTGGTGTACTTTCCGGCTTGTATCCGGCCACGGTCATTTCAGCCTATAATCCGGTGAAGGTATTGAAAGGCAAACTGTTCAGCAACGGGAGAAATTCGCTCAACGTGAAGAAAATATTGGTCGTCGCCCAGTTTTCCATTTCGCTGTTCATGCTCGTGGTCAGTTTCATCCTGTTCGGCCACGTGAGTTTTATCCTGAACAAAGACCTGGGTTTCGACAGCAAAAACATCCTTTACACCGAAATCAACGTGCACGATACCACCCGGTTCGAAACCATTAAAGCCAAGCTGTTGCAATATCCTGAAATTTCGGATGCCACATTTTCGTCCACCATCCCGTTCATCGGGAACATTGGCGGATACATCACCTGGGAAGGCGCCGCGCCCGACGAGCGCGAAATGGTCAGCCGCAATTATGTGAATTACGATTTTATCCCGACCTACAACCTGAAATTGGTTTATGGCCGCAATTTCTCGAAAGAATATCCGGCCGACAACCAGGCTTGTATCATCAACGAAACGGCCCTGAAAGTTTTCGGTTGGGACGACCCGATTGGCAAGCAAATTACACTGTACGGAAGAAAATACCCGGTAATTGGCGTGGTCAAAGATTTCCACCCGTTTTCGGTGCACAACCCCATTCCAACCTATGTAATGTTCCTGAACAACAATGTCATTTCCGGATCGAGCCTGATCAGCGTGCGGTTTACCGACGGCAACGAGCAGAAAGCCAAAGCCATTGTTACCCGCGAACTGGAAAACCTTTTACCGAAAGATCCCTTTGAGTTCAAGGATTTTGGCGTGGCTTTTTACCTCGACATGGCCATAGGGTTCTGGCAATCGATGAAGCGCATGTTCCTGTTTTTTGCGGTGGTTACCCTGTTCATTTCCACCATCGGTCTGTTCGGGCTGATCCTCTTCACCGTGAAACGCCGGACCAAAGAAATTGGTATCCGAAAAGTACTGGGCAGCTCGGTGGCATCGGTTTACTGGCAGCTTTCATCCGAAGTGGTTCAGATGCTCGGAATCGCCATCATGATTGGCTGTCCGGCTGCCTGGTACATCTACAAAACCATGCCCGGCGCTTACAAAGAACCCCTTTCGGCCTTGGTTTTTGTTGCCGGCATTATCCTCATCGCTGTCATCGCGCAGCTCACCATCAGTTACCACGTACTGAAAATTGCGGTGAGCAATCCGGTGAAAGCGCTGAGGTACGAATAAAAAAAGGTAGCCTCTCCCGCCCCCTCCAAAGGAAGGGCGGAAAATGAGGCCAATTACAAATGAGCAAATGAAGAAATTATGCACAGATATAAAAGTCTCCCCGAAGGGGAGATTTAGAGGGGCTTGTCAGATTAAACTTTAACACCATCAATTATATGAATTTCATCAACATCCGATCAACGTTCAACCATTTAAAAAACAACAAGTTCCACTCGCTGCTCAACATTGTCGGGCTGGCTGTCGGGTTGCTGTTTTTCTTCCAGTTGATCAGCTACATAAGCTACGAAAAAAGTTATGACTCCGGGTTCAGTAACTCAGACCGGATATACCGGGTAAACTACGATGTGGAGCAAAATGGCCAAAATGTCCTTCATTCGGCCAAAACTCCCGATCGCCTTTTCCGTGTTCTAAAAGATGAAATTCCTGAAGTGGAATACAGTGCGGTGGCTTACCTCGAAAATGTGCTACTGCGTTATGGCGATAAACAATACTGCGACCAGCCAGACCTGTGGGTCAATGGCGACTTCGCAAAAATTTTCAATTTCGAAATGGTTGCCGGAAGGGCGCGATTAGAGGATAAACTAACCTGCATCATTTCCAAATCGATGGCCGACAAGATCTTCGGGAAAGAGGACCCGGTTGGCAGAACGGTTTACATCAATGAAGGAATGCCCCATGAAGTGACCGGAGTATTTAAGGATTTGCCAGCCAACTCGCACATCCACTTCAATATTTTCATGTCGATGGCAACCTTTATCCATTACGGTTGGATGAGCCCGGAAGGTGGTTGGCAAGGCGATTTTTGCTGGACATACCTTAAATTAAAAGAAGGCGCTGACCCAAAGAAACTCGATGCCGGTTTGAAAAGCCTGTCGGATAAATACCTCACCCACCTGGCCAACCAGCAACGCAAAGGGACTTTTGTTTCGCAACCGCTTTCGATGGTACACTACGCTTCGGGCCGGACAGGCGAATTGGGCATCAGCACCCGCGAAAAAACGGTATCGGCGCTCATGCTTATTACCGGACTGATTTTGATCGTTATCTGGATGAATTACGTCAATCTATCAACGGCCCTTTCGCGGAAACGGGTGAATGTTTTTGCCACTTTCAGAAAACTGGGGGCCAGCAGGTTCGAGTTGGTTAAGCTCTCACTGGTTGAGAGTGCGATGATTAACATTGCGGCTGTGGCTTGTTCGGTTGTGTTTTATTTCCTCACCCGGGACCTGTTTACCCGGTTAATCGGCCTCAACCTTTCGGAAGGGTTTATCAATTTCCCGGTAATCATCGGAATCACTGCTTTCATGATATTGGCAGGGGTTGTGGTAACCTCGTTCATCAGTTCGGTTCCGGCCCTGAAAGTGAATCCGGCTTTGCTTCAGCAGAAAAAGATATCGAAAAAAAGTGGTACCCAATTTTTGGTTGGGCTGCAGTTTTTCATGTCGTGTTTTCTGGTTCTCTGCTCGCTGATGGTCACCAAACAAATTAATTTCATGCAGAAGGCTGATTTGGGCGTAAAACTCGATCAGGTAATTGTGCTGAAAGGCGCTGCATCAACCAATATCCATCCGCAACGCCGCGAACTGTTTAATGCTTTTCGCGATGAAGTGCTCCGGAACTCGGGGTTCGTGAGCGGAACGGCCACCATGAACGTTCCCGGACAACCGTTGCGGTTCAGGAACAACAATATTTCGGTTCCCGGCAAGCAAGGTGATCTGAAGCAGTCGATTACCATCGGAAACATCGACAATGGCTACATCGAAACTTACGGGCTTAAATTGCTGGCAGGCGAAAACTTCGATGCTTTACCCCAGCTCGATTCTGCCAAAGTATTGGTCAGCGAATCGACAGTGAAAATCCTGGGGTACCATTCTCCCGCCGAGGCCATTGGTCAGCAAATACGCATGGATGGCCGGAACCGCACCATCAAAGGGGTTGTGAACGATTTCCATCACGAAGGTCTGAAAAAAGCCACCGAGCCCATGCTGTTTACCCATGAACACCCCTATGAATTTGGGTTTTATTCGTTTCGTATCAAAGGAGATGCGCAACAGGCGCTTGCCACTTTGCCGAAAATCTGGCCAAAACATTACCCCAACGATCCGCTCGACACCTTTTTCAGCGACGAATACTTTAACCAGCAATACAACGAAGAGATGCGGTTGAGTAAAATTCTCACCGCCTTTACCTTGTTTGCCATCATTGTGGCCTCGCTTGGCTTGTTTGGGCTGGTTAGCTTTATCGCACAGCAACGCACCAAAGAAATTGGCGTTCGCAAAGTCAACGGAGCCACGGTCGGCGACATTGTGCTGATGGTTTTCTCGTATTTCACGCGGTTCGAAGTTGCCGCGTTCCTGCTTGCTTGTCCGCTGGCCTGGTTTATTATCGAAAGGTGGTTGCAGGGCTTTGCCTACAAAACATCGTTTAGCTGGTGGATATTTCTCCTGACAGGAGTGATTGCTTTCCTGATTTCGGTTGTTTCGGTGGTGTCACAAACTTATAAGGCAGCCACACGCAACCCGGTGGAGGCGCTGCGGTATGAATAAAAAGGAAAGCCTCCCCCAAGAGAAAACAAAAGCCCCCTCTAACTCCCCCGAAGGGGGGAGAACTTGAGGCAGAAGATAAAATGAGCGAAAGAAAAAATATGCAACGGCTCCAAAGTCCCCCTTCGGGGGATTAGGGGGCTTTCCAAAAAACTCTCCTTCAGGGAGATTTAGAGGGACTTTTAGAATCGAATATAATATGAATACAACCAATCTAAAAACCACCTTCAGGAGCATCCTGAATCAAAAGTTTTCCAGCTTACTGAGCATCCTGGTTTTGACGGCCGGGATGGCATCGTTCATGCTCATTTTCTTTTACATTAACTACGAAAAGGGTTTCGACCGTTCGTGGACGGATGCCGACCGTATTTACCGTGTAGCGCTGAGTAAAACACTTCCCGATGGAAAGGTTACAAAAACGGCCAGCAACTATGTGGCATTGGGTTGGGTTATGCCCGATGAAATACCGGGAGTTGAGTGTTCAACCAGCTTGTGGGAAGACAAAGTAATGGCCTACACTACCGAGAATTACATGACCGATGTACGTTTTTACTGGGGAGATGCCTCTTTTTTCAAAGTGTTCGACCGTCCGTTTTTAGCTGGCGATGTGCAAAACCCATTTCCAACTATCCAGTCGATGGTTATTTCCGAATCGGCAGCCCGGCAGTTGTTCGGCTCGCAAAATGCCTTGGGAAAAAGCTTTAAAATCAACGAAGGCTGGGAGTTTGTCGTTTCGGGCATTTTCCCCGATTTCCCTGAAGACAGCCATGTCAAAGTTGATATACTGGGTACTTGTAACCAATTGTTTTATTACTTGGGGCACTTCGATAATGCGACTTCCAGCCTAAGGCTTGATCCAACGGTCAAATCGTCATTGCCCGATGCCTCGCAATCATGGCTGTGGACCGGCTCTGATGCTTATGTTTATACAAAACTCAAAAAAGACATTTCCCTGGCCGATATTACAGCAGGGTTCGGGACTATTTACAAAAAATACACCGGCCACCTGTTGGCCTCGAACCAAAAGTCAGAGTTTGTCATGCAGCCGATATCATCGATCCACACCGGGCCCAACCTCGAACACGAAATGTCGGCCAATATCGACAGCCGGATCATTTCGGCGCTATGGGTGGTGGCCATCCTCGCGCTGCTGATGAGTTGGGTCATTTTCATCAATTTCCAGATCACCCAAAGTGTTGAACGGGCAAAGGAAGTGGGGCTGAAGAAAGTGGTTGGAGCCAGTTCGTCGAGCCTCTCGGTTCAAATTGTATTACAATCGGTACTGATGAATGCTGTGGGGATGGGTTTGGCTTTCGTCGTGTTTTTTGTTCTCCGAAAATCGCTTAGCAGTTACCTCGACCTGAAACACCTGATTCCTGTTGAACCCGCCAGTTTGATGGTATTTCTGCTGGTATTTCTGGGTGGTTCGGTGGCGAGTGGCCTTTACCCGGCTTTTATCATCGTCCCCCGGAAAGCGCAACTGCTGTTATCGAAAAATTTTGTCCAGAAAAACGATGGTTTCAGCTTACGCCGCACACTGATTGTTTTCCAGTTTGCCGCTTCCATTGGCCTGCTCATCGCGACTTCGGTGATTGTAAGGCAGGTCTCGTTCATGAAAAATAAAGATGTTGGCCTGTCGATCGACCAAACAGTCTATTCAAACATACCTCTCAGCAACCTCAAGAAACCCGGGTCGGCCGAAAAACTGAGGGCATTCATGGAAGAGGTCAACCGTATGCCGGGCTTCAGGAGTTCAACTTTAACATCGAGCATCCCGGGGAAAGCAATCACTTTCCACAGCAACCAGATTTTCCCGGTTGATGCTCCTGAAAAGGTAGGTTCGAATTATGGGCTGTTGACTGTCGAGAATCATTTCGACGAAGTGTACCAGCCCCGGCTTTTGTCCGGAAGGCTGTTTGCCGAAGACGACAGAGCGGGAGGAAATTTGGTGGTGCTGAACCGAGAGGCTTGCATCCAACTGGGATTGAGCTCGCCGGAAACCGCCATTGGCAAATTTATCAATGTCAGTGTACACGATTACATTGGCATTGACAAAGTAATTTACCAGGTTTGTGGGGTTATCGAAAATTTTCATCAGGAATCGCCCCGGAAAGCGATTGAGCCACTGCTCATCATCAACGATTTGCGTTGGAAATATGATGTTGGCTTTATATCCGTGGGATTTAACCAACAGGCCGGGAGCAATGTCCTGGCGGCATTGAAAGAAAAATGGGAACGTTTTTATCCTGCCGACCCGTTCTCGTTCAGGTTTACCAACCAAACCTACCAGATGCAGATGAAAGCCGACGAAAAGCTGGCTGGCCTTTTCTCGGCTTACACGGGTTTGTCGGTGTTACTGGCTGCTCTTGGCCTGCTCGGGCTGGCATCGAACGCCACGCGAAAAAGGGTGAAGGAAATCGGCATCCGTAAAGTGAACGGAGCCCGTATTTCGGAAGTCATGGTGATGCTTAACCGCGATTTTGTGGTTTGGATCGCCATGGCTTTTGTGATAGCAACCCCCATCGCTTACTTCGCCATGAGTAAATGGCTCGAAAATTATGCTTACAAAGCCGAACTAAATTGGTGGATTTTCGCCCTGGCGGGTTTGCTGGCATTGGGAATCGCGCTGCTCACCGTAAGCTGGCAAAGCTGGAAAGCGGCCACGCGCAACCCGGTGGAGGCGCTGAGGTACGAATAGAAAATCATCAGGGTTTCGCTCCAAGTAAAGCCCTGACTAAACCGAGATTATCGTATGAGCAATACTCTTAAAACAAGAATAGAACGATAACCATGAAAACAATTTTATTGACATTCAGAAAACTAAAAAAGAACAAAACTGCGGCTTCGCTGGGAATTGCCGGGCTGGTGGTTGGATTGGTGTGTGTGGTTTACATCTTCTTTTGGGTAAACGATGAAGCAAGTTACGACCGCTTTCATACAAACATCGACCGTATTTTTGTGGTTCATGCTTATCTCGAAGGGGGGACTAAAAAAATAGATTTCAGGGGCTGTCCGCCTGCAGTGGCCCCAGCCCTGAAAGATGAATACCCCGAAGTGGAAAATACCTGCCGTTACCTGCCTGGCGAATATTTCGAGCATCTTGTTTCCTTCGGCGACAAAAAAAGTATCCTTAAAACGGCTTATGCCGATGTTTCGTTGTTCGACATTTTCTCGTTCCCGTTTGTATATGGGAACAAGGGCAATCCCGACGATCCGAACCAGATTATTCTTACACAAACCGTTGCCGCAAGGTATTTTGGCGACACAGATCCCGTTGGGAAGATTGTACGTTTCAACAATACGACCAATCTGACAGTTGCCGGCGTGGTTAAAGATATTCCGCATAACTCGTCTATCCAATTCGATGCCGTAGTGCCCCTTCAAAATCTTGTTGCACTATGGGGCCGCAACGATATATTAACTACTTGGTATAACAATGCCTTTACCACTTTTGGGTTGTTGAAATCGCCTGCCGGGTTCGACAAAATTGCTTCGACTATCACACGACGCATACAAAAAGAGATGCCCGAATCGACCAACTTTCTGAGGGCTTATCAATTTAAAAACGGGTATTTATATGAACAGAATAACATTCGTAATGTAAAAATATTCAGTCTGATTGGGTTAATGGTTTTGCTTGCGGCAACCCTTAATTTCATCAACCTTACCACAGCCCGGTCGACCAAACAGGCCAAAGAAACAGGGCTCCGGAAATCGATTGGGGCAACACGCGGCAACATTATCAAGCTCATTTATTCCGATGTGGCTATTATATGTCTGCTCGCATTTGGCGCCGCATTGCTGATTGCTATAGCAGGGCTGCCGTTTTTCAATAACCTGATTGGGAAACAAATAGGTCTTTCATCGTTATTCTCGGTAGCCCCCCTCGGTATTTTTATTCTGATTTATCTGTGCACTGTGTTGCTGGCCGGAAGTTATCCTGCTTTTTTCCTCTCGTCGTTTTCGGTAAGTGAGACGTTAAGATCAGGTTTCCACTCGGTAAAAAATAAAGGGGTCCTGCGAAACTCGCTGGTAATAACCATTTTTGTAGTTTCTATCATTTTGTTTACATCAACACTAATTATTACCAAACAAACCTTGTTTCTTCAAAAAATGGACATCGGGTTCAACAAGGAACAATTGATCTATATAACCCTTGAAGGCAAACTCAAAGAGAGAGTTAAAACACTAAAAGAGGAAATTAAACGCTCGCCCGAGGTCACTTCGGCCACTGCAACCTCATTTCTGCCTGTTGTGGTTGGGAACAATGGCGAAGGATGGGAATGGGAAGGGAAAGACCCGAACTTTAAACCGTTGGTCACCGACTGGGGAACCGATGAAGACATGGTAAAAACGCTTGAAGCCAGACTAATCGAAGGCAACTACTTTAGCAACGACCGTCAGGGAATTGTGATCAACAAAGCATTTGCCGAGGTAATTGGCTGGGACAGCTTTGTAGGGAAAACACTAAGTGCGTATGGGCAAAGCCATCAGATTGTCGGGGTAATCGACAACATTCAATACAACTCACTTTCGGAAACGTGCCGCCCAATGGTCATTCAGCAGGTAGGTGACTGGGCAACACGTTATCTGATCATAAGGGTAAATACCAATCAATTCGACAAAACCATAAAAAGCATCAGCAAAATATGTGAAACAATAGAACCCGATTTCCCGGTTCAATACGGATTTGTTAACGATGAATTTGCAAAGCTGACTAAAGCAGAAGCCAACCTGAAAAAGCTGGTCAGTATTTTTTCAGTGTTTGCCCTGATCGTTTTGTGTTTGGGTTTACTGGGGGTGGTTATGTTCCTCACCGAGCAGAAAACCAAGGAGATTGGTGTTCGTAAATGCCTGGGCGAAAACGTGTCGTCGATCGTTGTGAAACTGATAAAACCCTTTGTGGTTTCCGGATTGGTTGCCAGCGCCATTGCCATTCCGGCCACATGGTACCTTATGAACCGCTGGCTACAAAATTACACCAACCGTATTGACCTTGATGGATGGATTTTCCTTTTTTCCATAGTTATTTCTATTGCCATTGCCGTGGCGACCGTAAGCTGGCAAAGCTGGAGGGCGGCCACCAGAAACCCGGTAGAAGCGCTGAAGTATGAATAGGAAGAAAGCCTCCCCCGACCCCTCCGAAAGAGGGGAGAAAACAAAAGCCCCCTCTAACTCCCCCGAAGGGGGAGAACTTGAGGCGGAAGATAAAATGAGCGAAAGAAGAAATATGCAACGGCTCCAAAGTCCCCCTTCGGGGGGATTAGGGGGCTCTGGAAGACGGCCACGCGCAACCCGGTGGAAGTCCTGAGGTACGAATAAAAGTCTTTTTAAAGATAGAACCCGGGTTAACCGTCTCTTTGCAGATAAAAACAGACTAACTCTATTTACAACTATAGCTTCATGAACCTGATAAGACTTGGGCCCGTTATTTTGAGCCTGGCTTGTACCGGCTTGGCTTACCCGCAAAACAACCAGATGGTAAAAGATGAAAATCAACCCGAAAAAATACGCACTTACGCCACGAAACGCTTAGTAACCGCCAAACCGGTTATTGATGGAAAACTTGACGATGCCTGCTGGGAAACCGGCGAATGGGCCGGCAATTTTGTACAGTGGATACCGAAAGAAGGGGCAGCCCCCTTCCCGGAATAACTTACCGGCCAATTAATACATTGAAATTTACAGCGGGAGCTGATTATTCTGAAAACAGGGATGAACTGCAATATGTCAGGGGCACCCTGGTTGATGGGCAGCCGCGCTATTTGTTAGGCCGTATCGACCAGAAAACGCTGGGGGCCACTTTCAGGATCGATTATAATATTACCCCTGAATTATCGCTCCAGTACTATGGGAGCCCGTTTGCCTCGGTTGGGCGTTATTCCGGGTTTAAATCTGTTGCTGCTCCAAAGGCTGATCATTACAGCGACCGGTTCGAATTGTCTGGTGCCGAAAGGGTAGGAGGCCGGATTGTGTTGACTGAACCATCCGGACAATCTTATGAGATCGGGAACCCCGACTTTCAGTTTTCGCAGTTCCGGTCGAACATGGTATTTCGCTGGGAATATAAGCCTGGCTCACAGTTGTTCCTGGTCTGGTCGAACGAGCGGACCGGCTTCGAAAATGTCTCCGGATCACATTTACACGATGCTTTTTCCGGGTTGCGAAAAGTATTTCCCAATAATTTGTTCCTGATAAAACTGAATTACTGGTTCTCCCTGTAAACGGTCGTTTGGTGTTTGATATGCCAAATAAATAAACAGTTGGTGTAAAATAATTTAACACAGCGTAATGAGGTTTTTGTTTGTAATTAATTGGAAAAGAGGTGTTATATTCCCAAGGCATGTTTCTTGAAACTTTATCCGGAATAAATTTTGAGCTATGATAAAGTTATCCAACATCGACCGTTACTATCAAAGTAAATTTCAGCGTTCGTTTGTCCTCAAAGCCGTGAATCTTGAAATTCAACAAGGAGAATTTGTAAGCATCATGGGCCCCAGCGGGGCCGGGAAATCAACCCTGCTGAACATTATCGGGTTGCTTGATGAACCTTCGGCCGGAACGTATACTTTTCTGGGCAATGATATGCTGAGCCTGACGGAGAAGAAGAAAATTGAATATCACCGCAATGCGATCGGGTTTATCTTCCAGGCTTTTCACCTGATTGAAGAACTGACCGTGTATGAAAATATTGAAACCCCGCTCGTTTATAAAGGTGTAAAGTCGAAAGAACGGAAAGCCATGGTCGCCGACCTTCTGGACCAGTTTAATATGGTGGCAAAGAAAGACCTGTTCCCAAGTCAGCTTTCGGGCGGGCAACAACAACTGGTGGCCATTGCCCGTGCCATTATTGGGAAACCCATGTTGCTGCTGGCCGACGAGCCTACCGGGAACCTTCATTCCGATCAGGGGAAACAAATCATGGAACTGCTGTCGGGGCTCAATAAAGAAGGAATGACAATCATTCAGGTCACGCATTCCGAGACCAATGCGATGTACGGGAACCGTGTCATCCGGTTGGTTGACGGAATTATTCGTGAAGAAAACGTACAGCCGGCATTTTTTATCCAGCCCAATTAGACTGCTGACTTTAAATTTTCTGAACCAGGAAAAGGGGCTATCCTTAATACACGGAAGGATAGCCCCATTCTGCAAATAAGCATTGTGTGTTTTTTATTTCTTCAGGGCCAGGCCGTCGGGGGTCATTGTCCAAGTTTTACCGACCATGTCGCCATCCCACATATTTTCAACGTTTTCAATATCGTAGATGATATCGCTCATTTGCTCGTCGAGATAAACCGACTTGCCTTCCGGAACTTTCAGGATCAGCGAAATTTCCTGGTCCCGCCACTTACCTTCCTCCTTCAGCGTGTAATACGGGTCGAACACCAGGCTCGAGTCTTTCTGACTGAAGTTATAAACGATCTTTTCGATATTTTCCTGGGCATCGGCCATCGTTTTCCCGCGTGCTTTCTTGCGGGTAATCAGAGTAAATTCGGTTCCGTTGGCTTTTTCAATAGTTAAACGCGGGTGACCCAGCAGAATTTCCTTCCCGTCGACCGAGATAAGTTTCATGTTGTTCAGATCGACCGACTCTTCGCGGTACTGGTCATAGGGATTATCGGCCATCTTCAGGTAAATGGTCTTGCAGGTTTCGCAGGCCACCGGCACCGAACTGGTCGTGGTGGTCCGTTTACTAAAGTTACCGACCTGTCCGACGCTCACCGTGATCAGCACGATCAGGGCTACCAGCCACAAGCCGAATGCTCCCAGCCCGATCATCCGGTTGTTGGTCTTATACCGGAAAACCAGTTTGGTCCCGATAAACAGCACGGCCAGGATCGGGATACCGACCAGAAAGGCGATACAGAACAAGGCGGTAGTCAGGGCGCCCGAGTGTACAAAGTGCCCCAGGAAGCCTGGCATATGGAACTCGTTGTTAATTCCCCAGAAGAATGGCCCGCCACTCATCACGGAATGGCCGACAATCATCGAGGCAATAAAGCTGATCAGGGCAACAAACCCGCCAATAATCAGAGCAGCTCCGAACAGCAGGACCACAATCCGTAAGAAGACTTTCAGGGCATCACCCACAAAATCGGCAAAACGCGACATCCGGGACTGATTTTTTTCAGAACCCGGCGAACTGACAAACTTGTTGTAGCTTTCGCCCAGGTCTTTCATCTCTTCGCGAATCGATTTCTGGATGTTCGATACCGTGGCCTCCTCTCCTCTCATTTCTAAGCGTTGGGCCGTAGTCCGGGCTTTGGGCACGGCAATCCAGAGAACTAAGTAAATCAGGAAGGAGGTTCCGGCCCCCAGAAAGAATACCAGAACAAAGATGACCCGCAAAATTACCGGGTCGATATTGAAATAAGCGCCCATCCCCGAACAAACGCCACCGATAACCCGGTTATCCGGATCACGGTACAGCCGGCGCCGTACTTTACCTGCGGTTGTCCCGACCGGCTCTTCTCTGACTGAACGGCCTTCGTCCTGTTCCTCTCCGGCTTCCATAAAATCTTCGGGTTTCCCCATTCGGGCTATCACCTCATCAACCCAGGGATCGATGATCACATCTTTCCCATCTGACATTTTTTCTAAAAACAACTCGGCGATCCGGCTTTCAATATCCTGCAAAATTTCCGGGCCTTCAGGCATCGGGCCAAAATGCCGGTTCAGCATTTGCAAGTAGCCTTTCAGTTTTTCGTATGCATCTTCGTCGATGTGAAAAACACTGCCGCTTATATTGATGGTGAATGTCTTTTTCATTGTTTTACTGTTTTTACTGTTTTCGATTGATTCGACCTTATGTTTTCTTTTCTGATACTTATTTATGCGATTTGATCATTCTTACGGCAGTTTCCAACTCATCCCAGGCTTCGCCAAGGCCTTCCAGAAATTCTTTCCCGCTGTCGGTGAGTTCGTAGTATTTACGGGGCGGGCCCTGGGTCGATTCTTCCCAGCGATAGCCCAGCAGTCCGTCATTCTTCAGTCGGGTCAGCAGCGGGTACAGTGTTCCCTCCACTACGATCAACTTCGAGTTTCTCAACTCTTCGATGATGTCGCTCGCGTACAGGGGCTTCCCGTCCAGTACCAGCAAGATACAATATTCGAGTACCCCTTTACGCATTTGTGCTTTTGTATTTTCAACATTCAGTGCCATTTCCTTACCTTTTAATTTGTTTGCGTTCCAACTCTTAACTCCTCCGGTTTTATCCCCGGCTTTTACATGCCCCATATCTTACCTTCGTGCATCCAGGCTTCTACTTCAAGCGGCTGTTCCTGCTCGGTTGAAACGACTGCTTCTTCAAAAAATGTACTATTTATCATCCAGTCTTCAATCTCCAGTTCTTCATCGGCATCTACTTTTGTTGAAATTGCTGATTCCTTTGTATTCAGGTTTTTAACCATCCAAGCCTCGATGGTCAGTTCCGGGTCGGTGGCCGGTTCTATAACCATAGCTTTGCCCTTGGCTTCAAGGCGGGCTTCGGCGGCAACCGGGTTCGTTGTATAATGCACTTCCGTTGCCGGGTTTTCCTGTTCAACCATCAGACTGGCCATTTTGCCAAAACTGCTGTTGGTCAATAGTTGCTCCCAGAAACCCTGGGCGCTTACCGTAAAGCTGATTAATACAAAACATCCAATTGCGGCTGCAAAACGGCTCAAGTTTGTTCTGATCTGAGTTTTTGCTGTTTTCTGAACATTGTTTGTTGTTTTCATGACTTTGTCCTCCTGTTTTCTGTTTATTTGTTTTCGTGTTTCTTTTTGTTTTCTGTTCTTAAGACGCTCAACTTTTAGTTTGGTTGCATCTGTATAGAACTTTTTTTAAACTACTTCTATTTTTTACATTGTTTTCTGCATTACAAATATATATCTAAAAAATGGTTCTATGCAATACATAGTACTATTTTTTTAGAGATTTTAATTTATTTTTTCCATCATTCTGATATACAAATCATTAACTAAGTAAATTTTCAGAAGAAATGGTTCCTAGATTTCGGAAGAGTGGCTTTTTGATGGGAAAAAATACCAAATGAAGCTCTTTCCTGGGTCGAGAAAAGAAAAGAAAAGAAAACATCGGATCTTTGAGAAAAACAAAAAAAATAGGTGAACCAGGTAGTTTTGGCTCACCTATTTGTAACCGAGCAGCAAGCCTTGAAAAAATCAAGACTTTCTATCTAAGTTTTAATTAAAAATGTAGCGGATCGAGAATTGCATTGAGTATGTCGACGAATAACCAATCGTCTTGGTAAAATCATCATCCAATGTATTTACGCCATTCCGAACATAGTTATAAATTGGGACAGTCGTACCACCTTGTGTCCGTTTATTGGTTTGTTTCAGAATTGCGCTTTGGGTATACGACCACTTAGCACCCCAATCGCTGTTAAGCAAATTACCAATATTCTTAATATCAAGGCCGATCTGCAATGTATTTCGCTTTCCGGCAATATTGGTAAAAATGTCCTGGGTAATTTTGAGATCGAACGAATGAGCCCATGGATAAACCAAGCCATTTCGCTCAGCATAGCGGCCTTTTCTTGTTTTCAGGTACTCATTGCTATTCACAAACGCCCAAAAATCGGCAGCTTGCTGTGATGCTGTGTACGTCTGGGTAGCTCCGTTCACATCTTTGTAGGTATAATCGGCAAATGTCAGTTCATCTTCTGCTTTGGGGACATAAATCAAATTATAAGCGCCCCCGTCGCCCAATACTGCAGAAGTATATGTATACGAAAGACGACCAGAAGGACCGCCTTCGTAAAATACAGAGACTGTGGTTGCAAAGCGTTTAAGATATTCTTTGCGGTAGCTTACCGAACCAATTACCCGATCAGGCATAACATAACTTGCATAGCTCAATTCCTGAATGTTCGCTCCATTTGTATTGTACGGAGTATACCAGGCCGATGCAATTTGGTCCCCAACGCCGTCAGTTACATTCTTGGCTCCACTGTGGGTCCAGGCAATCATCGTCTCCAACCCGAAATCGAAATTCTTTTCCAATTTGGTGGTTACGGAGTAATAATAACCTGCTTTTGCTGCATTGGTAAGCAGGTATGCATTTTTCAGGGTTGCATCATAATAAGTCCCATACACAGGCCGGTTATCGGCATAATTAGGAATCGCTGTATAAACGCCCGGTTTAAGGCCAACATTCGTCACAACAGCCGGCGCAATATCTTTGTTATAAATTCCTTCGATACTTCCTTTAATCCCAGCCGGAAGTTTTGCATCTAAAGCTAGCGAAGTTTTCCAGGTTTGCGGTAATTTCAGGTCTTCATCTATTAACGTTACCGACGAAATTGACGCAGTTGATGCCGTAACCCCGTTCGGATAAATTTGATTCAACATCTCAATCCGGTCGGACGTGAATGAGGGGATTGTTTTTCCACTGGCTTTGGTAGCCGTATAGGTGGTTTGAAGCACACCGGCATCTCCGGCTTGGGCTACAATCCAAACAAACGGGATACGCCCTGTAAACAAGCCGCTACCACCACGCAATACCAGAGCCCGGTTCCCTAAAATATCATAATTGAACCCGATCCTCGGGGAAACCATGAGCTTTGTGCTCGGCAAAACAGTTGTGTCGTATTTTTTCAACAAGGTCGGATAATCATAATCGCCAGCGCTCAGGTAGGTATTGGCAACCTGTTCGTTATAGGTGTCTAAATCAGGGTACATTGGCAATTCGAAACGGATCCCTGATTGGAGTTTAAAACGTTCACTCAGAACAACCTCGTCCTGAAAATACAACGAAAGCTGGTTGAACTTAAACGTCGGGAATGCCTGGGAGAAATCGCTGTTAAATGAGTGTGTTATTGCAAACTGGTTCGCATTATCATTCAAAAAATCTTGCCACGAATTATACTGATAATAGCCTGATCCAAAACGCTGGAACCCATTTTTTGTAATATTATGCTCAAACTGAACACCTGCAAGGAAACTATGATTCTTTCTGTTAAATGACAGTTCGTCGGTAATATTGGTCGTTTTTACATCTCTTAAGTTTCCATAAGAGAACAGCTCGGTTCCAAACGAAGTGTATATGTTGCCGTCTTCAACGATATCGACAAATGGGAATTCACTGCCCTCTGTCGAACGTGGCTCATCCTGGTGCGAATAGGAAACACGGAGCAAGTTGCTGATTTTACCTCCATTAAACCGCGAGTTTAATTCGCCAGCCAACGACGAGAAATTCGTTTCCTGGAAATATCTGGCATTTTTGAAGAAAATAGCAGTCATGGCTGTACGGCTATTGGTAGTAAAATTACGATCGGCCAACCCACTGGTAGAGGTTGACGGGTCGGATGGATTTTTTGCTTTTGTATTCGAGTAACGAATGTTGAATTTGTGGTCTTTATTAATGTTCCAGTCAACACGGGCTAAAAATTTATGCCCCGGGCTTTCAGATGAATATCCTTGATAAACCCCCGGATCGTAGCCATATTTGGTAATCAGATAATTCCGGATCTCGTCCATTTTTTCGGCAGTTGGCCGGGCTACATTATCCGACCCATCGGTATACGGTTTCGATGCCGTTGCTGCCACCCGTGCAGGACCCGGTTCGGTCGATTGCTCTTCTTCGTAGTTCAGGAAGAAGAATAATTTATCTTTAATAATCGGAGCGCCAACCCGCATCCCATAAAGTTTATATTCTGAATCATTCTTGTCGAATTTTACATCTCCAACCTTATTCCCTTTTAATGATTCATTATTGAGATAAGAGTATACCGAAGCCCGGACTTCATTGTCACCCGAGCGGGTAACCGCATTAATACTTGCACCCGTAAAGCCACTCTGCCGAACATCATACGGCGTAACGCTGATTGATATCTGGTCCAATGCATCGAGCGAAATGGGAGACCCACTGGCCGGAAGATTCTGCCCAATCCCAAAAGCATTATTAAAAGCAGCTCCGTCAACAGTTACAAAACTTTGGCGATAATTACCCCCTCCAATATTTGCCCCATTCGAATTAATCGTTGCCTGTGGCGTTAACCGGATCAGGTCGTTTACACTGCGACTAATTGTTGGCGTTTTGCTTATTGCGTTTGAGTTCAGGTTGGTAATGGCTCCAGCCCGGTCGCTCCGCATGCTGCTCGAAGTGGTGCCAACCACCATAACCTCGCCAACATCCACTGCGCTTTCCTTTAATTTCGGATCAATCACCATCGACTCGCCCAACGCCAGATTTATACCGGTATAAATCTCTTTGGAATATCCCATAAACGTAACTTCAACTTTGTACGGACCGCCGGGGCGCATTCCCGACAACGTAAAACGTCCTTCGGTATTGGCAATCGTTCCATATTGCGTCCCCGAAGGCTCATGTGTGGCCAGAATGGTTGCCCCGGGCAACGCTTCTCCGTTAGAATCAGTAACCTTTCCACTTAACCCAGACGTGGTTACCTGGGCAAAAGCCGGGAGAAAGACCGATAAAAACAAAAACAGCAAAGAGTAAGTTTTTAGTTTTGCTTTCATAAATAATGGATTAAAATTTCACCTAAAAAAACATATAAGATATCTTGTAATGATTACTCAACCTTTAATATATTGTTAAAATTCCGTATCCGACGAATGATTTTCAACATCCGCCACTTCTTTCAAAACTCAAAAAAACATTTAGTCTTTCCCCTCGATTAAAAGTTACAACAT